>JAITVG010000100.1 GCA_031285925.1 Tannerellaceae bacterium
CTCGGTAAAATGTGTGTAAAATTTCATGCTGCAAAAGTAATGCATAAATCGGATTCCCGATGTATTTAATTTCACCCGGATTCTAAATGCACTACTTTTAGGTAATCCGACCCGAAAAATAACCATAAAATGACCCACTTATAGGGATTGACACGTATGTAGCGGAGGCTGTATCTTTGTCACGTAAATTCAAGCCGAGCTCGCATTGGGATTTGCATAATTGTTTAATATAAAATTTAATAGAATGAAAAATCAAACCTATCGGCTACTGACCGTTGCAGCAACGGCACTTGTAGCAACCACGTTCGCTTCGTGTGACAACACGGAACCATTACCGTCGCCAGACGAAAATACAACAATCGGCAACCCCGATGTTGTCATGCTCAACAACGTGGACGCCCAGAGGGCGTTTTCCAAAATCCTGTCGAAAGCCGTTTCTGAGAGCCGGGACGTTCGCCGCTTCATCAAAACCGAGGCACTCGCGCAGTTCGACAACGACTACGACGTGTTCTATCCGTTCGTAAAGGACAAAGTCGTTGCGGACGGCAAAACGTTCCGCGACATCCTTCTTTCGTATTGCGACAGCGAGGATGAACTGATCCAAATCGAGGAGTCTTCGCTACTCCTGAATATCCTTGTCCCCGACTTTACGCTATTCTGGGACTTCGACGCCGAGAAATGGAATATCGATGGCGATGAGATTGCCGTGATAAGCCGTGACGATGACACCAGCACGCTGTACGAAGCCGGAGAGGACATAGGTACCCTGTCATCAGGCGAGATTCCGGGATTCCCCTGTCTCGTAGTAAAGAACAACGAGCGTATGGTCGTTAGCAACAGTGCGACCCGAGCAGGAAATACCACTTACGAGTTCGCCCATGATGCATATAATCCGGCAAAGTCACAGATTCAAACTAGAAATGGAGATTTTTATGTAAATGTAGAAGCTACTGATATGAGTGGGCCGTATGCAAAAGCGTCAGAGTTGGATCCCATTGTCATTAACGCTTATAATGAACTTAATGGGGTTGCAGGAGCATATCAAAGAGATTACATCTATTATGGGATTGGTAAATCTAATAAACCGGGCATATTGAACAGAAATGTATTTGAAGAAATTTTCAAATTCCGGATCAATAAAGATGCCTTAATTATAGACGATACCAACGATCCTGATTTGCAACAAACCACGCAGAAAAAAGGATACCTTACTTCGGCAGAGATAATAAAGCGAGTATGGACTGAGGGTAAATTTGAAATTGTCATTAAATCATATGTATCAATTGAAAATAGCAGTAGTCCGATGGAGAGGTCTTTAATATTTTCGCTTAAACCACAAGATTTATTCTCCATTGAAAGAGCCCATGTGCATCACGTTAATAGCACCTGGTTTCGACACTCAGTAAATACTTACACAGTAACAATTAGTGATTTGCAACCGAAATGGGTATATCCAACCCGGATTTCTGGTTTTAATCAACCTGCTCGTGTATTTTTGAACCAATGGGACTTGTATAACACTTCCATGGTAATGCATATGCTTGTCGAAGAAAAAGATGCTACTACGAAAAAAGAAATTACGCGCAATTTTACAGATCAATATGCCAATAAATTGGATTTCAGCATGGAAGGAAGCGGTAAAGCCGGAGGAGTAAATCTTGCAGGGAAATTAGGCTATGGGTTTTCTAACACTAAATCCAGCACAACCAGCATAAAAATTCAATGGGATGAGAATTCCGATGAATTGGGAACACTTTCTCTTTACTTTACGCATCCTGTTATTGTAAGTGATTCCGAGAAATCCACAAAAGGTTATAAACTGCATGTCATCAGTTCCGGTAGTTTTGAAATGATCCTTGTACCGCGAAGATTATAATTTAGAAGAAGCTGTTTTGAATTTATTCAAAACAGCTTCTAACAATATACTGCAACTCATGAAAAGAATAGATTTAATTTGTTTTGTATGCCTGATAGCCATGTCATTTTCAGCCTGTTCTGATGATGATAAGCCGGTAGAGGAAATCAATCCCAAAGAACATCTTTGGTGGGGATACTTTGATGGGGCATTTGACGGGACATTACCGGAAGATGATCTGTCGGTTTCTTTTGAGAATGAAAGATTTAACAACGATAGAATAAGTTCTCTTTTTCAATATAATTCTCGACCGGGAAGATATGGAAGAGATCAAATTGGTATTAAGTTTATTAATATTATGTACATCAAAGGATCTACCCCAGATAACGGATCCAATATTGAGATGTCGATTTCGGGGTTGGTTCCGGATACTAAATATATTACAAAACCGAATCGAGAACCGGGCTGGGATGACTTATATTGCAGTACAATAGCGCTTATCCGCAACTATCCGGATGGTTCACGTATAAATTATGTTCCAAGCGAACATAATCCTTTTGAAATTGAAGTTTTTGATGTAAAATGGAATTCTCCGTATCTGCCGGTTATTGAAGCAACATTGAGAGGAACGCTTTATCGGCAGGATGCCTTGCAACAAGATTCGATTATTGTAAATGCCACTTTGGGCGCAGGTGAGGGATTTAACGGTTTGGATTTACCTTAATAAAGAGGCGATAGTTTCTTGAATCAAATAGAGGGAATATACGGTGATATTATGAATAAACAAGAAGCAACAATGAAAAATCTCTTATGCAAAACGTTCTGTTTTGTCTGTTTAAGCATTCTTTTGGGGGGGTGTGGACGCTTGGATGAACCATTCGATCCGGAGGAATTTTATAAAGTTGAAATAGATCCTTATCAAGGAGAAATCGTATGCAAGTCCGACAACTGGGGAAACTGGAGTATAAAAAAGTTATCTTTGGACGGACATGATCTGGATTTTTTTACTGATTCGGCCAATGCGAAGGAAATGGAGCTGAACGGGATGACTTTGAAAATAGAATATGAGTATGAAAATGTGGATGAGGGTATTTATCGCAGTCCCTGCAAAATATCAGGCGATTATTTTGAAATCGTGAAGAATTCGGAATATAAACTGATCATAAATATGAATGTGAATCTAACCGAAAAAAAACGGTTGATAAATATTGAAGTAGGCGACGGTAATAATTTTTACCCCATTAGCATTACACAAAACTGTTTCTAAGATTCCAACAAAATACACATCCAATCCGCCCGAAAATGCGTGGGGGCAAACAACAAAGGGGCGACCGCGAGGGTCGCCCCTACCCTTAATCCTGCCAATCCCTTAATCCTTTAATCCTGATCCTGATTCGGACTTCTTCGCCGCCTTCCCTTTCCGTTTGGCGATTGCGATGTTGAAGCGCTCGATCAGGGCGTTGAGCCTGACGATGAACGGAGCGTAGGGCGAGGTTGCTTTTACCGCTTTGATTTTGAGTTCGCCGGGAGGAATCTCGCTGAAGTCGTCGTCTTCGCTTTCTTCTTCGTCGATGGTGGCGAACACTTCGAGGCGGTCAATAATTTTGCGGTAAATTTCGTCCACCCGGAGCCGCATTTCTCGCAAGACGACGGTGCTGCGTTCCGACGTTTCGTCGTCGCGCTCCGCCATCAGCTTTCTAACTTCCAGATTGCGCTCGCGCAGTTCCTTTGCCCATTCCGTGAGGCCTACGGTGCTCATGTCGGCCGTGTGGCGAAGCGTCAGTTCGTCGAGCAGGTTCTGAACGGCGGAGGTTTCTTCGCTCAACGCCATGCCGGCCACATTCCCGTAGGTATCGAAAACGATGCCGAGCCGGGTAGCCGCTTCGCGAATGGCAGGTTTGAAGTGTTTCAATGCCGAGCGATTGGCTTCGAGCATTCCGCGAAACACCTCGTCGCGCACCTCGTCGGTGTCGTGGATCTGGCGCGTCAAGTCGCTTTTGAGGATCTTCTTCAACGCCTCGTCTTCCTCCTTGAAAAGGAGTGTGAGTGCGCCGAACGGCTTTTCGATCTTTAGTTTCTCCACACCGACACTGTTTGCCAGCTCGATGAAGTCGGTGAAGAACTCGAAATGTTCGTTGTTCTTCAGGTCATGATGTTTTAATGCTAAAATTCTCATGTTTTAAAAAATTAAAGGATTTATAAATCAGTGATTTTATGGTTGCCCTTGCAGGGCAAACGTTTTTTTGAGCAATTTCATGGTTGCCCTTGAAGGGCAAGCGTTTTTTCGCACGATTTGATGGTTGCCCTTGAAGGGCAAGCGTTTTTTTGTACGATTTGATGGTTGCCCTTGAAGGGCAAGTATTTTTTTGTACGATTTGATGGTTGCCCTTCAAGGGCAAGGGTATTTACAAACGGGGACATGGCAAAATTTTGCCTACATGGCAGTGTAAACATTGGTATATTCGGGTTATCGTTGTTTTGCGTGCCAAATGTAAAGAGTTTATTCGATATATATGCACGCAGATAACGCAGATTAAACAGGATGACCACAGATTTTAATTATTACTCTGCGGTCATCTGTTCAATCTGCGTCATCTGCGTGCTAAATGCGTGCTATATTTTCCGGTTCCGAACATTATACCTACTTTTGGGACGCTTACAATTTATAATTTACAACTAACAATTAAAACACATGAATTTATTCGACCGTATCAGCAATGATATAAAAGAAGCCATGAAGGCTCAGGAGAAAGTTCGCTTGCAGGCTTTGCGAGGGATAAAGAAAGAATTTCTGGAAGCGAAGACCGCCAAGGGAAGCGACGGAGAGTTGAGCGACGATGCCGCCACCAAGATTCTGATGAAAATGGTGAAGCAGCGCAAGGACAGTGCAGCCATATTTACGGAACAGTCGCGCCCCGAACTGGCGGCAAACGAAGCGGATGAAGCCAAAGTGATCGAGGCTTACCTTCCCCGGCAAATGACTCAGGAAGAACTTGAAGCTGCCTTGAAAGAAATTATTGCACAAACAGGGGCAACCGGCCCGCAGGATATGGGAAAAGTCATGGGACCGGCAACCAAAGCGCTGGCCGGAAAAGCGGAAGGCCGGATCATTTCGGAAACGGTGAAGCGTTTGCTTGCCGGAAATTGACATACTCTTACAGATAAAAACCACAGCTTATGATTTCTTTTGCCTGCTGCCTGATTTTCCTGATCGCCGGTTATTTCATCTATGGCCGCTTTATAGAACGGGTATTCGGAATCGACCCTCACCGCAAGACTCCGGCCTACGAGTTGCGCGACGGCGTAGACTACGTTCCCATGCCTGCATGGCGGGTATTTATGATCCAGTTCCTTAATATTGCAGGCCTTGGGCCTATCTTCGGTGCGATTATGGGAGCAAAGTTCGGAGTCGCTTCTTTCCTGTGGATCGCACTGGGTACTGTTTTCGCCGGAGCGACGCACGATTTCATTGCCGGAATGCTTTCCCTTCACCACCGGGGAGAAAGCCTTCCGGAAATGACGGGACGGTATCTCGGAAAAAATTTCAAACAGTTCATGCGCATATTTACGGTCGTACTGATGGTGCTCGTCGGCTCCGTTTTCGTAGCCGGCCCGGCAGGATTGCTGGCGAACCTTACCGTCGAAAGCCTGGACACGACGTTTTGGATCATCGTTATATTCATTTATTATCTGATCGCAACGCTTCTCCCCGTGGACAAGATCATCGGGAAAATCTATCCCCTGTTCGGCGCCGCTCTGCTTTTTATGGCATTGGGCATTCTGTTCATGCTGTTCTTCCTGCATCCCGACCTGCCTGAATTTACCGAAGGATTAAGGAGCGCCGACCCACGCGGCCTGCCCGTTTTCCCCATCATGTTCGTAAGCATTGCCTGCGGTGCCATATCCGGTTTTCACGCCACACAAAGCCCGATGATGGCGCGTACCATTAAAAATGAAAAATACGGACGTCCGGTATTCTTCGGCGCCATGGTAGCGGAAGGCATTGTCGCGCTAATCTGGGCGGCTGCCGCTACGGCTTTTTATCAGGAGAACGGGATAGAAGAAAGCAACGCCGCGGTGATTGTCGATGCGATTACCAAGGACTGGCTGGGAAAAGTCGGCGCCGTGCTGGCCATTCTCGGAGTCATTGCCGCTCCGGTCACTACGGGCGATACCGCATTCCGTTCCGCCCGCCTGATCGTGGCCGACTTCCTGCACTGGGAGCAAAAAAGTATCCGTCGGCGGATACTTATAAGCATTCCCGTTTTCCTTGCAGGTATCGGATTGCTCCTTTACAGCATGAAAGACAAAGACGGTTTCGACATGATCTGGCGCTATTTTGCTTGGATGAACCAAACGTTAGCCATCTTCACCCTCTGGGCATTGACTGTTTATCTGGTAAAGGAGAAAAAATGCTATTGGGTTACGCTAATCCCTGCCGTTTTCATGACGGCGGTCTGCTCCTCCTACATATTCATCGCCCCGGAAGGCTTCGCCCTCGACAAGGATTTATCGTGGCTTCTGGGAGGAATAATCACCCTCGGCACACTCGGCTTTTTCATTTATTGGAAAGTGAAACGTTCTGTGTCAAAAGTCGTTTAAAGAGATTAAACACAGAGGCACAGAACTTATTGTTTTTCTCATTACCGGAATAAAAAAAACTCTGTGCCTCTGTGCCTCTGTGTTTAATCTCTTTAAGCGACTTTTGAACAGTCCCTTGCAGACATTTCTATTCCTTTACCGACGCTTCATATTTGCTTCTGAGCAGGATGGTTACCACGCCAAACACAAGGCCGACGACACAGTAAGTCATAATCGTCAGGGCGGCGCTGGTGTAGCTTGCTCCCGGAACATAACTCATAAATGCAAAGAAAGCGCCCGCTCCGATGAAGAGTGCCGGAATGGAAGAAGTCCATTCGTTGCGTTCGAGGAAAATAGCCGCGCAGGCTATAATGCCTACGGCCAGCGGAACGGCAAAAAATCCCAATGACGAAGACATCGCTCCGCCCATTTCCATGATCAGAATGGAAGCCAAAATTCCGACTCCATACGAGATAAACGCTTTCAAGCCGCCTTTCGGCGTACAGCCGGCAAAGAAATACACTGCCCACGATTGGAAACAGATCCAACTGAAACCAACATTTGCCGGAGGCATGAAAGGCGATAGCAACTGATCCAATACCTGGATACCAAACGCAAGTACACCAATAATAATTGGGATGACTGCAAATTTTTTAAGTGACATGGTTTTCAATTTATTTAATTAGACTTATAAGAAATTCTATTCTGCAAATTCCACCCCGCTTAACTTATTCCAGGCGCCACGCGTGAAATCGGGTATTTCCACCGGAGCGAAACCGTTATCCAGTGATATTTCGGTTAATGGGATCAGGCAGCATGATTCCGCCAGATCGTATACATCCATATCCAGCGGCAAACCGTTTTGCAGGCAATGGATCATGCGGTAGTCCATTATAAAATCCATACCGCCGTGGCCGCCTACCTGTTTTGCCTTTTCTTCAATATCTTTTGCTATCGGATGTTTGTATTTCTCCATCAATGCCTTGCGTGTTTCTTCGGAAACAAAGCGGTGGGCATTCAGGTTTTCATGGTTGGGAACGCCTTCCGGATTGACGGCTGCCGCATCCAAAGCAAAGCCCTGCACCGGATATTTGTTGGCAAAACCTTTGGTTCCCGACAATTGGAACATGCGGCTATAGGGACGGGGAGAGGTTACGTCGTGCTGAATCATAATGGTTTTCCCTTTTTCGGTGCGGATCATGGTCATCGTGTGATCGCCGCTGCGGAAGTCCTTCACGTCTTCGCCGGTGGTTTCTTTAATAAAAGCCGGATTGCCTACCGCTTTCGTATCCATGGATACGAGGTAATTCATCTTGTCGCCGCGGTGGATATTCATCGCCAGGGATACGGGCAGAAATCCGTGGGTCGGATACACGTCGCCGCGATGTGTGCGGTTGAAGTCCATGCGCCAATTGTTCCAGTATTCTTTCCAGAACTGTTGCAGACCGTGTATATAGGCGCCTTCGCCGTGCAGAATCTCACCGAAAACGCCTTGTTGCGCCATATTCAAGCTGGTCAGCTCGAAGAAGTCGTACACACAGTTTTCCAACTGCATACAATGTTTGCGGGTTTGTTCCGATGTATTGATCAATGCCCATATATCTTCCATGCTCAAAGCCGAAGGCACTTCGATGGCTACATGCTTTCCGTCTTTCATTGCCTGAACGCCCATGCGTGCGTGGTTCAACCAGTCGGTAGCGATATAGATCAGATCGACATCGGGCAAAGCTGTTACTTTACGCCACACTTCCGCATCCCCGTAAAACTCTTTTGCTTTCGGTTTCCCGAAGCGTTCCGTCAGATTTTTATTCACGGCTTCCACCCGTTCCTGCCGGAGGTCGCACAAGGCAACAATCTCTACCCCGTCGATTTGCGCCATACGGTTCACGGCGCCCGGGCCGCGCATACCCAGGCCGATAAAGGCAACGCGCACGGTCGGGATAGGATCGGCGGTCAGCTTCAATACATCCTTCTGTCCTTCGGGACGGACAGGCACTTGGGTTTTAATCACTTTTGACTGCTGCTGATCCGCTGTTTGATCCACTTTACCCGCACAACCAACCAGGAAGCAGGCGATAAACAAAAAAACTAAAGACTTAGCTTTCATAATAATCTATTTTAAGTTTATAAATTTACGCGATAAACTTCAATGCTGCTCCATATAATAATACGGACAAAATGATAGCATTGATTTATTGACAAAAGTAATTAATTTCTTATAAACTGTTACCCTCGCGCGCGTATTATTGTCTGAACTGTGATTCTTGTGATTTGAATGATTCGGCTGATCTCATAATAATCACCCCTTAAGCTCGGCCGGAAATTTTAACTAAAACAACAGCATGAATGCCTGCCTTTTTCCCGCTTTTTTCCCGTCGGCTTACAATTTGAAACACAGAGGCACAGAAACACGGAGTTTTTAGAAAACGGGAAAAACCACAACTTCGGCTTCCGGAAAACTGTTAAACAGCGCAAATCCGTTGTTTAACGTATATACTCCCACTGTTAAACAGCAAGGGGTATCGGAGTGCACACGGGGCGCAGCCGTGTTTAACAACTTTTTGGCCGTGTTCAACACGGAGGCCTTTTTCCCTTAATCAGAGAAAAAAACACCGGCCATGTCGGCCTGATTTTGGGGTCAAAATACAGAGATAGTGGTTACAAATTGTAAGTAGAGGTGCACTTAACGGATAAAATTTCATGTAACCGGATAAAATTATGTGTGCAGTATGTACAGGGAATAAATTATTGTCTATTTTTACATCTACAAAATAACAGACGGTAAAATTACATACATACAAATCATTAATTAAGGAATAAAATTTATGAAACACTTATCTGTTTTCAAGCAGCGCACGCATGGCGAAGCGCAAGACAATCTTCAAACGGCGCTCGTTCGGCGAAGTGCAAAGTTATTATCCGTTATCCTCGCGGTGGCGCTTGCTTTTGCGGGCTGCAAGAAGGATGACATGCCCATCAGGGTGACAGCCGTAAACTTAGACAAAGAAACGCTCTCTATCCCGGAGGGGGGCACTGAAACACTGAAGGCCACCATCGTGCCCGAAGACGCAGAGAACAAGGAGGTAACTTGGAAATCCAGCGTCACGGGAGTAGCCACGGTGGATGCCACCGGCAAGGTGACAGCCGTGAAAGCAGGAGCGACCACAATCACCGTGACCTCCGTCGATGGCGAAAAGACGGCGATCTGCACCGTGACGGTGACAGCCGTCGTATCCGGTGTGAAACTGAACAAGGAAACGCTCGCGCTCACCGAGGGCGGCACTGAAACGCTGATCGCCTCCATCGCACCCGACAACGCCGCGAACAAGGCCGTGACCTGGAAATCGAGCGACGAAGCCATAGCCACGGTGGATGCCACCGGCAAGGTGACAGCCGTGAAGGAGGGAGAGGCCACGATTACTGTGACCACCACCGACGGCGGAAAGACGGCTACCTGCATCGTAACCGTAGCTCCGCTACAGCTGGCTCCCGTACTCACCACCCTTGAAGCTACGCACGTAGCTTCCACCGGCGCCTGGCTCGGCGGGAATATCAGCAGCGTGGGAACTCCGTCCTACACCGTGCGGGGAGTATGCTACGCTACGACGCAAAACCCGACCACGGATAACACCAAAACCATCATCGAGGGAACGGGTACGGGCGACTTCAGCAGCTCTGTCACCGGCTTGAATAGCGAAACGAAATACTACGCCCGCGCCTACGCCGTACATGCCACAGGAACGGTATACGGCAACGAGATCAGCTTCACCACCACCAAGGCCGTGCCCGAAGCGCCTTCACACCTGACGGCCACCGCCTCGGGCACGCAGATCTATCTCGACTGGGATCCCGCGAGCGGCGCTGAAGGTTACCAACTGGAACGCTCCCTCAACGGCACCACGGGATGGCAGGTGCTTGACGACAAACTGACGAAAACCGACTATGTAAACGTTGGCCTCACCGCCGATACGAGATACTACTACCGTGTCCGCGCCTACAACAATGCCGGTAACTCCTCCTACTCAAACACGGTAAACGTCATTACGGATAAACCTGCGCTCGCTGCACCTGCCGGACTGAGAGCCACTCCCACTACGTCCACGGAGATCAGTCTGGCGTGGACCGCCGTGAGCGGTGCCGATGGATACAGCATTGAACGCTCCACCAACGGCACCTCGGGATGGACGGAAATAGCCAACAATATCGTAGCCGACAGCTATCGCGACAGAAGCCTCACCGTCGTCGGCACCTACTACTACCGCATCCGCGCCTTCCGCGGCAACGCATATTCGGAATATTCCAACATCGCAAGTACAACCACCGCTGTTACCATACCCGCCACACCCACCGGCTTGAGGGTAACCGCCGTCAGTTCCTCGGAGCTTCTCCTTTCGTGGACAGCCGTTAGCGGAGTCACGTACAGCATAGAAAGAAGGGTAAGCGGTGGAGCTGCATTTGCAGTAATAGCCCCTGAGGTTGCCACCGACAGCTATCGCGACACCGGACTTAGTTCGAGCGCCGAGTATACTTACCGTATCCGCGCCCACAACGGAGCGGGCTATTCGGAATATTCGGCCGAGGTAACAGGAAGGACAGGGGGATACGATCTCACTGCATTGAACAATCGCATCACGTGGGATAATACCACCAAGCGATACGCCCTTACCAACAGTCCGGCTGCTCCGGGGCTTCACTTCAAGTTCGGAAGCGTCGTCGGCAACATGGTGACTCCTATAGCATGGAGTTTAACTCAAAATGTGCTGTGGAGTCCTGTCACAATAACAAACTGGGCGAGCATTCCATTCTACGCAGAGAGCGATTATCCGAAAACCATCACTCGCGCGGACGGATATCATACCATCGACAACGTGAAGGCCGGCAAGGGCGATCCCTGCCGCCTAGTAGGATTAGACCTGGAGAAGATCAAGGATACCAACGCCAATTCGCTGACAAATTCCGACATCGACAACGGTACTTGGCGCTTGCCTACCAATGACGAAAACGAGGCATTCAGCGGGTATACTGGAACGACGAATACCACAGTCCACTGGACAATGACTGAAAGCATTAATGGCGGCATATTCCCCAATACCACCTCCGGCTCCAATAAGTTCCTGCCTGCATCGGGCTATCGTGATGGCGAAGGAACAAGGCAAAAGTGGGCTGAAGGGGGTGCTTATTGGGCGAGTGCTCCTATGAGTCCGGGAAGTAAATATGGGCACGTACTTAGTTTCACTGCCAGTATGGTGGGGTTTCAAACTATGGATTCCCCCGGCTTCGCTGCCTCCGTTCGCTGCGTCCGGCAATAACCTAAAAGTCAATAGAAGATATTAAACACAGAGGCACGGAGGACACGGAGCTTTTTATTTTGTTCATTATCAGAACAATAAAAAAACTCCGTACCTCCGTGCCTCTGTGTTTAATTTCTTTAAACCGGTTCCTTAATATACAAACTTGATAGCCCGGCCTGAAAAGCCCGGTATGGTGAGGCGGTAAGGCCAGGCGTCGGTAAGGGTGCCAACGGTGGTTTCTCCGGTGAACAGATCGACGACGGTTGCCGCCCGGTTATCTTCTATTTCGCAGGCCTCGAAGGCTTCGGGGGGGATATTGACGCAAACGGTCTGTTCCGCCTTGTCGAAATTGGCGACGATCAGGATGGCTTCATTCTCGTGCTTCCGCAGAAAAGCATACTGGCGATCCGGATTAAAGCGGGGGTTGTGCATGTTTGCATACATCAGATCGTGAAACATGCCTTCGCGCAGCGCCGCTTCGGATGAAACCATGCGAAGGATTTTGCCGTAAGTTTCCCGCAACCCCTTCCGGTCGTGCGACAGCCCGCCACCGTCGAATTTCATGTTGTTGATCCATTGGCGGATGGAAGTCATGCTCCAGTAGTCGAAGATCGTCGTGCGTCCGTCCAAACCGCTGAACCCTTCCTCGTCCATTCCGCGCTCGCCGGTTTCCTGTCCGCAGTAGATCATCACGGGATTCGTAGCCATTGCGGCGCCGACAAGCATAGCCGGTATGCCCGGACGGGGATCGCCGGCGAAGAAGTCGGACGCGATCCGCTGCTCATCGTGGTTTTCCAGAAAGTTCAGCATGAAAGGTTGCAGTCCGTTCAGCGCTTGCCAGCAGAAAGTGATCCGGTGGGCGGGCGCTTTTCCTTCCATCACGGCGCGCAGCGTGTCGTAGAGGCCAACCTTGTCGTACAGGTAGTCGAAGCAGCCGGTGTGTATATAATCAGGGTAGGCTTCCGGCGTATAAATTTCCGCGATGAACAGCACATCGAAATCTCTTTTGACCTGCGGAATGACCCACGCCCAAAACGCCACCGGCACCATCTCGGCCATGTCGCAACGGAAAGCGTCGATCCCCTTTCCCGCCCAGAAGAGGAGAATATCCTTCATTTTTTTCCAAGTATCCGGAATACCGGCATGAACACAGGTGCCGCCGTGAACGTAGTCGATGCCGTAATTCAGTTTGGCCGTTTCATACCAGTCGTTTATGCCGGGAGTAGGCGAGAAGCAATTGTTTCCCGTGGCTTTCGCAGGAAATTCATTGTATTCGAAGTCTTCCTGTTCGGCGCCGAAATGCAGTTCAAGGATGTGCCCCGGCATGTAATAGAAATTGTTATCGCGGTCGAAAGCCTTGGCGGTGTCGTCGTGTTGCCCGAGATCGTTTACGAAAGGAGGTTTCGCATCCGAATGATATTGCCGGGAAACGTGGTTAGGCACGAAGTCGATGATCACCTTCATGCCGGCGCGGTGGGTGCGCTCAATCAGGTCTTCAAACTCCTTCATCCGGTCGGGCACACTGTCGGCCGTGGAAGGGTCTACGTCGTAGTAGTCCCTGATCGCGTAGGGCGATCCGGCCGTACCCTTCACTATCGCGCTGTGGTTGCGTGGGATTCCGCAGGCGCTGAAATCGGTCAGGGTGGCGTGTTCGATGATCCCCGTGTACCAGATATGCGTAATGCCGAGTTCCTTTATCCGGGATAAGGCCTTCTTTGAAAAGGCGGAGAATTTCCCCGCGCCGTTTTCCTTAAAACTTCCGTGTTTGACGGGGGAAGGATTCAAGTTGCCGAACAGGCGGGGCAGCACCTGGTAGATAACGATCTTTCCGTTCTTGTTCTGTTCCATTGCTTATATATATATATTATGGTATAGACTTGTTTTTAACTATCCTGACCTGCCGGTTGAATTTGCTGTCGTCCACCAGACTTTGAAAGGCGCGTACTGCCGTTTTTCCGGTATGCACATGAATAATTGGGGAATAATCCATAAAAACTACCTAAAGCCACCCCTCATCCAGATACCAAGCGATAGTTTCTTCGAGGCCTTTGCGTAAAGGATAGGCCGGGGTAAAACCTAAATCTTCCCGAAGCGGAGCGACATCACAAATCCAGTTGCGCTGTTTCAGGATTTTATATTTGTCCGTATTCAATGTCATGCTTTTATGGATCAGCCGACCGGCTATTTCGGCAAAAAGGCAGGCGATATAAACCGCTCCGGCGGGAATACGCAGCCGCAGCACCCGTTTTTTCGATAATATATCTCCGATCATCCGGCCAAAGGAACGATCCGTGTAAACATCCCCGTCGGCAACAAAATAATGGCGGTTCTTTACGTCCTCTTTCTCCAGTGCAAGAAAAACGACAGAGGCCAAATCTTTCACATAGATAAACGTGATCCGCTGCGGAGTCATTCCCACTGCAAAATCAAAACCGGAACGAATACTTTTTATTTCCATGAAATAGTCCCTGTCGCCCGGCCCGTAAACACCCGTCGGGCGCAAAATGATATAAGGGAAATAGTTCTGATTGCGAACGCAGTTTTCCGCTTCCAGTTTGCTCATTCCGTAAGCCGTATCCGGATGTTGCTCATCGTCGAGGCTGAGCGGAGTGAATCCTTTCTCGTCCCCTTTCCCGTAACTGCTAAGGCTGCTCATCAAAAGAAACTTGTCCGGCCGGCAATCCGCTGCGTTCAAAGCGTCCGTAAATCGGCGCGTATTACCGGCATTTATGCGGAAGAAATCGCTTTTATCCGTCGTTTTGGTTATTCCCGCGTTGTGAACGATGTAATCCCAGGCGCCATGCTCTCGTCGGAAATCTTCCAACTGCTTTTTTAGTCTGTCTTCTTCTTCATAAAACAGGTCGATGAATCGGATACGTTCGTCGCGCAACCGTGCACGGCTGCTTCCCGTTCTTATGCCTGCCCATACTTCGTAGCCTCTGTTCAGTGCTTCGCGAACAAGGAAGCCGCCGATAAATCCGCTTGCTCCGGTGATTAGCACTTTGAGTTTTCGGCTTTTGTCCGGAGGCAGAGGAAGAGGAGATTCCTCCGAAGAAGCAGTGTCGGGATCAAAACAAATCACCATGGGGCGGAGTATATCCTCCGTTGAAGTTGAAGTTGAAGTAGAAATCAAAGGTGCGGATGTTTCTTCCGTTGGCTGAAGTTCCGGAGTAAACGAATCAAAAAGAGATAACTGCGAATCAAAAAGAGATAACTGTTCCTCCCGTTTCGGCATGTTTGTATGTTTTAGGATTATAAAGGAGCGTTTCGTTCACGCAGGCAATATTCTTTATCATCGGAAGTAGGGTTCCCATGTCGTGGGAAACCAGAATAACGGCGCTTTCCCTGTTGATTTCGCCGAGCAGTGTATAGAAATGGGATTCGAAGCGTTTATCCACGTAAGAATTGGGTTCGTCCAAGATCAGCACTTCCGGCCGCGACGCGATGGCTCGCCCAAGCAGTGCCCGCTGCAACTGTCCGCCGGACAATTCGCCGACAGGGCGGCGAGAGAAATCCTCCAGTCCCATTTGCAGGATCACTTCTTCGATTCTTTCGTTTTGCTGTCTGTTGAATCCGCGGAAAAGCGGTTTCTCCGAAGATAAACCGGAGGATACGACTTCCCTTACGGAGATCGGAAACTTCCTGTCGATCCTGTTCGTTTGCGGCAGGTAACCGATCTTGAGGGAAGGGACAGGCAAGCCGTCGTGATAGTAATTGATTAGTCCTTCTTCCGGCGCAAGCAGTCCCAGGATAACTTTCAGCAAGGTTGTTTTTCCTCCCCCGTTCGGGCCGATAATACCGAGGAAATCGTTCTCCCAAACATCAAGGCTGACGTTGCGCAAAACAGGCTTTCCCGAATATCCTGCCGTTACATGCCGTATTTCTATCAGCCTGTTCATTCCGCAAGCGCCTTTGCTATGTGTATCATCTCCCTGCTCCAGTCGTATGCGAGGGGATTGATCGTTACCAGTCGGCAACCGGTTTCCCTTGCGATCAGTTCCGCATTCTTCCGGTCGAATTCCATTTGCACGAAAATAACCTGTGCATTATGCCGCCGCGCCATGTCTACAAGCTCTTTCAGTTGTGCCGGCGTGGGTTCTTTCCCGTCCGTTTCGATGGATAACTGTTGCAGATTATATTCTTCGGCGAAATAGGTCAATGCCGGATGATAGATGATAAAAGCCCGGCTCAACACGGGTTTCAGCAGTTGCAGGATTTCTTCTTCCGTCCGGTCGATTTCTTTCATCAGCTCTTCGCAGTTGCGACGGTAATGATCCGCATGTTCTTCGTCCAAAGCGATAAATGCGTCCAGCATGTTTTTCACAATCACTTTGGCTCCGTGTATCGAACTCCATATATGGGGATCGTGCGCATGGTGGTGATGCCCTGTTTCTTCGATGAGATGCATCCCCTCCGACAGGTCGAAAAACGCGACTCCGGGGTTATTCTTTTTGATATTCTCTATCCATGTTAATTCAAATCCGATCGCTCCGACCTGAAAATAGGCAAGGCTTTTCCCGATACTCTCCATTTGTTGCGGCGCCGGATCGTAGGTTTCCGGGCTTTGCCCTGCGGGAACCACGGTGTTTATTTTAAAATAATCTCCGCCGATCTTCTCGGCAAAATAGCGTTGCGGTTCTATGGTGACTGAAATAATTCGCCCTTCGTCCGGCTGCGTCCGGCACGACATGAAAAGAAACATAAGGAGAAAAGAGAACAGGCAAGAGCGAATACTGTTATTATGTCGATTATTATGCTGATAATATTTCATAAGCGCAAATTGAATTTGCAGACAAAGCTACAAAATAAAACCGGCTAAATCTTATTTTGAGGTGCTAAGCGAAATATTCTCCAATCCGCAAAGCGAGCGCAGCTCGTGGCCGCACCGCAATTAAGCCTCGAAAATATAGTATAGATACTACGAGCGCATACTACCTATACTACGGCGCCGTTGTATAGGTAGTACGAGCGCGTACTATATATAGAAACACT
>JAITVG010000007.1 GCA_031285925.1 Tannerellaceae bacterium
TTGTCGATGATAAACACCTGGCGTTCCATCGTGTTTTTGCCCATGTAGAACTCCAGCATTTCCTTCACCAGGTCTTCCTTTTTCATCGTCACCGGGTCGAGGCGCATGTCCTGGCCGATAAAGTTTTTGAACTCGTCGGGCGATATTTCTCCCAAACCTTTAAAGCGGGTGATCTCCGGGTTTTTACCGGCCGAAGCGATCGCATTGAGCCGTTCTTCTTCCGTGTAGCAATACCAGGTTTTTTGTTTGTTGCGCACGCGGAATAGCGGGGTTTGAAGAATGTAGACGTGGTTTCCCTTGATCAGGTCGGGGAAGAATTGCAGAAAGAAAGTGATCAGCAGCAGGCGGATGTGCATTCCGTCCACATCGGCGTCGGTGGCGATGATCACCTTGTTGTAGCGCAGGCCTTCCAGTCCGTCTTCAATATTGAGCGCGGCCTGAAGGAGGTTGAATTCTTCGTTCTCGTAGACGATCTTCTTGGTCAGCCCGAAACTGTTGAGCGGTTTGCCGCGAAGACTGAACACGGCCTGCAGATTCGGGTCGCGGCTTTTGGTGATCGAGCCGCTGGCCGAATCGCCTTCGGTAATAAAGATGCAGGCTTCTTCCTTCCGGTCGCCTTTTACATCGTTCAGGTGGATGCGGCAATCGCGCAGCTTGCGGTTGTGCAGGTTCGCCTTCTTTGCCCGTTCGCGCGCCAGCTTGGTTACGCCGGCAATCGCTTTGCGTTCCTTTTCGGATTCGATGATTTTTTTGAGCATGGCTTCCGATGCGTCCGGATGCCTGTGGAGGTAGTTGTCCAGTTCCTTTTTGATGAAATCTCCGATGAATTTGGACACGGTAGGCCCGTCGGGTCCCATATCTTTGGAGCCTAATTTGGTTTTCGTCTGGCTTTCGAATACCGGTTCCTGCACTTTCAGGCTTATGGCGGCCACGATGCCGCTGCGTATGTCGGAATATTCGAAGTTCTTGGAGTAGTATTCCTTGATCACGCGCCCGATCGTTTCCTTAAAGGCCGAGAGATGCGTTCCGCCCTGGGTCGTGTACTGTCCGTTTACGAAGGAGTAGTATTCTTCGCCGTACTGGTTGCTGTGCGTGATTACCACTTCGATGTCGTCCCCTTTCAGATGGATGATCGGGTAGAGCGGCTCCGTGGTCATGTTCTCGTTCAGCAGGTCTACCAGTCCGTTGCGCGAGAAGAACTTCTTTCCGTTATATAGAATGGTAAGCCCTGAATTGAGGAATACGTAATTCTTGAGCAGGTTTTCGATAAATTCATCCTTGTATTCGTAGTCGCGGAAAATTTCCCTGTCGGGGATAAAGAAGATGCTCGTTCCGTTCCCTTCTTTCGTGGGGACGATATCCGCCTCGGAGGTGACGTGGGCGCGGCTATATTCCACCTGCTTCATTTCTCCGTCGCGGTGGCTGTTGATCTGGAAGAAACTGCTCAGGGCGTTTACGGCCTTGATCCCGACGCCGTTCAAGCCGACCGATTTCTTGAAGGCTTTGCTGTCGTATTTCGCTCCCGTATTCATTTTGCTTGACACGTCCACTACCTTGCCCAGGGGGACGCCCCGCCCGTAGTCGCGCACGCATACCGTTCCTTCCTCGACGGTTACTTCAATCGTCTTTCCGTAGCCCATCATGTATTCGTCGATGGAATTATCCAGTACCTCTTTCAGCAGTACGTAAATCCCGTCGTCGGCATAAGCGCCGTCGCCCAGTTTTCCGATATACATGCCGGGGCGCAGACGGATATGCTCCATCCAGTCGAGGGTTTTTATGTCTTCGTCGGTGTAGGCCGTTTCCTGCTGTATCGTTCCGTTTAATTCGTTCATAAACCAATCACTTTCAACTTTCAATTTTCAATTTTCAATTGCTTAATGTATGCTCTCCGCGTCTTGTGGTGTTCCCGTTTGAAATAATCCCACTGGGCTTGTACGGCATTGTTGGTTTCCAGCTCCGGATTCGTTTCGGCATAGACCACTCCAAGGCGTTTGTAGATAGGGATCAGGTCGTTAAACAGCAGTGCGTTCACTCCCTTGTTCTGATATTCGGGCAATACGCCGGTGAGATAAAGATCAATAACCTTTGGTTTGGTGTATAACGCTTTCAGCAAATGATACCAGCCGAAAGGTAACATCTTCCCACCTGTTTTCTGCATGGCTTTCGACATGTTGGGCAGAGAAATCCCGAAGCCTACCACCGTGTCGTCTTCTTCGCGGATAATCAAAGTGATCAGTTCGCAACGAAGCAGGGGAATGTATTTTTTTACGTAGTAATCAATCTGTTTCGGGGTGAGCGGAGCAAAACCGTAAAGCGGGGCGAATGCCATGTTCAGCGTGCTGAAAATCCTTTGCGCATACGGCATTATCTCTTTGGTGCTTTTGAATTTAAGTATTTTCAATCCGTATTTCTTCTTTACCAGCTCACCGATGCGGAGGTGTTTCTCCGGTACACCGTCGGGGATGTAAATCTTAAACTCATGCCAGTCCTGGTCTTTTACGAATCCCATGCGATCCATGTGCGCCGGATAATAGGGGTAGTTGTAGATCGTAGCCATCGTGCTTAACTGGTCGAAACCGTCCACCAGCATACCTTCGTTATCCATGTCGGTAAATCCCAGCGGGCCGTGAAGCGACTCCATCCCTTTCGCTCTTGCCCAGTTTTCAACGGCTCCGAACAGGGCGTTTACCACCTCTTCGTCGTCAATGAAATCCACAAAACCGAAACGTGCCTGCTTCTCTTTCCACGCTTCATTACTCGGATGGTTGATTATTCCCGTAATGCG
>JAITVG010000060.1 GCA_031285925.1 Tannerellaceae bacterium
TCCTTTCTGCGAGGCATGTGCAATATCGTTCATCGTAGTGTTGTCCACCCCCATACGGGCAAACAATTGCCTGGCCACATCCACTAACATTTCCCTTGTTTTCGATACTGTCATAAAACGAAATTGCACATTTTCTTCAAATATGTGCGCAAAAGTAGACAAAGGGGGCGTAACTACCAAGCATAATAAAAAAAACTTCACGCAATGCGGAAAATATGGTATAGATAGTACGAGCGCGTAGTACCTATAGTACGGCGTCGTTGTATAGGTACTACGAGCGCGTACTATATATAGAAACACATTTTAACAATTCGTAATGTATTGTGTGTGCGTGTGTTAGGCTGTGGGTTGTCTGATTCGGATATTTCTACAATAAGTGTTAAATTTAACCAATATACGCATTTAATTTTTATTTTCTGATTTTTTATGATTATGTTTGAGATATTTTTGTGTAATGAACGTTTGTTAACTCTATTTAATAAAATGCCTATGATGAAAACCAAGAATTAAAAAGACTCTACAAGGATTTATGAAAGAATCCGACATCTTAGATTTAATAAGCAGAAAGTAATCTTAAAATCAAATTAATTTATGAAGTATTCTATTATTTGGAGGAAAGGAAATCCTCAATTAATCCGCAAAATGAAAGTGCCTGTTCTCGCGATAATGCTGGGAATATGTACCGCATTTGCCGCATCGGCTGAAATCACAGATATTCCTGTTTCGCAACAACAGCAGACAGGTGAGGTTAGAGGGCGCGTAGTCGATGCACAAAATGAACCCCTTATCGGCGTAAGCATTCAACTCAAAGGAACCGGCACGGGAACCATTACCGATATGGACGGGAACTACAACCTGCAAGCGCCACAAGGTGGCACTCTTGTATTTTCCTACGTTGGCTATGCTACTCAGGAGATCGTAGTAAACAGTCAGAACGTTTCCGTGAGATTAATCGAAGATACGCAGACACTGGAAGAAGTAGTGGTAGTAGGTTACGGCACCCAGAAGAAGAGTGAGATTACCGCAGCCGTTTCTTCACTGAAAGAAGAAGATTTCAATATGACCACAGCCGCTTCCAGCGCACTGGAGTTGGCGATGGGAA
This sequence comes from Tannerellaceae bacterium, assembly GCA_031285925.1. Taxonomy (GTDB): domain Bacteria; phylum Bacteroidota; class Bacteroidia; order Bacteroidales; family Tannerellaceae; genus QVMG01. The sequence continues at coordinate 1,103 of JAITVG010000060.1, forward strand.
GAATCCCCGGATTGGTCATTACAAACATGAACCAGGGCGACCCTCGCTCGTCAATCGACATCCAGATTCGCGGAACAAGTTCCATGCGCGGTTCCAATTCACCGTTGATCGTAATAGATGGTGTTCCCGGTGGCGACCTCAGTTTGATTCCCCCCGAAGACATAACGTCTATCAACGTTCTGAAGGATGCTTCGGCTGCCGCCATTTATGGAACGCGCGGCTCCAACGGCGTAATCCTGATAACCACCAAGCGGGGTAATACAGGAGGAGGAGAAATGAAATCGACATTCGAATATTCGAGCCGGATATCTCACGACTATATTTATCGTGAACCGGATATGCTCACGGCAGACGAGTACCGCGAATACATGCAGTCGGGAGCATATAATTCAGGTATGATGCATGATTTCGGAGAGAGTACCGACTGGCAGGGATTGCTGACCAACAAAAATAACGTTTCGCACACGCACAACTTAGCCATGAGCGGAGGTACGAGAACCAGCAATTACCGTGCATCCATCTATTACCGTACATTCGATCCCATTGCAATCGAATCGGAAAGTCAAAACTGGGGAGCGCGCCTGAACGTAAATCATTTGGGACTGAACGATCGTTTGGAGGTTCAACTCAATTTTAACTCCGACTTCAGGGAGCGTAACGGTGTAGGACGTAACGACGAATGGGAACAAGCCGCACAACGCAATCCGACCGAACCGTCTAAAGATGAAAACGGAGTCTGGCTGGAAGATGCCGCATACAACTCAGTAAATCCTTTAGCCCGGTATTCTACGATGGATGATGTTACCTCTCGCGGCAGTTGGTTGCTTTCGTCGAGAGCTACGTTGACTGTGATAGAAGGCCTTAAAGTAAGCATGTTGGCATCCTGGCAGCAGTCCAATGAAACCCGCAACCAGTATTATGAACGCGCCAGTAAAACATCTAAAGATTCTTATGCCGGAGGAGGGTATGCCCGAAAATGGTCGGAGAAAGATGTTCGTCAGGTTGTGGAATTCACCGTGGACTATTCCAAGATTTTCAATGATATCCATTCGTTCAACGTCATCGCAGGGCATGGTTACGAATATGAGGTAGAGGAAAACTTTGATGCATATAACACCGGGTTCATGACGGATCATTTTCAAACTAATAACTTGGGAGCAGGCACGGGGATTACAAGCGGAAATATCAGTTATGCCAATATGGCAAGTGCGAAGAGAGATAACAGGTTGGGATCTTTCTTTGGCCGTATCAACTATACGCTGCAGGATAAATATCTTTTCTCGGCAACGCTTCGTTACGACGGCTCGTCAAGGTTTGGAGAGAACCACCGGTGGGGTACCTTCCCTGCTCTTTCGGCAGGATGGATTATTTCTCAGGAAGATTTTATGAAAGACCTTGGATTCATCAACTATCTCAAGCTTCGCGCCGGCTATGGCGTAACGGGTAATATGCCTAATTCAGAGAGATCAGATGATTATTCCTACATGATAACAATGGGAACACCGGCGAATACAGATCAACGTATGAAATATCCTATAAATGGTAGTTGGCAACAATCATACGGACCGGTTCGCAACCCCAACCCCAACTTGAAATGGGAAGAAAAAAGGGAGTTCAATTTCGGCCTTGACTTTTCTCTGTTGAAAGACCGTATCGGCGGTACGATCGACATCTACAAACGTACTACGGTTGATATTATTGATAGTTATAATGCTCCGATGCCGCCAATGGTTCTTTCTTCGATCCTCACTAATGTGGGGTCGATGAGCAACCGAGGTATTGAAATAGGGCTTAACGGCAAGATAATCAATAAGCGCAACTTCAAATACGATGCGAATTTCACCTTTACTTATCAGAAAAACATCCTGGAGTCATTATCAAGTGATCTGTATAAGGCAACTTACAAGGAATGGCAGGGTTTGCCGGCTCCCGGCGCATTAGGCAACGCTTTCCGTTCTCAAGAAGGGGAACCTACCGGACAATTCTACGGTAAGCGTTTTGCCGGATTTACCGATGAGGGCAAATGGATGTTCTATAAAAAGGACGGCAAGGCTGTAACGCTGAGCGAAATATTACCGGAAGACCTTACCTATATCGGTAACGGAACGCCCAAATACCAGGTGTCGCTGAACAACACTTTCAGGTATAAAAACTTTGACCTGTCCTTCATGTTCCGTGGGAAATTCGGATTCAAGATATTGAATACAAAAGAAATGTTCTTCGGCAACCTCAACTGGCTACCGAACAATGTGCTTAAATCGGCTATAACCAAACACACAGAACTGCAAGACGCGCCGCAGTATTCCGACTACTATCTGGAGAATGGAAACTTTGTCAAGCTCCAGAACATGTCGTTAGGATATAATTTCAGCCTCAACAGTAAGTGGGTAAGGTCGCTTCGCGCCTACGCTTCATGGTCAAACTGTTTCACCCTCACCGGTTACTCGGGCACAACCCCTGAACTCAGGGATACCGGCTTTATTACAGGTTATGACGCACGCGGATTCTTCCCGGCAACATCCTCTCTGATGTTTGGTGTCAATGTAGGATTTTAATTAATTGATAATACAAATAATATGAAGAAGTATAGTTTTTTAGCAATAATATTAGCGGTTACAGGAGTATTCTACAGTTGCACTGATTTAAATATCGCCCCTTATACCGAGATGTCAACGGACCAGTATTATTCTGACGCAACACAAATACAGTCTGCCGTCTTTCTGCCGTATGCATGGGCGCGGGAAACATTCATTCCCCAAAGTACAGGCTACTGGAAAAATGAGGAATTGTCATCAGATCAACTTGCATGGCCTCAAAAGGGGCGCCACGGTTATGACGGCGGCGATCACGGGCGGCAGCATTACCATTCGTGGACTGCAGCTGTAAACGACAATACAACGTGGACTGCATGGCAGGAGGTATATCAGGGAATCGGCTATTGCAATAATGTTCTCGCCGACCTTGAGAAAGTAGACTTCAATCAAATACAGGGATTGACGCCTGAAGACAAGGATTTATTCATCAATGAGTTAAGAGCGGTACGTGCATGGTACTATATTAGATTGGTGGATTCATACGGGAATGTCCCTATCGTTACCTCATTAGACGAAAACAGCCCGTCCCAAACGGCTCGTGCAGAAGGATTCAATTGGGTCGAAAAAGAATTGCTTGAGGTGGTAGACAAATTGCCCGCCCTTTCAAGCAGCAATGGAATGCGCATTACGAAAGCGGCCGTTTACGCCATCCTCGTCGAAATGTACCTCAATGCCGAAGTATGGACAGGCACGGCGCGCTTGGACGACTGTATCAAATATTGCGACATGCTGATCAGCGGACAGGGAGGCGGTATGAACGGAGGAATGGCACTGGATGCCGATATTGATGTGACTTACGGCAACCGTAACGCCTCTCTTACAAGGGAAGCTATTTTCTATATAGCATGTGACAGAGGACAGAATGCATGGTTTCATCGTAGTGATTTAGGCACTTATCTTGAACGTGATATCCTCAATACCAACTACGGAGGTAACAATGGTATCGTAGTTCAACCCGGCGTTATAGAGCGATACAGCGACAAAGACCTTCGCAGGTACAGCTGGTTCATGTACGGAATCGGTAGCGGCTACGGCCCGTACACGGGTGCGAACAATTACATGGGACCCTACAAGGACATCGGGCGCAAGCGCAACGTATATTGCGTAGGTACCGAAGAGTTTGCAAGCAAACCGATCGTTTACCTGGACAAACCCGTCAAGGCAGTGATTGAAGTATCGGGCACAAGTTCTACCGATGTGGCAGACCGTAAAATCACTATCAAGGAATGGTATTCTCCCGAATTCCCCGGTGAAGAAGCAAAACTTCTGATGGAAGCGGCCTATAATGAATCTCCGACCAAACAGTTGCTGATTACGGATTATGACAAAGGAGTCAAAGAAGTATATAATTCGGGAGCTTACAACGGAGGACGCCCCGCCGACCAGTATTCATGGAGTAGTAAGAACGACTATCGCTTCATGTGGCAAGATTGCGCCGAAAACACCGGAGCACGCTTCCTGAAATACAAAACCGGCCAACAAACCGACGCTGAATTTGCTAACAACCAGTTTGTTGTTTATCGGCTCTCCGAAATCTATTTCGCTAAGGCTGAAGCGTTGATGCGTAAAAACGGCGATGCTGCGACAGCCGAAGCCGTAGACCTGATCAATGCGGTAAAGAAAAGAGCGTTCCTGCCCGAAGTTTGGGAATCGCAGGAAGCGGAAACTAACGGATACCGTTATACTGCGGCCACACTTACCATGGACGAATTACTTGCCGAACGCGGACGTGAGTTTATCTTCGAAGGCAAGAGGCGTATGGACTTGATACGTTTCGACAAATGGGAATTTGGACTGACTGATTGGTGGGATGCCGGCGATGTGGAATATCCCAACGGAAGCGGCGGCTCAATCAACAGAGATCTGTCAAGAAGAATATTTCCTATACCCGGAAGGGCGTTGCAGAGTAATCCCAGCCTCGTTCAAAACCCGGGATACGACGGTAATTAAACGGTAAAAAAAATATTATCGTTGGTTTAACACGGTTCACGGCCATGATCGAATATTTATTCGATCATGGCCGTAATTGTTTTTAAGAGCACGCTTTCCTGCTTCGGAAAGAAGGCGTAGTTAAAGTTTTAACAAGGCATACTCGCGAACGAAAGTAGGCCTACTTTTTTGAAGTGTAATTAAAAAAAGTTGCGATAATTTTATAGTTCAATTAAAAAAAGTTGCGATAATTTTATATTTCAATTAAAAAAGTTGCATATTTGTGCTTTGAAACAGTTAAGATTATGATAATACGCAATTTGCAGAATGTTCTGGAAAACGACTTGCGCAAAAGAAAAGCGTTGATTTTACTTGGTGCGCGACAGGTTGGGAAAACAACGCTTTTTCAAGAACTAATGAAAAATACCGACAATGTTGTTTGGCTGACGGGTGATGAACTCGAAACGCAACGACTGTTTGAAAATCCGACAATCACGCGCTTCGCCGCTGAATTTGCAGGCGTGAAATACCTTGTTGTAGATGAAGCGCAGCGATTGCCGAATGTGGGTCTTGGTTTGAAGTTGATAACCGATCATTTGCCGGATATTCAACTGTTGGTTACAGGCAGTTCGGCGTTTGAACTATCCAACCGTTTGAATGAGTCGCTGATGGGACGGACTTTTGAATACCGGCTTTTTCCGCTGTCGTTTGCCGAAATGGTAAATCACCATTCGTTGCGCGAAGAACGGCGCTTATTGCCTTACAGAATTATTTACGGCTATTATCCGAATGTGGTGACACAACCTGCCGATGCAAAAAAAATACTGCAAAACCTTACGCAAAATTTTCTCTATAAAGACATGCTACTGATCGAAGGAGTGAAAAAACCCGATAAGATCGTGAAACTTTTACAGGCGTTAGCCTATCAGGTCGGTAGTCAGGTTTCGTATAACGAAATCGGTAGGATCATTGGAATGACAAGTGTAAGTGTGGAACGCTATATTACAATGCTCGAACAGTGTTTTATTATATTTCGTTTAAGCAGCTTCAGTAGAAATTTGCGGAATGAACTGTCGAAATCGCGGAAAATTTATTTTTACGACAATGGTATCCGCAACGCTTTGATAGACAATTTTTCACCTGTTGAAGTACGTACGGATACAGGTGCGTTGTGGGAAAACTTTTTGGTTTCAGAGCGATTGAAATACTTGAATAATAATGAAATAACGGCAGGAACCTATTTTTGGCGTACCAAAGACCGGCAGGAAATTGATTATATTGAGGAAAAAGACGGCGGGATTTCGGCATTTGAATTTAAGTGGAACGTGAAAAGGAAACCCAAAATAGCTCCATCTTTTCACAAAGCTTATAATGTGGAAGATATGCCGGTTATTTCCCCCGAAAATGTAGAAGAGTTTTTGCTGAAAATCGGCTAAATCTTAGAAACTGTTGAGGTATTCCGTAAGGCTGTCTTCGCGTTCGAGTTCCATTTTTTTGCGGAGGCGGTAGCGAAGGGTTTCCACTCCGCGGACGGATATGTTCAGCAGAGGGGCTATTTCCTTGGAAGAGAGTCCCATTTTGACGTAGGCACACATCTTTATCTCGCCGCCGGTGAGGTCGGGATGGCGTTCGCGTACTTTCTTCATGAAGTTGTTGTGCACGAGGTTGAACTGTTCTTCAAAACGTTTCAGTGCATCGTCGGACTCGATGTTGCTGTCGATGCTGCCGTTCAGGGATAAAAGCATCCGTTTGGCTTTGACGAACTGTTCGCCTTTCATCTCGCCGGTTATGCGCGAAAGCTCCTGTTTGATAGATAGAAGTATCTCGTTTTTACGGGAAAAATGGATCATCAGGTTGGCCATTTCCTGACTTTTAAAGGTCAGTTCTTGCTCCAGCTTCTCGTTTTGGAGAGTGATGATCTGCTGCTCCTTGCGGAGGCGTTCTTTCTCGTATTCTTCTTCGCGGAGAAACATTTCGCGGTCTTTCTGCGCCAAGGCGGATTTTCGTTTGCGCGCGATCCGCCGGTCGTCAAGGCGGTAGAGGAAATAGAAGGAGGCCAGCAGGAGCAGGGAATAAACGATTTGCGCCGAAACGCTGCGATACCAGGGCGGAAGGATGGTGAAGGCGTATTTCCGGGCGGCGCTGTCGCCGTTGGGAAGTTGTATTACTTCGACTTCAAAAACGTAGTCTCCTTCGCGCAGGTTGCCGTATTCTTTCACCGTTGCGGCGGAGGGTTCCGACCATAATTCGTCGGGCAGGAGGCGGTAACGGTATTTGGCTTCTCCGGTTTGCCCGAAGGATCGGATGTTGTACTCAAAGCGCAGGGAGTTCCTTGCATACGGTATTTCGGCCGCGGCGATGCGGTTGCCGATATTGTCGGTATAGATCATGGAATCTTTCGGGTAGGAGATGTATGCGTTTTGAATGAATAAGGCGTTGCGTTCCTGCTTGACCGGCAGTGCGGTGTTGAGCAGCGCGAAGCCCTGTTCATTCGGGATTATGGCGATGTCTTCCCGGATGGGCAACAGGGCTTCGTATTCCTTTATGAAACCGATATGGGATGCGGTGAAGGGAAAGCGCAGACACTGAACCGGAGTGCCCGAGGAGAAGCGAACGACCTGTATCATGTCGGGCGAAAGGGCGAACAGGGTGCTGTCGATGGTCGCAATCCGGGTGTAGTTTTTTCCGGGCAGCAAGAATGTGTTGAGCACTTCGTCGCTGACGATCTGCGCCGTCTTCGGGTCGTAGCGGTAGATGCCCGACAGGGTGCTGAAGCGAATTTCCCCGAAAACGTAGTGGGCATAGAGTTCGCTGATGCTTTCAAAGCCGTTCGTTTCATCGAAGGTTTGGGTGTTTTCTTTTGTGCGAAAGGTGGCAGGGTCTATCTCGACGCGGGTCATTCCATTATGGATGTCGCGGATCCAGACCGTATAGTCCGACTCGAAGAATACGGACTTCATCCAGGAAGAAACGCCCTCCACGCGACTGATCACCGTCCACTTCCCGTTCTTTTTCCCGATCATAAACAATCCGTCGTAGGAACCTATCCAGCAACGTTCAGGTTCATTTTCCAGCGGACTGCATATCAATGCGCCGCGAAACGGCGGTATCGCCTCGACGGAAGTGCCGCGGATAAGGAAAAGTCCCTTGTCGTGCAGGCAGAGAATGTCGTCGCCCACCTTTTCCAATCCCCACACCTGTCCGCTCAATTCCGCGATCAGTCCGGGATTGATCGCATCCTCCCCCATAAGCACGGGGTGGGACGTATGGTAAAGTCCGCGGTTTGTTCCCAGATAGAGCCTGTCGCTGTGGATGATTGCCGCATAGCCCGCCCCTTTGGAATAGGGACTGTTGTATAAGTTGGTCAGGGAATTATGCAGGGAAATATAGTCGATACCGTTGTCAAGCCCCAGCCACAAGTCGCCCGACCGGTCGAAGCTGACGGTGAGCACGGTGTTGTTTTGCAGTCCGTTCTGCTCATTGTAGTAGCTGAAACTCTTTGTTTCCGTATCCGTATCTCCGATCAACAGCAGCCCTTTGTGGATGGTTCCTACGGCAATGTACGTGTCTGACACGGCAAGGGAGAAGACCTCGTTGCGCCGCATGAACTCTTCGGCTCCGGTCACAAAGGGGGCGACGCCTTCGGTTGTACCGTAGAAAAGGCCGTCGAAAGCGGTCGCTGCAAGGAATCCGTCCTTGTAGGGGACGATGGCGCGTATCGACTTGTTGCCGACGGAATCGCTGCCCTGAGCCGGAATCCATGTGTTTCCCACCAGCATCCATATCCCGTTGAAGGTGCCGACATACAGAATGCCGTTGATCACCGCCGAACAGTCGATCTTGAAATCGGAACGGACAGCCGTGAAAGTATCGCCGATCTGCTTCACGATATGGCGGTCGGATACGTAATAAAACATATTATCGAGTTCGAAAACGCCCCAGTATCCTCCGTAAAACCGATAACGCTCGTTAAATTCCGAAGAGAGCGAGGTGTAAGTCAATTCGCCCGATTTGTCCGCTTCCAGATAACCGAACTCATTTTCCCCGCCGGCGTAGACGCGCCCCTGCCTTTCCGATACATAAACGGAGCGCACGTCCAGACCGTTCTGCACGGGATAGAACTTCCAGTCGGCGCCGTTGTATTGCAGAATCCCGTTTTTATTGGCGCAAAAGATATGATCATCGCCGTAAGGCCTGATCTGCCAGGTTTGAGCGCCATGCCCGAAGCGGTCTTTCTTGTGATTGATGATAAAAGAATTCCACTGCGCGGAAACAGCTCCCGGCAATAGAAGGAACAGCAACAGGCCGTTTATTTTGAGGTAATTCCGCATATTGACAAACGCTACTTATCGCCCAGTTTCAGATAGCACCACATCGGGTAATGGTCGGAATACCTTACCCGATCGACCGTGCAGTTGTAAGGCGTAATGTTCGGAGAATGAAGGATGTTGTCGATGCGAAACAGGAAAAGGTTCTGATTGTAGGTCGTTCCCATCCCTTTTCCCGACGCGACGAAAGCGTCGGTGAGGTTCCCCTGAATGATGCGGTGGGCGTATGAAAGGGGAGTGTCGTTGAAGTCACCGCATATAATAAGGTAGTCTGTCTTTGTTTTTTTGATCTCTTCGGCCACCATCTCCGCCTGTTTGGCTCGTAAAAGGAATGCCGGGCCGAGCTTTTGCTGAAACGTTCCGCGTATTTCTCCCAGCACGTTCGAGTCGAAAGACTTGATCAGGGAGGAGTATTGCGAACGGTCTTTCTGCGTCAGCTTAAACGATTCCAGATGGTTGTTGATCAATGCCACTCTCTTTCCGTTTATATCCAGCTCGTGCACGGCCGATCCGTTATATTCGCTTCCGTATTCGATCTTCCGTGTCTTTTTGATCGGATACTTTGAAAACAGGGCAATGTTGGATGTGCTGTAACGATGCCCGTGCAGCTCAACGACTGAGCGGTAGGGATACATGTCCAACGCCGCAAAAACATCCTTCGCCGTAAGTTCCTTTCCCGAACGGGCTACCGTAAATTCCTGCAGACAGACAATATCCGCGTCCGATTCGGCAATATACTCGATGATGCGGTTAGGCGAAAGGGAGGTGTGCCTCTTGCCGGCAAAATTCATCACATTATATGTCAGTACTTTCACCACGCCGTCTTCCGGAACTTCTTGCTTGAAATGAAAAGGGAAGTAACGCGACACAGGCCCCCAGCATATCACAAAGGCGCAGACGGAGAGCGGCAGGAATATCCGGTCGCGCATGAAAAGCCAGTAGATCGCGTAGAGGATACATATCGAGAAAAAGACCGGGAAGCCAAGGCCGAGGTAAGCCATCGTAAGACTTTCATCGGGAGATATTCTGTCGGAATAGGCAGCGGCCAGCAGGAGTATGATAAACAGGATGTTCACTGCTGCAAGAAGAAAACGAAACAGGATGCGGAGGGATTTCATATACTATTTTTTGCTCGCGTCGAACAATCGTTTCTTTTCTTCCGCCGACAGGCTGTCGTATCCCGAGCGTTTCAGTCTGTCCAGAATATCATCCAAGTCTTTGTTCTCCCGGTTTTTGCGGGCATTATATTCATAGTCTGTTTCCGGGCGCTTGTAAGTGACTTTCATCTTCGGTTTCCTTTTAAGCGGATTCTCCTTGGTCAGATTCACTAAGCGGTCGATCATCCGATTGACGGGAGCCGTAAGGTCTTTCCCCTTTTTCATCCGCGAAGCGTACCAGATCCCGAACAGCGCGCCGCCGATATGCGCCAGATGTCCGCCCGCGTTAGCCGAAGTGATTGCCAGAAGATCAAGTATCAGCGTAAACCAGGCCAGCCAGATCAGCTTTACCCGCCCAATCAGAAAGAGGTTGATCTCATACTCCTTGCGGTAAAAAGATATGGCAAACACGATAGCCATCACCGAAGCCGACGCTCCCATCAGAAAACTCCGCCCGGATACCGCCTGAAAATAAGGGAATATATTGTAGGCCGACAGGAACAGCAGAGCGCCCGCTATGCCTCCGAGCAAATATACTCCCCCGAACCGGCGCTCATTGAAGAACTGAAGGAATACCCCTCCGAACCAGTAGAGCCAAAGCATATTGAAAAGGATATGCAGAAAATCATAGTGAGTAAACATATAGGTAAGCAAAGTCCACGGCCGCGTTAGTAAAAGCGTGGGCGACGAAGGCATTTGCAGATATTCGAGAAAAGGGACGCCGTGTATATTGAACAAAAGGAATAAAACGGCGGACAGGCGGAGCAGCAGGAATGCACCTATATTAATATATATAAGCTTGATTAGGATATTTCCCGAAAGGAACGTTTGTTTCAGTTTAGTAAAAATATCGTCCATTCTTAGCGTCCTTTTTTTTCCAGTACCGAATCATAAAGAAACCGAACAACATTCCGCCCAAATGGGCAAAGTGTGCAACCGAATCTCCGCTGAAGTTGGAAACGCCCATAAACAACTCAACCAGTCCGTATCCTGCCACAAACCATTTCGCCTTTATCGGCACAGGAACAAACATCAGATATAAGGGGGCGTTGGGAAACAACATCCCGAATGCCAGCAATATGCCGAAGACAGCGCCGGAAGCTCCGACGGTGATCATCAGATTCAACGAAGGATCGTTGTTAATCACTTCCATAACGGTGGCGCCATGTGCGGAAGCGAAAGCATGAATATCATACAGCCATACAAGTTCCTGTATCAAGCCGGCGCCTATGCCGGTAACCAGGTAAAAAATGAGGAATCGCTTCGGCCCCCATACGCTTTCCAATACACGTCCGAACATATAGACGGCAAACATATTGAAAAACACATGGGAGATGGAATGCGTATCGTGCATAAACATATAGGAAAGAAGCTGCCAGGTGCGGAAATCTTCCGCTCCGGGGAAATGAAGCCCCAACAACTGTACAAGGTCGATATTTACTTTCGGTAAAACCAAACTGGCCACCCATACCAAAACATTGATGATGATCAGGTTTTTTGTTACCTGAGGGATGCTGTTTAAAAAGCCGGAGTTATATTGATTCATGCCTTGTTCTCAGTGTTTGGTTCTTTAATAGGCTTCTTTTATTGCAATGTGCCCGAATGTGCTTCTTGGATCATTTTTTCGTTTGCAACGATCATGATTTCAACACGGCGGTTCAGCGAACGCCCTTCCAGAGTGTTGTTGTCGGCAACCGGCTGGTGTACTCCTTTTCCTTCGTATGTCATGCGATCCTGGCTGATGCCTTGCAAGAGCAGATAGTCATCTACGCTTTTAGCCCGCTTCTCCGACAGTGTCTGGTTGTAGTCCACACTTCCGGTACTGTCCGTATGCCCGACAATCTTAATGTAGGTATCGGGATTAGCCTTTAATGTGTTGGAGAAATTGTGCAATGCCGTTTTTGAAGCGTCGCTCACCGTGCTTGAGTTTGTGGCAAACAGTATGCCCGAGTCGAAAGTGATCTTCAAGGCTTCTCCGTTATTTACGGTTTCAACCGTCGCATCCGGAACTGTTTGTTCGATCTGCTGCCTCTGTTTGTCCATTTTCTTTCCGATCAAAGCGCCGGCTGCTCCGCCAACGGCTGCTCCGATTACGGAACCCAATATCGTATTTCCTGCAATTGCTCCAACGCCGGCTCCAACCGCCGCACCGCCGCCTACGCCGATAGCCGTACCTTTTGCGGTGTTACTCCATGTGCCGCAGCTTGTGAAAACAAGGGTTGATGCAAGCAGCACTACTGATAATAATTTCATGTTTTTCATTTCTTCCTGTCTATTTACTCAATTAATTATTCAAACATGTCGATAGAGTCGCAATACTCAAGTTCTCCCTGCACAATAAATCTGATTTCATCCGGTTCAAACTTGCCGATTCCGTCTTTTTTCGCATTTTTCACCACGTAGTCGAGCAGCTCGTCTTCATCTATTTCGATGTCTTCGTCCTCGTCTGCGTCGTCATTCAGATAGCCTTTCGATTCATAAAAATCGTAAATCAGGTCTACGATATAATTAATATCGTCGTCGCTAAACTTCTCTTTAAGCTCCTGAGGCAGGTAGTTCCGGATAAATTTCACCGACTCTTCCTCATCGTAGTCAAAAAAATCTTCATTTTCACTCATGATTGTATTGTTTTTACGGGTTTTTATACCCGGCAAATATACGGAATAATAATTTAACGTGGGGTCGATCCAAGCAAATCTTCATCGAAAGCACTTTCAGTCTGGCCTGAACCGAGCAGCAAAAAGCCCCTGCACATTTTGTGCAGAGGCTTTCTATCTTTATTTCATTGTCAATTGACAATGAATTTATCCGTTTACTTTTGCCATGTGGGCGATCAGTTCCAACACCTTGTTTGAATAGCCCCATTCGTTGTCGTACCAGGAAACCACCTTAACAAACTTGTCGGTCAAAGCGATACCGGCCTTGGCATCGAAAATAGATGTGCGGGCGTCGCCGATAAAGTCAGAAGACACAACATCTTCTTCCGTATATCCGAGGATACCTTTCAGTTCATTTTCGGAAGCTTCTTTCATCGCAGCCTTGATTTCTTCGTAAGTGGCGGATTTAGCCAAGTTTACAGTCAAGTCTACAACAGATACGTCCAGTGTCGGGATACGGAAAGACATACCTGTCAGTTTGCCGTTCAGCTGGGGAATAACTTTACCTACCGCTTTGGCTGCGCCCGTGGAAGATGGGATAATGTTGCCGGAAGCAGCGCGTCCGCCTCTCCAGTCTTTTACTGAAGGACCGTCTACTGTTTTCTGAGTTGCCGTGGTAGCGTGAACGGTTGTCATCAAACCGTCGGTGATGCCGAACTTGTCGTTCAATACCTTGGCGATAGGAGCCAGACAGTTGGTTGTGCAGGATGCGTTGGATACGAACTGCGTTCCCTTTACGTAAGCGTCAAGGTTTACGCCACATACGAACATCGGGGTGTCATCTTTGGAAGGAGCAGACATTACCACATATTTGGCGCCTGCTTCGATGTGAGCTTTTGCCGTATCCTTGGAGAGGAACAGACCGGTAGATTCAACTACATATTCTGCGCCTACTGCGTTCCATTTCAAATCGGCCGGATTTCTTTCTGCCGTTACACGGATGGATTTACCATTCACAATCAGATTGCCGTCTTTCACTTCGACAGTTCCGTTGAATTTGCCGTGAACGGTGTCGTATTTCAACATGTATTCCATGTATTCAACACTGATCAGGTCGTTAATACCTACAACTTCGATGTCGTTTCTTGTCTGAGCTGCACGGAATACCAAACGTCCGATACGGCCAAAACCATTAATACCTACTTTAATCATTGTAATAAAACTTTTTATGGGTTTATTTTAAAAAACTGTTTTTATCTGCTGAAACTTTTAACAGCCACAAGGTGTGGCGCATGAAACCAAAGACAGGAACGTCAGTAAAAATACTACGAAAAAGATGATGACATTACGTTTCATTTTGTTCATAAATTTTCGATCGCAAAGGTAATTATGTTTTCTATAACTTGTTTGCTATCACGGCATAAAAAAACAGGCATTCTAACATAAATTAATAGAGATGCCTATCTTCCTTTCCTGCTCAAAAGTCTTTTTACCGCTTTTATTCCCCAGGTTAAAACAAACGGTTGTACGAGTTTCCAGGCAACGGGCAATATTCCTTTCCTTTCTTTCATAACGGCGGATAAGCCTCCGGCAACCAAACCGGTTATGCCTGTTGAATAACGTGCGGATGCGTCGGAACGGTTGCTCTGTGTCACCGGAAGTCCTTGAAGAATGGCGGAAGTAACGCTGCGGATGAGTAATCTTGTTCCGTTGCTCTGAATATATTTTATGTCGGCGCCTATTTTTTCCTCCTGCGCGTGTGCATCAATCCGGAGCTGCTGTTGCTCGGCATGAAGTTTTTCCAGCGGACTTTGTTCTGTTTTCATACACCGGTATCTTCTTCGTTGGCGGGATTCTTCCCGTGTTCGTCGTCAAGCGCCGAAATTACATTGTTCATGATTTTGGCGGAAAACCTTTTCCTGTTCATGATCAGAATAGCTGTTAATATAAGGTATACTCCGCCGACTATTGCGATTCCGGCGCCGGTAGATTCCAACCATTCTCCCAGAAGAAAGCCGAGTGCCAAAAAGAGAAAGAATATGGACATGAAAGCAAGCACGGCCAACGCCAATACATAAGAAAGCGAGGAAACGAGTTTCCCTGCTTTCTCATATAAGGATAGTTTGTAGAGATTGAATTTTATCTCCGCATAAGTCGAAACGTCATTTTTCAACTCATTGAAGATCTGTCCCAAATCTTTCTCCATAAGTCTGTCTATTCGTCGATCAGGTCACCGGCCATATCCGGCGCATCTTCCTTGTAGCCTTTGGCTGTTTTGAGCACTTCCTGACCGGTTGCCTTTGCTTTTTCCACTGCCAGGTTGAAACCTTCTTTCGCTTTGCCTGCCATGTCTTTCAGTTCTTCCAGCAGTTCTTCACCCTTGTCCGAACCGACCAGGTAACCCACGGCCGCACCTACTGCAACGCCGATTGCAAGACCTAACAACAGTTTTGAATCCGTACTTTTCATAAGCTTTTTGTCTTTTAATGTTTTACAAACTATATATAATAACGCTCCTTTTCGGCAGATAGTTTATGCGGCGGCATTCAAATCGAGTTAAAATTTGTTTTCTTCTCGGTTTTCACTGCCACCCAATTGTTTTTTTCGGCAACATACTCCATATACAAGCCTTGTGATGTGGCTTCCTTTTCTATCACGGGAACGTCTTCCTTATAGAAACCACTCATATATAAATACCCTCCCGTTTTTAAATGCCGGGCGTATACGGCCATATCGGCCAACAGGATGTTGCGGTTAATATTTGCGAAAATAATATCGAAAGGGGCAAATTCTTCTATTTTTTCAGCACCGCCCTGTACTGTCCGGATGTTTTCAAACCGGTTGAGCCTTATGTTTTCCTGCGCATTGGCATAAGCCCATTCGTCAATGTCGATGGCGATAATGCGTTTTGCCCCTTTCATGGCCGAAAGGATGGCAAGGACAGCCGTACCGCAACCCATATCCAGTACTTCCTTTCCTTTTAAATCCATTTTAAGTATCTCACCGATCATCAAAAAGGTCGTTTCGTGATTGCCCGTTCCGAATGCCATTTTCGGATCGATCACGATCGGGTAGGCAAATCCTTCTTCTTCGGGGTGAAACGAAGCGCGTATGATACAATCGTTACCTATCCGGATGGGCTTGAAATAGTTCTTTTCCCATTCTTCATTCCAGTCCCTGCCGGTGATCAGTTCGCTGTCATACCGGATTTCGACATTTTCCAGCGGAAACATTGCCAACCGTTCCTCCAGCGCTTCGCGGTCGTAATGCTTTTGAGCGATATAGGCCGTCAGCCCGTTGTCGCCTGTCGTGAAACTTTCAAACCCGATCTCTCCGAGTTCCGCAGCCAGAATGTCATGGATAATCTCCGGATCGACGGAAGAATTGCAGGTGAATGTAAACGCTTGATAATTCATGCCGGATAATAATTTTGTATATATATTAATTATTGTCATTGCAAAAATTCCGTGCTTCATCAACGATGTATTCCGGGCGAGCTTTGATCTCGTCGAAGAGCACGCTGATGTACTGTCCAAGCACGCCGATCGTGATCAGTTGCACGCCGCCGAAAAAGATGATGGTGAAGATGATGGATGTCCATCCGCTCTCTGCGTTGCTGAAGCCATACCATTTGCCAAGGGTGAACCACACTGCCAATATGATCCCGATAATTACGGCCAGAAAGCCCAGTCCCGTAACCATTTTCAAGGGTTTTTTGGAGAAGTAGAGCAGCGCGGTCGAGGCGAATTGAAGCATTTTGCTCAGCGAGTATTTCGTTTTACCGGCAATGCGCGCTTCCCGCTCATAGAAGAAAGGCACCTGATTGAAACCGATCCAGCTGATCAGGCCGCGGATGTATTTCCCCTTTTCCTTGAGGCGATTAAATTCGTTCATCACCTTGCGGTCGATGAGGCGGAAATCGCCCGTGTCGAGGGGAAACTCTACTTCGCTCATGGCGTTCATCGTGCGGTAGAAGAGTTTGGCGGAGAAGAGTTTGAAGCGGCTCTCTCCCACACGGCTCCGGCGTACGCAGTAGACGACATTGGCGCCGGTTTCTTCCTGCCGTGCAAGTATTTCGGGGATCAGTTCGGGAGGATCCTGCATGTCGGCGTCGAGGATAATGGCCAAGTCGGCATCGCAATGGTGGATACCTGCCGTTACGGCCGACTGGTGGCCGAAGTTTCGGGAAAAATGGATCACCTTCACGTCCGCGTCGCGTGCTGCAAGTTCGTTCAGCATCGGCCTTGTGCGGTCGCGGCTGCCGTCGTTCACGTAGATGATCTCCGACGGGTTCGGCACGGAGGCGAGCACAATTTTTATGCGGCGGTATGCTTCATCGATCACCTGCTCCTCATTGTAGCAGGGGATGATTACCGCAAGTTTCTTCATACGCTTCATTTTTCGTAAGACTTAAAGGTGAAGTATTTGTTCATCACAAAGTTTATTATCGTGTAAAATACCATCGCGATCAATTGGTTGTAGTAGCTGTCGATCGTCAGATGACGGTTCAGGAAGAGGAGCAGGGCAAGTTGCATCAGGTAGCAGACGGCGAAAACCAGTCCGAAGCGGACGGCACTGCTTCCCCATCCCGCGGAACTTTTAAACGTCCACTGCCTGTTCCAGATAAAACTGTTCAGAAGGCCTGCCACATAGCCGGTGATGTTGGAAACAACGTCGGAAAAGCCGAGCGGCTTCATCATGATCCAGATCACTACGGCGGTAATGATCGTGTTGCCCACGCCGACTACGCCGTATTTCAAGGCTTGCTTAATAGTCTCCATCCCTGTTCATTATTTCTTCCACTTCGCTTTCGGTCAGTTCCTTCACGTTGGTGATTGTAAACATTTCCGAAAGGAAGCCGCCGTATTGATTACATTCGCCGATCACGCCGTCCAGAATCTTTTTGATATCGCTGCGCACGGGCACGAGGAAGAGCATTTCCACATGGTAGTCCTTCACTGTCATCCGCTCTATTTCGCAGTTCTCGTGCGACAGAAGATAAGGGAATTCACGATCGATCACGCGGCGCTGATAATCCTTGAACGGCAATTTGTCTTTGGAAACGAACAGCGTGAAGAAGCGCAGTTTTTCATTCTTCCCGCCTAGGCCGGTGGATATATAGATCTGTTTCTCGTTGGAAAATTCGGATTCGAGCGAAATGCGCGACTCCATCAAAGCCATGTTAGCCCAGTCGGCTAGGCGCTCGTCAGGATGTTTCACATATTCTTCCAACATGCGGTGCGCCTTCACCGACTTTGAGCCTGCCAGCATGCTCAGGGAATATTTCTTTTCTTCTTCCGACACTTCGGGCATTTCCAGCGAGCGGAATATCCCGTCTATTTCTTCTTCCGCGATCGAAACGGACGAATTCTTCCGCAGCTTCGCCGAGTGTTTAAAGTATTCCATTTGCCTGTTTACGGGAACGGGATGTTCCAGAATGTGGAAATGCCCCTCAAGATTATTGAACGAGTCACGGAACTGCCTGAAAATATCTTCTTCTCTCTCCATTAGGTTATTATTTCGTTTGACCCCGCAAAAGATATATAAGCGCAAAGATAAAGTAAAAAAGGGGATGCTGCAAAATTTAGGTCAATAGAAGAGATTAAACACAGAGGCGCGGAGGACATGAGGGGACGGATGGAAAGTGCAGGCAAACAATATTCATGCCAAACCGTTGCGCCTGTACTCCTGCTTTTGACCTCAAAATGCGCTCATATTTTCGCCCGAAAGAGAAAAATTTTGCGCGGAGGCCATTTCTGAGAGGTGTAAATCGGCGTAACAGAATCATATACAGTAGTTTAATGAGTAAATTGAGGTTTTGAATTTTCTGCGTTTTAGAAGAAAAATACCAAACGAATGTTAAAACAATGGTCGATGTAGCGGTTTTAAAAAATTACGGTAGTTTTTAGGTTTTCTATTGGTAGTATTTTGCCGTATTATGGGTGGTATTTCGCATTTATATATATAGTATTCGTCCGTACTATATATAGAAACACTTTTTAACACGGATGCGACAGAAGCAGAAAATACCGCTTTTTCGGAGAATTTTCGGCTATTTTCCCGATTTTATGTAAAAAAACGTTTATTCACTTTACATATTTTCATATTTTTCCCGCTGAAAATCCCATTTTTTGCTCCGAAAAAAAGGCCGAAAAACCTCCTTTTTCGCCCCAAAAAGCATAAAAAGGGCTGTTTTTCCCCCATACAGCCGGAAAAAAATACATGAAAAACGGGTGGATTTATGGATTTTTAATAATTATTGTGTTAAAAGTAGTCAGGTAGGGGCGACCCTCGCGGTCGCCCTTAAAGTAGTCAAAGTAGTTAAAGCCGTATTTAGAGAACGCTGACGACGCAAAGAACGCAGAAAAACGCAGAAATAATTATTCATCTGCGCCGGTCTGCGCTTTCTGCGTTGTCTGCGTTCATTAATACGCCACTTTAACTACTCTAACCATACTTGTTTCCCAAAGATTTACTACGTTTGCAGGTGAAAGGTGAATGTAACCTGTATAAAACGAAAACATATATGAAAACTTTGATTAAATCATTCTGTTGTTTACTCCCGCTGATATTCATCTTGTTTGCCTGTACGCAAAAAGAAAAAACAGCAGGGAATGAAGTGGTGACAGTAGATGTGTCGCGGGAATATCCGGTAAAAAAAATGTTGCTGCAAGACATCGCGGACGTGGAATACATACGCCTGGAAACCACCGACGATATGTTGTGGCAGGGGTATTCAGTCGGCGCATTCACCGACCGGTATATCGTGAACTATAATCTCGGCACGGGCGACATTTTGTTTTTCGACAAAACAGGAAAGGGAATTAAGAAGATCAACCGGCGAGGGGAGAGTGGCGAAGAATATTCGGCTTCCACTTTCTTTCTGCCGGATGAAGAATATGACGAAATCTACGCCAACAACCGGATGAAAAAGAAGGTATTTGTTTACGACATGAACGGCGCTTTCAAAAGAGTTTTCGACTATGCACCGGATAGTTATTATACGGACTTAGCCATTTTTGACTCAAACCGGTTGATTGCCTACAACAAGTCATACAATGAAGACACCGCCAACAGATTTCTGATCCTTTCTAAAACGACCGGCGAGATTGAACGGGAATTTATTCTTCAACAGGGCGGACAGAAAATAACAGAGATGCACCACATACAGGACGGGGAAAATATTTTTGTTTATATGCTTCAGACTTTTCCCATTCTCAAATTCTCATCGGATTTTATCATCGCGGATACATCCAATGACACTATCTTTTCCATGAACTCTTCCCTGGAACGCACTCCTCTTATCATTCAGCAACCCGCACGCGCCACGATGGATCCGCCGGCATTTCTTTATTATGCACAGGAAAGTCGGAATTATATTTTCCTTATATCCATGCTAAAGAAATTCGTGGGAGCAGGGCCTAACATGAGATCCGAGGAATACAAGTATTTATTCTACGACAAAGAGAAAGGAATGATTTACCGGCAGGATATTCAAAACGGCGATTTCAGTTCCGGAGGAGAAATAAGTATCGCTCCTCAAACCACTCACTTCTCCGCTTCCAACAAAAACGTCTATCTGCAAATCCTGCAAGCCGGAGACCTGATCGAGGCTTACGAAGACAACCGTTTGAAAGGCAAACTGAAAGAGATTGCCGCCGGGTTGGATGAAGAGGATAACCCCGTGTTGCTCGTCGCGCGGCTTAAATGAAACGAAAAGAAACTGATGTTTAACTATTAAATAATTAAAGCAATGAAAAAGTATGTAGCAGAAATGATCGGGACAATGGTCCTTGTTCT
>JAITVG010000104.1 GCA_031285925.1 Tannerellaceae bacterium
AGATGTTGATGAAAGTATTTGAAGGAAAGCATATATGATGCTTTTGCGGGGGTTGAAACCCACAGAGGAAGAGGCTTCGCCTCCATCTCTCTAACCGTTGGTTGAAACCAACGGCAAAAGACAGGCCTAACGGCCACGAGCTACGCTCGCTTTACAGAGTGGAGAATATTTTGTTTAGCACCTCAAAATAAGATTTAGCCTTTATTGTTTACCGGTAAGGAAAATATGCCTACTTTTGCATAGCCAAAAGAGAAAATAAACAATGGTTTTATCTTACGCATATAATTAATTTAGAAACAACATGGAAAAAAGTATCAAAGGAACTCGTACAGAGCAAAACCTGCTGAAAGCATTTGCAGGCGAATCACAAGCCCGGTCGCGTTATACATTCTTCGCAAGCGTGGCAAAAAAGGAAGGTTACGAACAAATATCCGGTGTTTTCAAGGAAACAGCCGAGCAGGAAAAGGAACACGCCGAGCGTTTCTTTAAATTTCTGGAAGGTGGAATGGTGGAGATCACAGCCTCCTATCCCGCAGGAATAATCGGAACAACAATGGAAAACCTGGCAGCGGCAGCCGGTGGTGAGCAGGAAGAATGGGAAGTGCTTTATCCCGCGTTTGCCAAAATAGCCGAAGAAGAAGGTTTCAAGCAAGTAGCCGTTGCTTTCCGTATGATTGCACTGGTGGAAGCAGAACACGAAAAACGCTACCGCACCCTGCTGAACAATATCGAAACGAATACGGTATTTCAGAAAGAAGAAGCTATTGTATGGCAGTGCCGCAACTGCGGATTTGTACATGAAGGAACCGGTGCCCCGCAGAAATGCCCGGCATGTGAACATCCTCAGGCTTACTTCGAGCCGATGAAGCAAAATTACGCGTGATTTAATTAAAGAGGCGGGGGGAAGCAATTCCTCCCGCTTTTTTGTGTCGGATATAATGACTTTTAATTCTTGACAGAATAGTCGAGGCTGTAATGCAGTCCTCGACTTTCTTTTCTGTCTATTGCCTGGCGCATGATGAGGTAGCCCGTGTTGATCATATTGCGCAGTTCGCATATTTCTTTTGACGCAACCGAACGCTTAAACAAACTCTCCGTTTCTTCGTATATAATATCCAGGCGATCCCATGCTCTTTTCAGGCGAAGGTCGGAACGCACAATACCGACATAAGTGCTCATTATCTGCCCTACTTCCCTGGCGCTTTGGGTGATCAACACCATTTCTTCCGAAGCCTGCACTCCCTCATCGTTCCAGGCCGGAATGTTTTCCTGATAACTGTATTCTTCAATAAAACGGATACTGTGTGCGGCTGCCGCATCCGCGTAGACAACTGCTTCGATCAGCGAGTTGGAAGCCAGGCGGTTTCCTCCATGCAGCCCGGTGCAGGCACATTCTCCCACGGCATACAGCCGCCTGATGGACGAACAGGCATTCAGATCCACCTTGATTCCTCCACACAGGTAGTGCGCGGCGGGCGCTACCGGGATATAGTCTTTGGTAATATCTATGCCGTAGCTCAGGCATTTTTCATGGATGGTGGGGAAATGTTTTTTTGTTTCTTCCGCATTCTTATGGGTAACGTCCAGATAAACGAAATCGTCGCCCCGGTTTTTCATTTCGTTGTCGATCGCGCGCGCCACAATGTCGCGGGGAGCCAGCGAGAGGCGTTTGTCGTATTTCTGCATAAACTCTTTCCCATCCTGTGTGCGGAGAACGGCGCCGTAGCCCCGCATCGCTTCCGTGACAAGAAAGGAAGGGCGGTCGCCCGGATGATAGAAAGCAGTCGGATGGAACTGTACGAACTCCATGTCTTTCACCGTCCCCTTTGCCCGATAGACCATAGCGATGCCGTCGCCGGTGGCAACCAGCGGATTGGTTGTCGTTTGGTAAACCGCGCCTATACCGCCGGTTGCCATCAAGGTTACTTTGGAAAGGAAAGTATCTATGCGCCCTTCAGGTGTCATGATGTAAGCGCCGAAACATTCAATGTCCGGTGTCTGCCGAGTGACTGTAATGCCCAAATGGTGTTGGGTTAATATTTCTATGGCAAAATAATTCTCGAACACGCAGATATTGTGATGTTTCTTCACGGCCTTGATCAGGCTGTCCTGAATTTCGGCGCCCGTTTTGTCTTTATGGTGCAAAATGCGATGTTCGGAATGTCCGCCTTCTCTGTGCAAATCGAAGTTGCCGGTTTCGTCTTTGTCGAAATCGACTCCCCAGCTGATCAGTTCGTTGATTTGCGCGGGAGCTTCGCGCACTACCTTCTCCACGGCATCCCGGTCGCTCAGCCGGTCGCCGGCGATCATCGTGTCTTCGATGTGTTTCTCAAAGTTGTCTGTCAATAAATTAGTAACCGAAGCTACGCCGCCTTGCGCAAAATAAGTATTGGCTTCCTCCAGCCCCGACTTGCATATCAACGCTACTCTTCCTTTATGGGCTACTTTCAGTGCGAAACTCATACCGGCTATGCCCGAACCGATCACAAGAAAATCAAATTTATGTATCATCCACCGTGCATTTTAGGAGCGCAAAGGTAGAAATTATTCAGATGTTCTTAATATCCACTCACTTATATCTTTCATGACGGTGGGGCTGAATGTTTCTTCCAATTGATTGTATTCGGTGGGGAGGCCGGTGGCTGTCGTCTGGAAAAGATGGTTCAGCCCGGGATATTCCCTGACGGTTACCTGCTTGTTGCCGTTTGTTGTGATTTTCCGGAATCCTTCCAGATTGAGCGAGGGGACAACTTGCAGGTCTTTCGCTCCGTTCAGAGCCAGAACCGGGCAACGGATTTCCTTGAAACAAACTGCCGGATCGAAAAGTAACAGGCTCCTGAATACCGGCATACTCAACTGTTTGAGGACAGTTTTTTCCTGTCCGGCCAAAGGTGTTTGGGCGAACAAGGTTTTCAATTGTTGTTCCATATCGGCTTGGTCAAAGTTCGATGCGGCAAGTAACATATCTTCGGCTTTGGCCATCGTTGCGTTGTAGCTGTCGATGTAATTTTGTTGGGCGCCGGATGCTTTAAAGATCGCTTCGCGTTGCGAACGGAGCACTTCCCGTCCGGCCACTCCCACCCCGGCCAGTGTAATAATAAAGGAGGGAATCTGTTTGGCTGCAAGTAATGTCACGACCGCTCCGCCTTCGCTGTGCCCAATCGCACCTGTTTTCTTCGGATCTATCTCTTTCCGGCTTTTCAGAAAAGCGATAGCGGCGGCGGCATCATCGGCAAAGTCCGATATGAAAGCCTTTTCGAAATCACCTTCCGACCTGCCGACGCCCCGATCATCATAGCGGAGCACGGCTATCCCCCGTCGGGTCAGGTAATCGGCAATGACCAGGAAAGGTTTGTGCCCCATCATTTCTTCGTCTCGGTTTTGCGAGCCGCTGCCGGTAACAAGTATCACTGCCGGAAACGTTCCGTTGCCATTGGGGAGTGTCAATGTGCCGGACAGTTTGATTCCCGCCCCGCTGTTTTGGAATGTTACCTCTTCTTCCTTGTAAGGATAAGGCGGGCGAGGCTCCTGTGGGCGGTTCACTTCAAAAGGTTTGCGCGAAAGGATGGCCGGAAATGTCGCTCCCATCTGTGAGATTGCACCTTCCAGTGTTTCGTCTTCCTTCAATGTTCCTTTGTAGGAAAAGGCAAGTTGGGTGATCGTCATTGTCAGTTGATTGTCTTTCCACGTAATGATGTCGGCCGGTATTTCCTGTGAACTCTGGTCGGGACTAAGCAGAAAGCCTGTATATCCTTCGCCTGATTGCGCGATGGAGAAAATGATCCGCAATTTCATTCCGCCCATATCGACGTTGCCGTACCATTTGCCGGTTATGTCCTGCGCCGAAACATTGAAGGCGCAAACGAATAGCAGTACGATTCCTGTGTAAAAAGCTTTCATACATTATTATATTTAGAGAGTTAATAAAACAGGTTGATAATAAACCGGCAAGCCACATCTCCGCCTATTACGGCAACGGCATAAAGTATTCCCAACTTCTTCCCTTTCAGGTTGCAGGATATTTTCAGGGCATTGAACATCCATACCAAAACCCAAACAAGAAAGATCACGGAAACAAGACTTAACCACAAACCAAACAGAATGTCCGGCTGTTTCAGTATCTCCATTGGCGGAAGATTAAAGTCTATCCGGTTTAATTGCTGCATGGGCGGCAACAGAAAGAACAGGTTCATCAGGATAAACGGCAATTGGGCAAAAGCAACCGTACCGGCCACATCGACAATTCGGATATTCGACTTCGACAGGATCAGCCCGCCGATATAAAATATCAAAGCGGGTATTATCCAAACCACAGCGTGTTCAACTGCGTAACACAGCAGACTGTCGTTAGGCGCCGCGCCGAAGTGCATCAGCCCATGATAGTGAAAGTCGGAATAATAAGCGACAGCAACAGATACAATCATCCCCGTCAAACCCCATAACAAGGCTTTGACCCCGGCTATTTTTACAAAAGGGTTCAAAAACAAAGTCAATTTCATGTTCATAACAATTCCTCCATATTATTTAATTTTTCAATCAGGTCGTCAAGCAGGTTACGGACTGTGGGGTAACTGATCCCCATATTCCGGGCCATGTCTTTCAAACTTCCGCTTGCTTTGATAAAATCCAAAGCAAACGCCTGTTCCTTTTCCGACAACCGGGCAAACGGGGGCAGTGCAAAACCTCCCGTTACTTCCGTATCGCAGTGCGTACAATGCAACTTGCTTACATTAAGCGCCGACTCGCAACTCGGGCACTTCAAAGGCAATTTTTTTATAACTTCTGTCATTGTAATTTGTTTTTTCTGCAAATATAAGGGTATAATTTTGACAATATCAAACTTTATATGAATAAAATTAATCGATAACTGAAAAATATTCAATATCGGCTTGTCATTGTTGCTTTGGTTGTTGATTTTATGACGGGATAGGTGTTATTTCTATCACTATTTGCGGGTGTTTCTATCACCCATTGCGGGTGTTTCTATCACTCGTTATGGTGTTTCTATCACCGATCGAAGGTGTTTCTATCGCCCGCATTCGAGGCGGTATTCGTATCATTTGCGCGATATTTCTGTCGCCCGTGCATCCCCCTCATAAGTATGGGCATTCCTATCACTCCTGATTTTCAGTGACTTCCGGCATTTTGAGAATAAAAACAAACAGTGGCAAGGCTTTCATTATTTGATAGTATTACCACTGTCCGAAAACGTGTCCTGCTTAATAAAGAGGCGCACACCCGGAAAATCCGAATGTGCGCCATATAAACGTATACAAAAATTGAGGGTCGCTGTTATGCTACTGTTACACGGTTAATAACCTGTCCCCATGCTGCTACCACCATACTCTGACTGACTTTATAAATGTCGAATACGATGTCGAGCTGCTGAGAGGCGCCTATGGCGAGTTCCTGTGTATTTTTGAGATTTTTGCTGGAAAGCACCAGAATATCGTCCCTGTAAAGCTCTATTGTGACGTCAGACGACGGTAAAACCGCGATATTGTCTGCCGTAAGATTACCGGCGGCGTTAATGGTGGCCGGCAATATATATTCCACACTTTCACCTGCAACTTCGCCGTTGTGATCGATCATGGATGTTGATGTTCTGATCTTGTAATAAAAATCACCGTCGATAGTGCCAAATTTCTTGGCTATTCCTGTAGTAGTCAACGAAAATTCAGCCACTTTCCTTTCGATGGAAAGTTCCCGGGCTTCTTCCGAACGCGTCATATTTGCGCGATCGATGGAAATTTGGCCATGGAACAGGTCACCGGGGAAATTGGTGACCTGTCCATTGTTCTGTTTAAGTTGAACGCGTAAATCCGTCAGAATGCTGTTTTGGTTGAGTGAACTAACTTCTTCTTTGTTGTTATTCAATCCTGCCCATGCCACAATGGTTATTTTTTCCGTTGAGCCGGCAGCGATCTGTATCGTTCGGCGGTTTAAAACCGTAGCCTTGTCAATATTTTTTGATTCGATGAACTCATAGTTATCATCGAAAACGAAGAGTGTTACGCCATCAACGTCCCCCTTTGTGGTAATATCCTTTCCACCGGAGAGCGCCTTGAGTACTAATGAATATGTTGTAGTATTTGTATCAGCATTGTTTGCAATAGCAACTTCGTTCTGAATGTATTCGGAATTCGAATCATCAGAAGAGCAAGAAGTGAAAGTTAGTGCGCTTGCTAAGATCCAAGCACCTGCCAAAATTTTTAAAATAGAATTCGTTTTCATGACTATAATTATTTGTATACGTTAAACTTTTTGTTCTCAAGAGCGGGACCCTCACCCCGTTAAATCTCTCGTTCACGATGCAAATATACAGCGCGAAATATAACCTGCAATAGTATTATAGTTAAACAAAGTTAAACGCATCAATTATTTTCAAAAAGAGTGGGAAAAGCATCAAAAAAGGCGGGAAATACATCAAAAAAAGTGGTGTAAATGTCGGCAACAGCGGACGGAGAGCAAAAAAATAGCACCGCTATAGTCGGTGAAAGTATTAAAAAGCAGTCGGCGAAGCTATCGTTTTTCATTGCCGGAGGCGGATATTCAGCATAGGTATAGCTATCGTAAAAAGCCTCTCCGGGACAAAGGCATTCAGGTTGCCGGAAAGCTGAATCCTGTTCATCTTCCAATCCTGCGAATCCTGATTCAGACATTTTCCGGTTACAATTTGTAACCACTCCCTCTTTTTTTAACCTCCAAAATAAGGCTGCATTTTCGCCCGCGAGAAAAAAAATTTCAAATAAACGACTGTAGAAGTAGCTAAAAACGCCGTAACGCAATCAGGTGCAGGTGTTTAAAGGCAATATTTACGTTCGGAATTTTCTGCGTTTTAGAAAAAAACAGACGCGGAGAATGAAAAAAACAACCGGGTTGGTCGGTGTTTTTCTCTCTGATGCAGGCAAGAATCTCTTTGTGTTAAACACGGCCGGAAAGTTGTTAAACACGGCAAATCCCCGCGTGCACTCCGATATCTCTCGCTATTTAACAGCGGGGGTATGTACGTTAAACAACGGATTCACGCTGTTTAACAACCTTCCGGCATCCGAAGTTGCGGCTTTTCCCGGTTTTCGCTTTTTTTCCGGCTCTGAAATGCAAAAAGCAGGGTAAAAAAGGTTCAAAAAGAGATTAAACACGGAGGCACAGAGGGCACGGAGTTTTTTTATCATGCTAATAATGAGCAATATAAAAACTCACCACCTCTGTCCCTCTGTGTTTCAATTTGTAAGCAGGCAGGAAAAAAGCGGGAAAAAGGCCGGCGTTCATGTAGTTGCTTTAGTTAAAATTTTTGGTTGGAACCGGCGAATTGGCAGAGGAGGTGGAAAATTGTAAGTCTGAACTGTGTACTTCGACTGCGCTCAGCAACCAAATCACAAGAATCACAGTTTAGACATTCCCGAAAGGGGGACTAAAGAGCCTCCCTTTTGAGGTTGGAGGGAATCTTCAGCGAGCGCAGCTCGTGGCCGCAGGCCTGTCTTTTGCCGTCCGGCTTCAGCCGACGGTTAGAAAGATGGAGGCGAAGCCCCTTCCTCTGTGGGTTTCAACCCCCGCAAAAGCATCATGGTAGCAATGCCCAAAGGGCATAATATTCATAACCGCGGGCGAGCGCAGCGTTGCCTGCGGTGGTCACCAAACACCGGGCCACTGCCTGAAAGGCAGAACTTTTATTCTATTTTGTTCTGCCCGCTTCGGGGCAGAGGTTTTGTACTTCGTACCACCGCAGGCAACGCTGCGCTCGCCCGCGGTTATGAAAATAATGCCCTTTGGGCATTGTATAAAGGGGTTGAAACCCACAGAGGAAGAGGCTTCGCCTCCATCTTTCTAACCGTCGGCTGAAGCCGGACGGCAAAAGACAGGCCTGCGGCCACGAGCTACGCTCGCTGAAAAAGAGTATGAATAATGCAGGTTAATTTCTACACGTAGAAAATCGAATTACTACGTGTAGCTCTTTTCTCCGCACAAGAGCCACCGATTATTAACTATTCGAACCGGATTTTGTCATAAAAAAATAAAACTTTCTATGGCATTGGTATTTATTTTCCTATTTTTGTGGAATATATAAGATACACATCGCGATTTCGTTAACTATACGTCACTTTAAATTAGACCATGTATGAGAAGTTTTGCATTGAACCGAAAAAGTTTTTTAGTTGTCAGTTTAGCTGTTTTATCAAAAAGCATGCTCTTTGCCCAGGGAACAGACAGTGCTCCATCCACAGGTATGATTTTGATCTTTATTCTCCTGCTGGTTGCCATCGCAGCCGGTTTGTACATCTTCCTCAAGAATAAAAACGAATCCGTACTGGATGAAATCAGAAAGAAAAGTGAATCTGTCGCAAGCGAACTGGCAGAACTGCGCAAACAAAAGGAAGAAGCGGACAGTGTTAATGCCACGCTGAGCAGGGATGTTGCCGATAAGGCGACGGAAATATCCACGTTGGTAAGGAATAAAAGGGAATTGGAGCAAATCCTTGTCGCCAAAATAAAGGAAAACGACACGATCCTGCGCGAAGCCTCCGAAAAGGAAGACCAAGCCAAGAAGCAGGTGCAACTGGCCGACAGTATTCAGGACAATTTCTTTGTGGAAACAATCCATGAAATGCGCACTCCGCTGTCGCTGATACTGGGTTCGCTGTCGCTGGTGGTGCAGAATAAAACGGCGGAAGAAGACGTTGCCACACAATTGCTTTCCGCCTACCGTAATACGCTTGCGCTGGAAGACCTTGCCGACCAACTGATCGGAGCGCGCCACAATAACGACGTGGCCAGTTACCTGCGCGTAGCTCGCTATGACGTGGTGGATATTTCGCGGCAGATATGCGACTTGTTTATCGACTGGGTAGCTATGAACAATGTAGATTTCCAGATTACGACGCAAAGCGAAGTGCTTTGGGTGTGGCTCGACAGGCGGAAAATGGAATACGCAATACGTACCCTGCTGTCGAACGCGCTGAAGAACACGTTCGTCTACGGAAAAGTAGTTTTCAATATCTCGGTGGAGCGGCGCGAAGGCGTGGCCTACTGCAAACTGCTCATAGAGGACGAAGGCCTGGACGAACTGGAAAACGCCCGCCGCGGCTTGCGCCAGATCGTGGATATGATTGACGATCTGGGAGGTATTTACGAATGTAACACCACGGCCGGCGGAACCTCTTACCTCTTGATGATCCCGATCGGAAAGAAACATTTGCTGGAACGCCGCGTGGAATTTGTGGAACCGGAAGGCGACCTGGTAAAACTGAATGAGAGACAAAAGGAAGAAATCTCGCAACTGATTCAGATCATACCGCAGAAGAGAACTACGGGAAAGAAGTTGCTGGTGATAGACGACAGCGACCAGATACGTTGGTTCCTGAAACATGTATTCAGCAAGGAATACCAGATCGTAGAAGCGCGCAACGGAGAGGAAGGCGTGGAAGTAGCCCTGCGGGAATTGCCGGATCTGGTGCTTTGCGACATTATGATGCCGGTGAAAGACGGTTTCGACACCTGCCGGGAGCTAAAGAGCAACAGCCGCACGGCGCAAACGCCCGTAGTTATGCTTACCGCCAAGGTGGAAAGCGAAGATGTGATCAAGGGTATCGAAGCCGGTGCCGACGATTATCTCACCAAGCCGTTCGATGTGGAAGTGCTACGCAGTAAAGTGGGCAGCCTCCTGAAGCGCAGGGATCAGTTGAAGCATTACTATACCCGTTCGCTCATCGCCGCCGACCCGGACGGAGGAGAGGATTTGGGCGATGGCAAAACGCAGACCAGCCCGTTTATGGCAGCTGTTATCCGTACTATAGAAAGACATTTGAACGATTCCACCTTTGAAGCAAAGATATTGGCGGAATCGCTCAACATAAGTTTGCCTACCCTGTACCGGAAGATCAAGCAACATTCCGATTGCAGTATCCTGGAACTGACACGGGCTGTACGTTTGAAAAAGGCAGCCGAACTGATACTTGCCCAGCGGTATACCGTGCAGGACATAGCCGAAATGGTCGGTTTCAACGACACGGCCACCTTCCGCAAGCGCTTCACCGAGCAATATGGCGTAACCCCCTCGCAGTACGGGCAACCGACTAAAATGGATAATTGAGGAAAAAAATAAGGGCGAATGTCACCACTCACCCTTACCATCCTTATTATTAACCATAAAATCTCTCGCACTTAGCGAGAACAAATCAAAATGAAAAAAATGGAAAAAATTGAAAATCAATTTACAATATCTCTCACGCAGCGGATGTTCCTTACATTACCGCCTGATCCGTTTGTACTACCCGGAGTCACAAGATGCAAATCATCGCCGGTATATGAAAATCCGATGCGGCTATTCCCAACGCCGTTTCCATCGGGATTATGAGCCGATGCTCTATCTCTTGTAAAGTCCCAGAAAGAGTAATACGTAACCGTATGCATCTCACCGCTGAAGCCCCCTACGGTGGTTATCAAAATCATTTCGCGCTGGCTTGGAGAACGCCATCCCCGTCCATAGGTCGCGCAAGGATCCGCATTGCGATCATATACCCTGTCCGCTGCCTCCTTGAATGTTCCTTCCCATATCCGACCACTCGTCCTAAGCGTTTGGCCCTTGATCTGCATCTTTTTGTATATCTTGTTGTCATCGTCGTATTCATTGTGAATACCCAGCTTACCGGTATTTAATCCCTGACGGAATACGCCACCCGGCAAACGGTTGCCAACCGTTACAATCACATCGTTACCTTCCGCATCGCTTTTCTCGCCGATCGACAACATGTTCCCCTCTCCGAGATTTCTCACACATCTTACATGCAATCTATCGGCAGACGAGGCGCCTATTGTGCCGATCGCGCAACCTTCCTCCGCCCAGAAAGCCTTTCCGTCGGAAGTTGCGTGATGATAGAATTGCCACTGGTTGGCATCCCGGAAATCTTTCGGATACAGCACCGCATCTTCCGGAACAGCATCCATGCCTATCCACAAATATTGCATCTGGTTGCTTGCCGGCAAGTACCATTTAATTTCATCCCGATCAATCCGGCCGTTCCCGTCTTCATCCCGGTTACGGCTCATACATGCCGCGTAGGGGAGGGCGTTGTTTGCATTGGGGTAATTCTTCCAGTCTATATCAGCATGATCTACACTGATGCCCCCATTGCCTATCGCCGCCCGCGTATTGGCATAACCGTCATTCGCATTTGATTGAAGATTCTTGACTGATTTCTGAACGCCGGACTGCGCCCTGGTTTTCCAGTTGCCGGATGTGGAATACGTCTTCGACAGGTTTTCGTTCGACCATTCCATTCCCCAGGGGTTTCCGCCGCTCACGGCGCCATCAGCCAGATTAAAGATCGTAGTGATCGGTTTCTGCTGAATAATATACCGG
>JAITVG010000118.1 GCA_031285925.1 Tannerellaceae bacterium
CCTCTGTGTTTAATCTCTTTAAAACGGAGCAAAAAAATGAAAATTCAGCGAAAAAAGAGCGAAAAAGAAGCATTTTTACCCTGTTTTTTGCATTTCCGCGCCTGAAAAAAGGCGAAAAACGAAAAAAAGCATAACTTCAGATGCTACAAAGTTGTTAACCGGCGCAAATCCGTTGTTTAACGTATATATCCCCGCTGTTAAACAGCGAGAGGTATCGGAGTGCACGCGAGGCACAGCCGTGTTTAACAACTTTTCGGCCGTGTTAAACACGGATGCCTTTTGGCCTGCATCAGAGCAAAAAACGCCTGCCGATTCGATTGGATTTTTCATTCTCCGGTTCCGTTTTTTTTCTAAAACGCGGAAAATCCAGGACGTAAATATTTCCTGCAACCATCTGTATCTGATTGCATTATGGCGTTTTTAGCCTCTTCTACGGTTGTTTATTTGAATTTTTTTTTCTTTCGGGCGAAAATATAGTCGTATTTTGGATGTAAAAAACAGAGGTAGTGGTTACAAATTGATAGTATTATACACTTGGCAGTATTATACACATAAAAAAACTTAACCGGTGTCTTATTCCATGAGAATATACTAACTTTGCGCTTTCGATTGAACTGAACTCTATGAAATCGTAGATTTATTGACTGAACTGGTATGTTACTAACAACACTAACTGCTATATCACCCGTTGACGGGCGATATCGTGATAAAACGGAAAATCTGGCGGATTACTTCTCAGAATATGCTCTGATTAAGTATCGTGTGCGTGTGGAAATCGAATACCTTATTGCTTTATCGGACTTTTTGCCTCAATTGCAGGAGTTGAACCGTGCGGAAGTAAAGGCGGAATTGCGTAATATTTATATGTGCTTCACGGAAGAAGACGCCCGGCAGGTTAAGGAAATCGAACGCACGACCAATCATGATGTAAAGGCAGTAGAATATTTTATCAAGGAAAAGACAGGCGGGCTTTTGTCTTCCGCCGCCCATGAATTCATCCATTTCGGACTGACTTCGCAGGATATAAACAACACCGCATCGCCCCTTTCGTTGAAAGAAGCGTTGAACGGCGTTTATTATCCGGCGCTTGAACATATTATCGGCATCTTAAAAGGAAAAGCCGAAGAATGGATGTCTATCCCGATGCTGGCCAAAACGCACGGACAACCGGCGTCGCCAACCCGTTTGGGAAAAGAAGTAATGGTGTTTGCCTATCGCTTGGAACAGCAAATGAAACTGCTGAAATCCGTTCCCCTTTCCGCCAAGTTCGGAGGAGCTACGGGTAATTTCAACGCGCATCATGCCGCATATCCCGAATACGACTGGCGGACGTTTGCCGACCGGTTTGTTGAAGAATTAGGCCTGGAACGGGAAGAGTGGACAACGCAAATCTCCAACTACGACAACCTGTCGGCCATATTCGACGGGCTGAAACGGATCAATACCATATTAATCGATCTCAATCGCGATTTCTGGCAATACATATCAATGGAATACTTCAAACAGAAGATCAAAGCCGGCGAAGTGGGTTCTTCTGCTATGCCTCACAAGGTGAATCCCATTGATTTTGAAAATGCGGAAGGGAATCTGGGAATCGCCAACGCCTTGCTGGAACATCTGTCGGACAAGTTGCCGATCTCGCGTTTGCAGCGCGACCTGACCGACTCGACCGTTTTGCGAAACGTGGGTGTGCCTTTGGCGCATATCGAAATCGCATTCAAAAGTTTAACAAAAGGACTGGACAAGCTGCTGTTAAACCGCAACGCACTGCACGAAGATCTGGAGCAAAGCCGGGCTGTAGTAGCCGAAGGTATTCAAACGATCCTCAGGCGCGAAGGATATCCGAAACCTTATGAAGCTCTGAAAGCATTGACAAGAACAAATGAAGGGATAACGGAAAAATCGATCAGCGAGTTTATCGAAACATTAGAAATAAGCGAAAAAGTAAAATCGGAATTAAGGGCGATTACGCCTCATAATTATACAGGTATTTAGAGTTTATCAATGTAAGTAACCGGGAGGTTACTTTTTTAGCAAACAAATTATATTATAAAAAAAATGAGTACTGAAGAAAGAGATGAATCTCAACAACCGCGCCCACGAAAAGTGATACCAAGTATCCGCAGGGAGAACACCGACATGGAAGGCGAAAGAAGGCCTTACGGTAACAGCAATTATGAACGCAGGCCGTCGTATCATAATCCGTCGAACGACAGGGGAAATTACAACCGGCCTTATGAAGACAACCGCTCTTCTTACGGAGATCGCCAACCCGCTTACGGAGACCGCCCGAGCAGGCCGCGTCCTTACGACAATCGCGAGGGAGGAAATTTCAACCGCGAGGGCGGAAGCCAGTATCGCGAAGGCGGAAGTTACGGTCGCCAGCCGTATGGAAACAACCGGAATTACGGACAGCAGAATCGCGACGGAGGCGGCTATGGCAATCAAAACCGCGACGGAGGTGGTTATGGCAACCGGCCTTCCTACGGAAACAATCGTCCCTCTTACGGGAACAACCGGCCTTCCTACGGAAACGAAGGGCAGTCGTACAACCGTCCGCAACGTCCGTATGACAACGACAGAGGGGCAGGACGGGTGTATTCGGCAACTCCCGAAGGCGAACAGGCCGGCGACGAAAAGAAAAGAAGGCCGCGCGTAGGCGATAGCCGCATGAACACTTACAACAACAGAGGAATCGACAACCGGAGTCCTCAAAGAAACACTAACAGAAGGGCGCCCGAACCTTATCGCCAGGAAGGCTTGTTCGGCAGCGGCAGTAATCGCCGTCCGCAGAAACGCCGCACGGGTGATTACGATCCGAATGCAAAATACAGTTTGCAAAAGCAATTAAAGTACAAGGAAGTATTGGCAGACCCGAACGAACCGATCCGTCTGAACAAGTTCCTGTCGAATGCAGGTGTTTGTTCCCGTCGTGAAGCGGATGAATTTATTCAGGCGGGAGCCGTGAAGGTAAACGATCAGGTAATCACCGAACTTGGTACAAAGATTACGCGGCAGGATAAGGTGGAGTTCAACGGACGAACGGTACAGATCGAAAGTAAACTGTACATCCTTTTGAACAAACCCAAAAACTGCGTGACTACTTCCGATGATCCGCAAGAGCGCCTGACGGTAATGGATCTGGTTAAGAACGCCTGCACGGAACGGATTTATCCGGTAGGCCGCCTCGACCGCAACACAACGGGAGTTTTGCTGCTTACCAACGACGGCGACCTGGCTTCCAAACTGACCCATCCTTCCTTTAAGAAGAAAAAGATATATCATGTGTGGTTAGACAAAGATGTGGCAATCGAAGATATGGAAAAGATCGCAAACGGGATAGATCTGGAAGACGGCGAAATTCATGCCGACGCGATCAGCTATGCAAGCGAAACGGACAAAAGCCAGGTGGGGATCGAAATCCATTCGGGACGTAACCGTGTAGTGCGCCGTATCTTTGAATCACTGGGTTATCATGTGATTAAACTGGATCGCGTTTATTTCGCCGGCCTGACAAAAAGGAATTTGGGACGCGGTAAATGGCGTTATCTGAATGAAATGGAAGTGAATGCTCTTCGGATGGGAGCGTTTGAATAATCATAAAAATGAAAACGATGGGTAGAACAAAGATTGTAGATGTACTGAAAAGTGAAGCTTTCGGTACGACCGTGAATGTGAAGGGATGGGTGAGAACCCGCAGAGGCAGCAAACAGGTCAGTTTTATTGCGCTGAACGACGGATCTACAATAAATAATGTTCAGATAGTTGTCGATGTGGAAAAGTTTGGGGAAGATTTCCTTAAACCGGTCACGACCGGAGCCTGCATAAGCGTGAACGGCCTTTTGGTTCAATCGCAGGGACAGGGACAAAATGCGGAAATACAGGCTACGGAGATTGAAATCTACGGTACGGCCGATCCGGTTGCCTATCCGCTGCAAAAGAAAGGACATTCCATGGAATTTCTGCGCGAGATAGCGCATCTCCGTCCGCGTACGAATACGTTTGGTGCGATTTTCCGTTTGCGTCACCACATGGCGATCGCAATTCATAAGTTTTTCCACGACAGAGGTTTCTTCTATTTCCATACACCGATCATAACGGGTTCCGACTGCGAAGGCGCCGGGCTGATGTTTCAAGTTACGACAATGAATATCAACAACCCGGAACGTTCGGAAGACGGACAGGTTAATTATGAAAACGATTTCTTTGGAAAAGAAACCGGCCTGACTGTTTCCGGGCAATTGGAAGGTGAGTTGGCGGCAATGGCTTTGGGAGCAATTTATACGTTTGGCCCGACATTCCGTGCGGAAAACTCCAATACGCCGCGCCATCTGGCCGAGTTTTGGATGATTGAGCCGGAAGTGGCTTTCAATGAGATAGCGGAAAACATGCAGTTGGCGGAAGACTTTATCAAATATTGTATTCAGTGGGCTTTGGATAACTGCATGGATGATATCCGGTTCTTGAACGATATGTTCGACAAGGGATTGATCGAACGCCTGCAAGGTGTCATGAAGCACGACTTTATCCGCTTGACTTACACCGAAGGGATAAGGATTCTGGAAGAAGCGGTTGCCGGAGGGCATAAGTTTGAGTTCCCGATTTACTGGGGTGCCGACCTGGCTTCCGAGCACGAGCGTTACTTGGTTGAAGCGCACTTCAAACGCCCGGTAATACTAACCGATTATCCGAAAGAGATAAAATCGTTCTACATGAAGCAGAATGAAGACGGGAAAACCGTGCGTGCCATGGATGTCCTTTTCCCGAAGATCGGAGAGATCATCGGCGGATCGCAACGTGAAGAAGATTATGATAAGCTTTGCACACGGGCAGACGAGATGGGAGTTCCCCGCAAGGATATGTGGTGGTATCTGGATACCCGTCGGTTCGGAACGGCTCCACATTCGGGATTCGGTTTGGGATTTGAGCGTCTGTTACTGTTTGTTACAGGCATGTCAAATATTCGCGACGTAATCCCGTTTCCCCGCACTCCGAACAATGCGGAATTTTGACAGACAAAGAATAAGAAGTGAAGTGAGAAAATGAAGAATGAAAGGAATTTCATTCTTCATTTTTTTTGATAAAGCCGATAGGTATTTGCCGCCTGAACGCTTCCTTAAACGAGATCAGCGACTCTGTTCTGGCCAGTCCCAAAGGTTGCAACTTTTTGTGAATGATATTCAACAGATGCTGATTATTCCTGGCATAGATTTTAATGAAGAGGTCATACTTCCCGGTGGTATAATGACATTCCACCACTTCGGGAATCTCTTTCAACGCTTCGGTAACAACAGGAAACTGTCCGGGAGATTGCAGATACAATCCCATGTAAGCACACGTTTCGTATCCGACTTTGGTATTGTCTACAACAAATTCGGCGCCTTTGATCACTCCCATGCCGGTCAGTTTCTGTATACGCTGGTGAATAGCAGCGCCGGAAATATCACATATACGCGCCACTTCAAGAAAAGGCATCCGGGCATTGCCTGCGATTATCTTCAGGATTCTTTCATCCAGTTCGTCCAATTGATGCTGTGCCATACTTCTGATTTTATTATATTATCCTCATTTTCCTTACATTTCGTTATGCAAAAATAGGAAATATCTTACAATTAAGCACATTTTTGCTTCTGTGAGT
Organism: Tannerellaceae bacterium; assembly: GCA_031285925.1. Taxonomy (GTDB): domain Bacteria; phylum Bacteroidota; class Bacteroidia; order Bacteroidales; family Tannerellaceae; genus QVMG01. Next base: position 5,639 of record JAITVG010000118.1, read on the forward strand.
AAGGGTTTTTTTATATGTTTGCGACTATATTCCATAAGGAATGATGTTTTTATGCAACATAATACTATTGAAAAACATACGGACGATGTTTCCCGTTGGATGAATGAAATAGCAAATTTCAATTCCCGGGTTGCATTTGAATCTTTGTATTACCATTATTTCGATCGTCTACTTCGTTTTGTTTCATTATATGTTCCAATATTGGTTGAGGCAGAAGAAATCGTATTGGATACATTCACTGACATCTGGAGTGGCCGTAAGAAGTTGTTGCCCGTAAAAAACCCGGATGCCTATATCTACTCTATCACCCGCAATAAAGCAATCAGTTTCTTAAGGTCTCAACATAAAAATATGGTTCCGCTGAATGAAACTATGATTGACCTGTTTATACATGTGGATACAACACCTGAAAGTGACCTTATTTCCAAAGAAAATATAAGGCAGCTAAACGGAGCGATTAACAGCTTACCGTATAAATGCAAGATGGCATTCAAAATGGTTCGGGAAGATAAAATGAAATACAAAGATGTGGCTATAGTTCTGAATATTTCTGTAAAAACAGTTGAAGCACATATTGCTACTGCCACAAAAAAACTTAGGGAAATTCTTTCCTCCGGTCAAAAATAATCAAGAAATAGATTCTTCGACTAAGGGTTTTTATCCTTTTGCACGACAATATAGTAACACAGGCATTTATCTAACGACAATGAAAGAAGATATTAGTCATATTATATCAAAAGTACTAAGCAATGAGGGATCATTAGACGAGATTTCAACATTCGGCCGATGGTTGGCACAGAGTGAAGATAATATATCTGAATTTGAAAAGCTGAAGTGTTTCTGGGATGCTAAAGTGGATAACGAAAAAACAATTTGCAGGGAATTGTCTTTTATTAGCCTGCAAGAACGTATTCAGAAGAAAAAGAAAAGAAGACACTATTTCTTATACAAGTTCTCCGTTGCCTGTTCTATTCTTCTTATTATTGGTTTTTCTTCCATATTCTATTTTATGAACAGGAACACCGGAGAAAAAGATACCTTTTACAGAGAATATAAAATGTCCGCAGGAAAAGGGCAAAGGGCTTCTGCTACTTTGTCTGATGGAACCGTTGTATGGCTAAACTCGGATACTGAAATCACTTATTCCGAAAAATACGGAACAAAAGAGAGGGTTGTATTCCTAAACGGTGAGGCATTTTTTGAAGTTGCAAAAAATAAAGAACTTCCGTTTATCGTCAAGATTGATGGGCTTAATATTGAAGCTCTGGGTACATCTTTTAATGTAAAAGCATACAGGACTGATAAATTTATTACAACTACCCTTTTTTCAGGGAGTGTACGGACGACTACGGCAAACGAGGAAGTGATCCTTTATCCCAACCAGGTGGCATCATATAACAAAAAGGATGGTACATTGTCTTCCTGCGAAACGTCAGAAGCTTATCATGCTCATCTGTGGAAAAACGGTGAATTGTTTTTTTCCGGAGAAACACTTGAAGAAATCGGTATAGTACTGGAACGTGTATATAATATCAGGATTGAATTTTTATCAGAGGATGTCAAAAAGCTAACCTTCACCGGAACGATTAAAAATAATGGACTGAAGAATGTGCTGGATATTATAAGTATGACGGCTCCGATAGAATATGTCATGAGTGACAGCACTATACGTATAAAACTAATATCTTCTAAAAAATTCAACCTAAATAAACATAGAATCATACAATAATTTATATCATGAAAAAAGATGTTGCTATATTTTATATTGTATTAACAGGGATAATATGCCTGTTTTCATCCTGTAAACAAAACGAAATGGAGATACAGAATCTTCGTTGTGAGTATCTTACAAATCCGCTATCCGTTGAAAGTAAAAGTCCGTTATTGAGTTGGGAACTGCAATCATCGGAAAGAGGGAAAAAGCAAACGGCATATCGTATTTTGGCGGCCGGCGAGTTATCCCTCTTAAATGAAAAAGATGCTGATTTCTGGGACAGCGGAATCGTAGAGTCAGAGCAATCCGTTCAGGTAAAGTATACAGGTAAGGATTTATCTTCCCGCCAAAAAATCTATTGGAAAGTAATGGTGTGGGACGAGAAAAATCGATCCACTCCATGGAGTGATGTTGCCGCATGGTCGATGGGGCTGTTAAATGAAAAAGACCGGACAGCCGAATGGATTATCGGTACGGAAGACCTTTATCCGGACTCTACCGTCACATCTCCAGCTCCTTTTTTCAGGAAAGAATTTATGCTTGAGAAACAGATCAGGCAGGCTAAAGTATATATCTGTGGGCTTGGTTTTTATGAAATGTATCTGAACGGGCAAAAAGTCGGCACACAAGTATTGGCTCCTGCCGTCACCAATTACGACAAAAGAACGATCCGGAATAGTCTTTATTTTTATGATGACCAATCTTCGCAAAGGGTTTTGTATAATACTTTCGATGTGACGGATTTATTGCGGAAAGGTGGCAATACAATCGGCGTGATTCTGGGAAACGGTTGGTATAATCAACGGGATCGTACGGTAGAAGGATATTTGTGGTATAATACGCCACGGTTGCTGCTTCAAATGGAAGTTGAATACTCGGACGGCTCGGTTCAAACTGTTCGGACGGACAATACGTGGAAATATTCAACCGGCCCAATATTGCATGACGCTATTTTCACCGGAGAGATATATGATGCACGCAGGGAATTGGGAAACTGGTATTCCAATAACTATAATGATGAACATTGGAAGCAAGCTTTGCCATGTAACGCCCCATCCGGGGAATTGCATTCTCAACTTGCTCCTTATGATGAAATCACCCGCGTGATTAAACCGGTTTCATGCGATGCAATAAACGATTCCGTTTATCTGTACACTATACCGGAAATGGTTTCCGGTTGGGCGGAACTATCTGTTAATGGAAAAGCCGGGGATAAAGTTCATTTACGCTTTATCGGTGAAGAAAATGATGACTTCGGACAATCCGATACATATATTCTGAAAGGGAACGGCACGGAAACCTGGGAACCGCGTTTCACATGGCATGCTTTTCGCTTTATTGAAGCCACAAGTCCGGATGTGGAAATGGATAAAAATAGTATTACGGTTAAAGTTGTCCATACTAAACCCGAAAAAAACGGCACATTCGCATCCTCTAATGAATTATTCAATAAGATAAATGAAGCATATATACGCACGCAGGAAGCTAATTTCCATGGCAGTATAAGCAGTGATTGTCCGCACCGCGAACGAATCGCCTACACCGGTGACGGCCAGGTATTGGCAGAAAGTTCCATCCTGTCGTACGATATGACCCGGTTTTACGGAAAGTGGTTTGATGATATGAAAGACGCTCAGAATAAGAATACAGGTTATGTGCCTCATACCGCTCCTTTTGCAGGCGGCGGAGGTGGGCCGGCCTGGGGTTCCGCCTATATTATCATGCCCTGGTATTACTACCTTTATTATGGAGATAAGAATTTATTGAATGATCATTATCAAGGGATGAAACAATGGGTGGCATATTTGGGTACCCGGACTGACGAGCGTGGTATCGTTGTGCGCGAAGAACCCGATGGATGGTGCCTGGGGGATTGGTGCACACCGGATAATGTTGAAATTCCGGAAGCATTTGTTAATACCTGCTATTATTATCATTGTGCGGATCTGTTAAGCAAGATAGCGTCGGCACTAAACCGGGATGAAGACGCCCTGTTTTATAACCGGTTATCCGAAAAGATAAAAAAGGATTTCAACGACGTATATTTTAATCCGGATACTAATTCTTACTGGGAAAACAGGCAGGGAGCCGGCGTCTTTCCTTTGGCGTTCGGGATGACACCGGAAGGAAAAAAAGAAGCCGTTTTTCAGTCGTTACTCGCAAATATGGAAAAGACAAACTATCACTTCGATACAGGTATCCTGGCCACACCACTCCTGATTAAAGTTCTATCGGAAAATAATCGTACGGATCTGGCTTATAAATTGATGAACCAACGGACAGCACCGGGATATGGCTATCTCATGGATGAAAAGAATAGTAGCCTGTGGGAACGGTGGAATGGGAAAGCTTCTCGATGCCATCCGATGTTCGGGAGTGTGATTGCCTGGTTTTACAATACGCTTGGAGGTCTTTCTCCGGACATTGAAAATCCGGGCATGAAACATGTCATCATAGCGCCAAAGCCTGTTGACGGACTGGATTTCTGTAAAACGTCTTATCGTTCGGTATACGGATTGATTCGTTCCGAATGGAGTAAAAGCGAAGGTGAATTCAAGTTGGAAGTTGATATTCCGTCAAATACAACTGCCACCATTTATTTACCGGAAACGGAAAAGAAAACAATTTACGAATCCGGGGAAATTCTAAAGGATACGAAGTATATACAACATGGTATCTCAGTGATTGAAATCGGTTCCGGATCTTACTCTTTCAACATACATTGAGATTGTATTTAACTGAACAATTGCTTTATGATTCAAATAACATACTTAATTTACAATGCCTATGAAATAACTCCTTAATCTGTAAAAAACAAATACAGTCCGAGAGATTGTGTTAACAGGGATTTGTATTAAATCATGAATGAAAGGCTGTTGCGGTATTGAACCTGATTTACATTATGTACATCTGAGAAATACTATGCCTTTGGGAGGATTAAATAAAAATGGCATATACTACCGGTAGTGTTTAAAAACCAATCTATTTTTATTTAAAAAAATATACAAAAAAGACACGCCGAATCTTTATTGATGGTTGGTTGTTGATGATTAGTAATTAATCGCTTATCGACAACCGTTAACCACTCGATAGGCGATTCTCATGCAATAAACTGTTTAAATTTTCCACAGAAAATAAATACTATCACATGAAAAATAAAAGACGATTCACGTTGAAAAGATTATTTTTACTTTTATTGTCATTATTGATTTCCGGAAACATATATTCCCAATTGTCAATTTCAATAAAAAACAAAAGTGTACATGAAGCCATTGTGCAAATCGAAAAGCAAAGTAACTACCGATTTTTCTATAACGATGAGTTGAATGGTATTGATAATACTATCTCTATCGATATAAAAAACGCATCTATTCATCAATTACTGAATGCCTTATTTCAGGATATTCCCATCAGTTATACGATTCAGGAAAATAATCAGGTTATCCTTACGAAAAAAAATACCGGGATTAAAGACATTCCTGTCAAAAGTATTTCAGGAAGCGTTGTTGATGAAACAGGAGAACCTGTTATAGGGGCAAATATCCGGGTTAAGAATAGCAATACAGGTGCGGTAACGGATATCGACGGCCGATTTTTCTTGGATGTATCTTCTGATGCAATATTAATAGTTTCCTATATCGGGTATACATCTAAAGAGATTCCGGTTGACGGTCGGATAACATTGAATATTAAGTTGGAAGACGACACGCAAGTCTTGGATGAAGTTGTTGTAATCGGCTACGGAACGCAAAAAAGAGCATCTGTCACAGGCTCTGTTGCAGCCATTCAATCAAAAGATATTACTGCGGTTAAAACGCCGAATATAGGTAATGCCTTGGCAGGGAAACTGCCGGGTTTAAGGGCAGTACAACGTAGCGGAGCCCCGGGAGATGACGACCCCGAAATTGATATCCGCGGTTTTGGAAGCGCATTAGTCATTGTAGATGGTATTGAACGTGACTTCCGGCAGATTGACGCCAATGACATTGAATCAATCAGTATCCTGAAAGATGCGTCAGCGTCTGTATATGGTTTCAAGGGGGCAAACGGAGTTATATTGGTAACTACCAAAAAGGGACAGATAGGAAAACCCAAAATCAATTACACCGGTTATGTAGGGATGCAGACACCGACCCGGAAACCTGATCTTTTTGATGCTTATCAATACGCATATTTATTTAATGAAGCACAATTGAATATAGGAGTGGACGCTCCGTATTCGCAGGAACAACTTGAACAATATAAAGCAGGTAATCCTGATACGGATTGGTGGGGAGAAACATTCAACAATATCATGCCGCAGGTGTATCATAACCTGAATGTATCGGGTGGCGCAGAAAAGGTAAAATATTATTTCTCATTGGGCTATACAAACCAACAGGGTTTGTATCGTTCGAGAGACGATTCATATAAAAAATATAATGTTCGTTCCAATGTCAGTGCAGAGATCGTAGAGGGTTTTACCGTTGATTTTCAATTAAGTGGAATGCTCAATACAAGAATTAAACCGAATGAATCCATAGCAACACCTATGAACCATATTATTATGGCTCATCCTAATCTGCCGGTTTACGCGAGTGATACACCTCCATACTGGCAAAATACAGGAAGTGGTGCCGGCAATCCTGTTCAGGCAACCAATATTAGTGAAGTCGGATACGATGAACGAACCAGGAGGCAATTTAACGGCTCTATCACTTTTAATTGGGAAATACCATGGGTAAATGGATTGTCTGCGAAAATATTGTTAGCGTATGATTACAACAATCTTTATAATAAAAGTTGGGCTAAACAGTTTGCCCATTACACTTATGATCCGGCTAAAGATGAATATATGGAAGGTTTTTATAAACCTATGTCCGAACTGATTGTAGATACGGAAAACGCATTTACCCCTAACCGGCAATATTCAATAAACTATAAAAATACATTTGGGAAACATGATGTAAACGGATTGATCTTATGGGAAATGAGAAATTGGAGAAAAGATGTGCTAAATGGATTCCGGCAATTCGATGTTAGTGTAATAGATGAGTTGGATGCAGGGAATGCAACTAATATGAGTAATCGTGGCAGCCGTTCTTTGTCTGCCCATATGGGATTGGTCGGACGCCTGAATTATGCTTATGACAACAGGTATTTAGTGGAATATAGTTTCCGGTATGATGGTTCTTATAAATTTGCCAAAGATAATCGCTGGGGCTTTTTCCCTGCTCTACTTTTGGGATGGCGTGTTTCGGAGGAACCCTTTTTTAAAGAACGGATATCATTCGTCAACAACCTTAAAATCAGGGGATCCTATGGGGTTATCGGAGATGAAAGTGCATTCAGTGCATTTCAGCATATACAAGGATATCGATATCCATCCGGTTCGTATGTGTTGGGAAGCGGAGGCTTGTCAAACGGTGCGTCAGATACCGGATTGCCGAATCTTTATCTGACATGGTACGAATCAACAACCATGAACATTGGTTTCGAAGCATCTGTCTTAAACGGTTTATTCAGTTCCGAATTTGATTACTTCGAAAGAAGAAGAGACGGACTATTAGCTAACCGTTTATTAACTTTACCTACTTCTTTCGGTCAGACATTGCCACAGGAAAACTTGAATTCCGATAAAACACGTGGATTTGAAATTGTAGCGGGGCATCGTAATAAAATTGGAGAAGTATCCTATGAAGTAAAGGCTAATTTCTCAATTACACGAAACTATGACAGTTATGTGGAACGGGCTCCATCATCCAATATGTATGATAACTGGCGGAATAATAAAAATGATCGCTATAAAAATATTAACTGGGGGAAAAAAGTGATTGGTCAGTTCACTTCGTATGAAGAGATTCTTAATTCTCCCATACAGGATAACAGTGGCAATAAATCATTAATGCCCGGCGATCTAAAATTCCGGGATTTGAATAGCGATGGAATTATTGACAGCAACGACGAACAGCCGATAGGCCATGGAGATGTTCCCGGCATGTACTATGGCTGTAACATTTCTGTTGATTGGAAAGGGATAGATCTGAACTTGTTTTTACAAGGCGCTGCCGGGCATGAAGTATTCTTAGGTGGAAATCTGATGAGCCCTTTTATTCAACAGGGCTTGGGTAATGGTATCGAAGTCTGGTCTGATCGCTGGCACAGGGAAGATCCGGAAGACTTGGGAAGCACTTGGATTCCCGGTTATATGCCTGCACTTCGTCCTACAGGATTCAGCGCCAATGGGACGAATAATACGTTTACTATGCATAAAGCCGAATATATTCGTCTCAAGTCGATCGAATTAGGATATTCACTTCCCAAACAATGGTTGGGTAAAGCCGGTATTGAAAACATTCGAATATATGCAAACAGCCTGAATCTGTTAACATTTACCGGACATGAGGGAATGTTGAAATATATGGATCCGGAAAATAAAAACCAGATGCTTACTTATTATCCGCTAATGAAAACCTTTAATTTAGGTGTAAATCTGACATTTTAACGACATATAATAAATAAATTTATGAAAACATATCGGTATATAATTAGTTTAATCACAGGTGTTTCTTTATTTTCATTCACCTGTTGTGGTTTTTTGGATGTTGAGCCTACAGACCGGATTACACCTGAAAAAGTTTGGAGTGATCCTAACTTGATCAATGGCGTATTGGTAAATTTATATGATAACATGCAAATGGAAGATTTCAATTTTTGGCACAGGGATGCTTGGCGTTTACAAAATCTATCGACCATGTCTGACGAAGGACAGGGGTCTTTTCAAAAAGACCCTCTGTTTGATAACGGTAATGCAACCTACACATACGAAGACGAACTGTTTCCTGATAATTTTAAAACCAGATACAATGCAATCCGTAAGTGTAACACTTTCCTGAAAGAACTGGAAACAACAAATATGGATGATCAGGATAAAGCTATAATTGAATCTGAAATCCGGTTTATCAGAGCATTTCATTATTTTACCTTAGTAAAAAGATATGGAGGAGTTCCTCTCATAACAGTTCCGCAGGATTATACAGGAGGTGATGTGGAGGAATTGCAGGTTCCGCGTGACAAAGAAGTAGATATATATAACTTTATAGTATCCGAATGTCAGGATATTGCACCAAAAATGCCAATTAGTCATGATGCTATAGGTAAATATAGGGCTACTAAAGGATCCGCATATTCTTTATGTTCACGTGCCGCACTATACGCCGGTTCTATTGCCAAATATGGAAAGGTACAGTTAGATGGCCTTGTAGGTATCCCATCCGGTGAATCATCACGTTTCTTTCAAGCTTCTTTCGATGCATCCAATGCTATCCTGTCATTGGGAGTTTACAGCCTTTATGATAAAAAATTGAATGATAAAGTGGGAAATTACCGTGAAATCTTTATTAAGGGAAATGGTGATAACGGCGAATATATTTTTCAGAAACAATATAATGTGGCAGGTGGAAAAGGACATGACTGGGACAAAAGAAATGCACCGTTTTCTTATAACGGAGGCAGTTGGGGTTGTGGTGTTGCACCAACCCTCGAAATGATCGAGTCCTATGAATACACGGATGGTTCACCCGGTGACCTGAAAATAGAAGATGAAAACGGTAAACCTTATGAATTCAATAATCCGATAGACCTCTTCGAAGGTAAAGATCCGAGATTATTTGCTTCTGTATATCTTCCGGGATCACTCTGTAAAGGCTCAAATGTCGAATGGCAAAGAGGAATTATCATAGAAGATGGTTCGCGTATCGTTGCCACCAATATACCAACTGCCGGAGAAAACTATAAAGCACAGGATGGTACAGTCTATAACATATCCGGTAAAGATGGTGGGTCTGATACCGGAGATCCTTCAAAAACAGGATTTTATCAGAAGAAATTTTGGGACGAAACATTAGCAGATATGAGTTTGGAGAAATCTGAAACACCTTGGCCTGTATTCCGTTTGGGTGAGGTTTATTTAAACCTGGCAGAAGCGGCCATGGAATTAGGAGGTAAAGAACTGATCGCATTGAATGCTGTAAATATGATAAGGAAGAGGGCCGGTATTATCGAGCATTCTTCCATTGACATGGAAAAAGTTCGTCAGGAGCGGAAAATAGAACTGGCCTTTGAAGGTCATCGATTCTGGGACATGAAACGATGGCGAATAGCCCATCTGGATTCTGACCGGGGAGGATTAAATGGATTTAGAGGTTCAGCTTTGTATCCATGGTATAATATTGCCACAAAAAAATATTCATTTGAAATAGGACGGAAACCACCCAAACAGGTTAGGATATTTTCAGAGAGAAATTATTATACAAAAATTACCGGTGAGGATATGAATTCAAATCCCAAGTTGATAAACAACCCCGGCTATACAAATTAAAATTATCGATAAAAAACAGCTATATGAAACGATTATATATAAATTCAATATTATTACCGGTTCTTTCACTGATTTGTGTTTCGTGTCTTAACGAACTGGATAACTATGACGCTCCTAATGGAGGTATAAAAGGGCAAATACTGGATGCTGTGACAAATGAGCCGATCCCTCTTCCCGTACAGGGATCTGCAGGTACGATCATCAACATGTATGAACAAAATACTGAGGCAACCAAATCAATTGATTTTTACGCTAAACATGATGGTACGTACGAAAACTCTCGTGTATTCAATTGCGATTATAAAATTGTGGTAAAGGGTCCATTCACATCCCCCTGCGAAGGGAGCGTAACAGTGAAAGGGCAAACCGGCTACAATTTGACGGCAACACCTTATGCCCGCATCAAAACGGAAGTATCTGCCAGTGGAACAAAAGTTTCGATACAATATAGTGTAGAAAAATCAGATCCGTCATTTACAGTTTCTGAAGTCTACGGATACTGGAATTTTGCTCCCGGAGTAGACAACAGCACGGCTAATTTGGCCGGGAAAATTACCGTTGAAAATACAGAAGGTATAATAACATTTGATTTATCTGAAGACAACGCTTTTAAAGATAATATCTACAAAATCAAATCAAACGGTAATAAGATATACCTGCGTGTCGGAGCTAAAACCGAAGGTGTTATCAACTATAGTGAAATACAAACTGTATTTATTAATTAGGTCAAGCATTGTTAAAAAGCGTTTCTATATATAGTACGAGCGCGTAGTACCTATTCCGCGGCGCCGTAGTATAGGTAGTACAAAGAAATACTACCGGTAGAAAATCGAACTATATACTTTAGCGATTTATAGTATATACTTGCGGAACTTATAGTATATACTATACGAGGAAAAGGGATACGGGGATATGAGAAAAGCGGGAAGAAATAATTCCTCCCGCCTGCTTGGTTTGTTTGTTTATTTCCTGCTACCAGAAGTAGTAATAGAAGGCGCCGGTGATGGCCAGAATGATGCAGGTGTGGATAATGTCCCACCGGTTCCAGCCGGCGCGCGTTTCGGCTTTTTGTGCCGGAGTGGCCGTGCCGAAGACCAGTCCCTGTATCTTTTCGCTCGAAGGGGCAGGCGTGAGGAGGCTGACTGCGACTACGATCAGGATGCAAACCACAAGCATCCAGCCGCAGAAGAAGAGCCAGTTCGTGTCGTAAAAGACCGTTTTGAAGAGGGAATCGCCGCCGGGGAAGTTGCTGTAATATACCTTCGACATGAGGCGCGTGAGGCCAATCGTCATGCCGGCGATCAGTCCCCACATCCCGCCCTGGGCGGAGGTTCTCTTCCATGTGATACCCAAGAGGAAGGCGGCGGCGATGCCGGGTGCCAGCACGGACTGCACGTCCTGGAGGTAGGCATAGAGCACGTCGCCCACACTGCGCATGATGGGGATCCACAGGATGCCGAGCACTACGATCGCTACCGTGGCGATTTGGCCGATCACGACCAGCTTTTTCTCCGGAGTTTCCGGTTTGAATCGTTTATAGAAGTCGATCGTGAAGAGCATCGACGAAGAGTTAAACAGCGAAGCCAGCGAACTCATCAGGGCGGCCAGTATACCGCAAACCACCAATCCCTTTACCCCTGCGGGGAGAAGCTTGGCAACCATGGTGGGGAAGGCGGCGTCGGCGTTGTGCAAACCGCTATCCAAAAGGGGCAGGAACGAGCCGGTTTTCTGGTGAATTGCGAAGGCTATCATGCCCGGAATGAGGAAGAGGAACACGGGAAGCAGCTTGAGGTAAGCGCCGAAGATCGTACCGCGGCGCGACTCTTTCTGATTCTTTCCCGACAGGACGCGCTGCACGATGTACTGATCGGTGCACCAGTACCAGAAGCCGATGATCGACGATCCGACCAAGGCTCCGAGCCAGGGGAAGTTCGGGTCGCGGTTGTCGCGGATGAGATTAAACATCGAATCGCCGTATTCGTTGGCCGAAACAGCGCCGGTGATGCGCACCACTTCGTCCCAGCCGCCAACTTCTTTCAGTCCGAGCACTACGATGATCAGCGAACCCAGGAGCAGGATCGGGGTTTGAAGCACGGAGGTGTAGAGCACAGACTTCATGCCTCCGAAGATGGTGTATGCGGCCGTCAGAAGCACAAGCCCGATGGCTGCGACCCAGAAGAAGTCGATGCCCCAGAGGGTTTCGATGCCGAATACCTGCTGAAAGACCAAGCCTCCGGCGTATACCGTGACGGCTACTTTTGTCAATACATAACTGATCAGGGAGATGACGGAGAGGATGGTTCGCGACTGCGAGTTATACCTTCGTTCGAGAAACTCAGGCATGGTGTAAACCATACTTCGCGAATAAAAGGGAACGAATACCCAACCCAGGATAAGGATCATCCAGCCCTGTATCTCCCAGTGCGCCATGGCCATACCGCTGGATGCGCCGGCGCCGGCAAGTCCGATAAGGTGTTCCGAACCGATGTTGGAGGCGAAAAGCGAGGCGCCGATAGCGATCCATCCCGCATCACGGCCACCGAGGAAGTAATCTCCGGAGTTTTCCTGTTTTTGTTTGAGAACATATACAATGATCCCGATAAGGGTTATCGCAAATAACCCGATGACGATAAAATCTAATGTTGCCATATAAATGTTTTTCATGAACCCTGCAATCCTGTCGGGTTACAGGGGGATTTTTTCAATTCTTATCTTATGCCGGCCTCCTTCAAAGGGTGTTTGAAGGAAGGCTTCGACTGCTTTTGTGGTTTCTTCCTTACTGATAAAACGTCCGGGAAGTGCCAGCACGTTGGCATCGTTGTGCCGGCGCGACAGTGTTGCTATATCCGCGTTCCAGCAGAGGGCGGCACGAATGTCGCGATGCTTGTTCAGCGCCATGCTGATCCCTGCGCCCGATCCGCAAACGGCGATACCGGGATATACTTCACCTCTCTCAACGGCGTATGCCAAGGGGTGGGCATAATCGGGGTAATCGCAACTGTCGGACGAAAAGGTGCCGAAGTCTTTATACGGAAAACCTTTGCTGTCCAGCAGCTGTTTGATAAACTCTTTCGTTTCAAATCCGGCATGATCACTGCACAAACCTATCGTATTCATCATGATTCTGTAAGGAAGAAGGTTTACTGTTTACAATTAATAATTAAGCATTAATCAATTGTTTTACCTGACGGTACACGTTCTCTCCCGTGAAACCCAGCTTCTCGTCGAGCACTTTGTAGGGCGCGGAAAAACCGAAAGACTCCAGTCCCCAGACCTTACCACGGTCGCCGACCAGTCCTTGCAAAGTCACCGGCAGACCGGCCGTCAAGCCAAACACTTTGCTTCCCGACGGGATAACACTTTCTTGGTAGGCTTCGGGTTGGGAACGGAAAAGGCCTTCGGAAGGAACGGATACGATGCGTACCTTTATTCCGTCCCGGCGAAGCAACGCAGCGCCTTCGACCAGGGTAGCGACTTCAGAGCCTGAAGCGAGCAGAGTGACGTCGGCGTTTGCTTCTTCTTCAACGATGTAAGCGCCTTTTTCCGCCTGCAATGTTTCCTCGTAGCGGTTGCCTTTAAGCGGAAGATCGGTTATATTCTGTCGGGAGAGGATCAGGCCTGTCGGAGTAGCCGTGTTCTCCATTGCCATTTTCCAGGCGATGGTGGTTTCCGTCACGTCGGCCGGGCGAAGAACCAGCATGGAGTTGTGTCCTTTGTGGTTCTTCATTTTCTCCATCAGACGTACTTGAGCTTCCTGCTCCACCGGTTCGTGAGTAGGGCCGTCTTCTCCGACACGGAATGCGTCGTGCGACCAGATGAACTTCAATGGCTGCTCCATCAATGCCGCCATACGTATGACCGGCTTCATATAGTCGGAGAACACAAAGAATGTTCCGCAGGCCGCGATTACACCACCATGCAGGCACATGCCCAAACAGATGCAGGCCATAGTCAGTTCGGATACGCCGGCCTGGAAGAAGGCTCCGTTGAAATCGCCCTTAGTCAGTGAATGAGTTTTCTTCAGGAAGCCGTCCGTTTTGTCCGAATTGGACAGATCGGCAGAGGCGCAGATCATATTCTCTACCTGCGAAGCCAATACGCCGAGGACGGTAGCGGAAGCGGCGCGGGTTGCCTGATTGGGTTTCTGTTCGATGGCCGCCCAGTCGATCGCCGGTATTTCGCCGGCAAACCATTTCGACATCCTGGCAGCCGTATCCGGGTTTGCTTTACTCCATTCTTCTTTTTGCGCGTAACGCTTTGCTACGATTGCTTCCAACTCTTCCGCACGTTTGGCATACAGTTCCGCCACATCGGGGAAGATGGAGAATGGTACGTTCGGATCACCTCCCAGATTAGTTATTGTCGCATTTGGGCTGGCGCCGGCGGCGGAAAGCGGTTGTCCGTGAGTCGAAACCTTGTTCTCATACGAACTCCTGTCTTCGGCCATAGCGCCTTTACCCATAACGGTATTTCCGATGATCAGAGTGGGGCGCGCCTTTTCTGCTTTCGCTGCATTCAATGCTTTGCGTATCTCGTCGGCATCGTTTCCGTTGATAGTGATTACTTTCCAGCCCCATGCTTCGTATTTCATCGCAACGTTTTCACACGTAACTTCTTCCACCGTGGTAGAAAGCTGAACGTTATTGGCATCGTAAAACATGATCAGGTTGTCCAGTCCCAAAGTACCGGCTATACGTCCCGCGCCCTGGGAGATTTCTTCCTGAATACCGCCGTCGGAAATATAAGCGTAGATTGTCTGGTTCATTTGATCTCCCAGACGAGCTTTCAGGAATTTGGCGGCTATGGCCGCACCGACAGCCATCGTGTGTCCCTGCCCCAAAGGCCCGGAAGTATTCTCAATGCCGCGTGTCAAGTCCCGTTCGGGATGTCCCGGCGTTGGGCTTCCCCATTGGCGGAATTGCGAAAGATCTTCCATCGTGTACTTACCGTAAAGCGACAATACGGCGTAGAGCATAGTAGACATGTGCCCCGGATCAAGGAAGAAACGGTCGCGCCCTTCCCACGCAGGATTCTTGGGGTCGAAGATGAGAAACTCGGAATATAGTACATTCACGAAATCAGCGCCGCCCATAGCGCCACCCGGGTGTCCGGATTTAGCATGTTCTACCATTGACGCAGCCAGGATGCGAATGTTGTCCGCTGCTCTGTTCATAAGTTTATTGTCGTTCATAGCGATGGAGAATTGAAATTTCCCGCAAATATAGCGCTATTTTCGGTGAACCGGCCTAAAGCGATGTATTTCCCGTACAGTTCCTTATAGATCAAATGATTTGCTTCATCAGGAAAGTATTCATTGGCAAATCCCTGTCCCATTGCTTTCTGTGCGTCTTCTACCTTTTCGTACATACCGGCTGCGACGGCGGCAAACATGGACGCACCGAATGCACAGGCCTGTTCCGACTTCGCTACTTTGATCGGCATGTTCAACACATCGGAAAGCGTTTGCATCACAAACGGAGATTTCAGGGAAATACCGCCGATACCGATTACGCTGTTGATCTCAATGCCGTTTTCAAGGAAGCGATCTACGATTGCTTTAGAGCCAAACGCTGTGGCTTCGACTAAGGCGCGGAAAATTAACGGTGCGGAACTGGCCAGGTTCAAACCGGTGATCGTACCTTTCACCGCCTGACTCGCATCGGGAGTACGGCGGCCATTCATCCAGTCCACGGCAAGGATCGTGCTTTCCCGTGCGGGAATTTTAGCTGCTTCTTCCGACAGTATGGGAATAATTTGATCCGCTGTATCTTTAATCAGTTTAGCTTTTGTCGCTTCGTCGATCAGAGTTGTCTGCGACAGGATGTTTTCCAGCGGCCATTCCAATACCCGTTTGAACCAGGCGTATATATCGCCGAATCCGGATTGCCCGGCTTCCAGTCCGATCATACCGGGGATTACAGAGCCGTCTACCTGTCCGCAAATACCGGGAATCAGCTTGTCGCCCATTTCTTCATAGGACGACACCATGATGTCGCAGGTAGAAGTGCCGATCACGCGAACGAATGCTTTCGGCGTAATTTCAGCTCCGACAGCGCCCGTATGACAGTCGAAAGCGCCTACCGCTACCGCTACCGTTTCCGGTAAACCAAGCCGGTCGGCCCATTCTTTGGTGAGCGTGCCTACTTTTACGTCGGTGGTGAAGGTTTCCGAGAAAAGATGGCCACGGAATCCGGCCAGTAGCGGATCGAGTGCAGTCAGAAACTCCTCGCCGGGCAGTCCACCCCATTTTTCGTGCCACATGGCTTTATGTCCGGCGGCACAACGGCTGCGATACACTTCTTCCGATTTAACCACACCGGTCAGCACCGCAGGCAACCAGTCGCAATGTTCGATCCATGCGTATGCTTTCGTGCGTATGCTTTTGTCGGCGCGCAACACGTGCAACATCTTCGCCCATACCCATTCGGACGAATAAATTCCACCTTCATAAGCCGTATAATCAATCTCCCATTTGCGGGCGAGTTCGTTGATTTCGGCAGCTTCTTCAATTGCCGTGTGGTCTTTCCAGAGTACGAACATCGCGTTCGGATTTTCCGCGAACTCAGGCAACAGAGCAAGAGGAGTACCGTTTTCATCCGTAAGTACGGGAGTGCTTCCCGTAGTGTCGAACGCGATGCCGACGACATTTTCCGCCGTCCCGGACGGACATCCGGACAGCGACTCTCTGATTGCATCTTCCAGACTTTCAATATAATCCAGCGGATGTTGGCGGTATTGATTTTTCCCGGGATCGCAATACTTTCCTTCCGCCCAGCGGGAATAATATTTCACGGCGGAAGCCAGCTCTTCTCCGGTGGAAGCATTGACCACTACGGCGCGGCAGGAGTCGGTGCCGTAGTCTATTCCGATAACAAATCTGTCATTATCCATAGCTAAGCTTCCAATGCACGGTTCAACATGTAGTATATTTCATTTATACGGAGATCCCTCTTGAAGCTTTCGATTGTTGTATTTTCATCAATGACGAGGATCTCGATCCCTGCTATTTCGGCGTAATCCTGCCAGTATTCCGCTGTAAGGTCGTAAGAAAACGCCGAGTGATGAGTTCCCCCTGCCATGATCCATGATCCGGCGCCGATCTCAAAGTTCGGGCGCGGAATCCACAGGGCGGAAGCTACCGGCAGTTTAGGCAGCGGTTTACTTTTGATACAATCCACTTTGTTTACGATCAGGCGGAAACGGTTGCCCATATCCACAATCGTCGAAGCCGTACCTGCACCTTCTTTGGAAGTGAACACCAGGCGGGCGGGATCGTTTTTACCGCCGATACCCAAAGGATGTACTTCCAGCCGTGGCTTCTGTTCCGCAATCATCGGAGATACTTCCAACATGTGCGCCTGCAGGATCGCACTGTTTTCGCCGTCGAAATTCAATGTATAGTCTTCAAGGAACGAACAACCTTCGGGAAGTCCCTGCCCCATTACGTACATGGTGCGGCACAGAGCGGCGGTTTTCCAGTCGCCTTCGGCGCCGAAGCCGTAACCCTCGGCCATCAAACGCTGACAGGCTAATCCCGGAAGCTGATCGATCCCGTCCAGATTGTCAAAGTGCGTAGTGAATGCCTTCGCGCCGGTTTCTTTCAACAGACGGCGAAGAGCGATCTCGGCAATAGCCGCATGGCGCACCTGCTGTGTGAAGTGTGTGTGATTCCATGAATCCGGCGCAGTTTCATATTCCTCACTGTACGTGTGGATCAAGGTGTTGATCTCTGCATCCGTCACATCGTTTTGGTAATCTCTCAACTGCGCTATGTTGCAGAAGTCTACGTGATAACCCAAACGGATCTCGGCCTCTACCTTATCTCCGTCGGTTACGGCCACATTGTTCATCTGGTCGCCCAGGCGAATGATCCGCATCTCCTGCGCATCTGCCCAAGCCGCGGCTACACGCTGCCATACGGCGATTTTCCGTTGCGCCTTTTCATCCTGCCAGTGGCCTACCACAACTTTGCAGGGCTTGCGCATACGGGAAATGATGTGTCCGAATTCGCGGTCGCCGTGCGCCGACTGGTTTAGGTTCATGAAGTCCATGTTCATCGTATCCCAGGGTATTTCCCGGTTGAACTGCGTGTGGAAGTGGAGCAAAGGCTTCTTATAGTCTTTCAGGCCGTGTATCCACATTTTGGCAGGGGAAAATGTATGCATCCACGTGATGACACCAATACATTTCCCGTCACTGTTGGCCGCGCGGAGAACCGCCGACACTTCCGCACTTGAGTTTGCTGTTCCCTTGTAAACCACCTTTACGGGCAGTCTGCCGGAATCGTTCAAGCCCTTAACCATTTCATTCGAGTGCCCGTCTACCTGAACGACGGCATCTCCTCCGTACAGGAGCTGTGCTCCCGTGACGAACCATACTTCCAAATCTTTGAAATAATCCATGTTGTAAGATAATATTTGATTGTTGAAATTTGTTCCTGTAAGAGGCCGAAAAAATCATCTAAATGCTTTCCCAAAGCCGTCTAAATGATTTTTAAAACCATCTAAATGGTTTTGGAAAAGCATTTAGATGATTTTCGGGAAAACAATTAGATGTTTTTTTGTCCGTAATAAGCGTCTTTTCCATGTTTCCGATGGAAGTGTTTCGCGATAAGAGGTTCGTTCATCCTTAATTCCGGATGGATAAGGAAGGAGATGTAAGCCATTTTGGCTACCTGTTCCATGACTGCCGCGTTGTGAACGGCTTCTTCCGCATCTTTTCCCCAAGCAAACGGGCCGTGATTGTTTACCAGCACGCCGGGGATATACATCGGATTGACTTCCTTAAAGCGTTCAACGATTACGTTTCCCGTTTCCTTTTCGTATTCGCCTTCGATTTCCTGCCGGGTCATTTGACGTGTGCAGGGGATCGCCGCATTGAAATAGTCGGCGTGGGTAGTGCCGATGTTGGGAATGTCTTTTCCCGCCTGCGCCCACGACGTAGCAAAAGTGGAGTGGGTATGTACGATTCCTCCGACGTCAGGAAATGAATTGTACAGCACCAGGTGGGTGGGAGTGTCCGAAGACGGATTGAGCTTTCCTTCCACCCTGTTGCCTTCCAGGTCGAGGACTGCCATGTCCGACACTTTCATTTCATCGTAAGAAACACCGGACGGTTTAATGACCACCAGCCCCTTTTCGCGGTCGATGCCGCTCACGTTTCCCCAGGTGAAAATAACGAGGCCATGTTTAACCAGGTCGATATTGGCCTTGAATACCTTCTCTTTTAATTCCTCTACCATAGCTTTTGTGCGATTAATGCATTATGGTGTAAAAGTAACACTATACAGGTTTCTTTGTCATTATATA
>JAITVG010000209.1 GCA_031285925.1 Tannerellaceae bacterium
ATGACGAGGCGCAGGAATTTTATCAGGCAATTGATGGCGGGGAGTATACTTCTGCCGTCTGTCCCTTCATTTTTATGGGGAAAAGAACGAAACCGGGCGACAAGCGAACCGGCAGTGGACAACAACGAGATACGGCTGGGGCTTATCGGCTGCGGCACGCAGGGTACAGGTGATACAAATACTGCCCTGCGGGTGGACGGAATAAGGCTGACGGCGGTGTGCGACCTCTTCGACGACCGTCTTGCGGCGGCTAAGGAGCGCTGGGGAGATTCTCTCTTCACCACGAAGGATTACAGGGAATTGCTTAAACGGAAAGACGTGGATGCCGTGATTGTTGCCACGCCCGACCACTGGCATCTTGATATTGCCGTCGGCGCCATGAAAGCCGGTAAGCATGTTTACTGCGAAAAACCGGTAATCCACAAAATCAACGAAGCAAAGGCCATGATCAACGCGCAGCAAACAAGCGGCGTTTGTTTTCAGGCAGGAAGCCAGGGGATGGCATCGCTGGGCAACCGGAAAGCGCGGCAACTGGTTTTGGGCGGGATCATCGGAAAAGTAAACTTCATCGACGGGCAGTTCAGCAACCCTCCCCGCACGAACGACTCATACCGGATTCCCGAAACTGCTTCCGAAAAAACGATCTGGTGGAGCCGGTTTCTCGGGAAAGCGCCCCGGCGGGATTTCGATGCCCAGCGTTTCCTCTACTGGCGCAACTGGAAGGATTATAGTACCGGCATAGCCGGCGACCTGTTTGTGCACGTACTTGCCAGCCTGCATTATATCACCGATGCCCAAGGGCCGGAGAAAGTATATACAACCGGCGGTATTTACAACAAGCTCGATTCGCTGCGCGATACGCCGGACATCATGCTCGGCTATTTCAACTACCCCGACCGCAACAATGTGGGCGCCTTTACCGTGCAACTGGGTGCAAACTATGTAGACGGCGTTTCGCGTGCCTGGGGAAGCATGAACTTCCTTATTGTAGGCTCCGAAGGGAAGCTCCGCGTGGAATGGAACAGGGTGACGCTGACTTCTCTCAAGCCTGTCGATACGAATCGCCTGAAACAGCTGGCGCAGTTGGGCGAAGGGATCGATGCCTTTGAGGTGATCTCGCCCAACGAAGTAGTATTCAAAGCAAGCGAAGGCTATAAGGGCGGGCACTACGACCACTTCTCCAACTTCTTTTCCGGCATTCGCAACCGGACGCCGATTGCCGCAGATGTCGTTTTTGGCGTACAGTCGGCCGCCCCTGCCCTGTTATGCTACGAAAGCTACCTTTCCGGATCACCTGTCTACTGGGATGCCGGGAAGTTGGAAATGAGAAATTGACCGGTATATCTTACTGTTTCAAAAGCTGCGGCAGTGTTTAAATTTTCACCCGTTTTTGCCGGCAGGTTATGTTATTTGCCTATTTTTGCATTGCAAACTACAAATAGAAAATAAATTCCCCATGGCGGATATAAACTTGCGAGGTATGGGAGTTGCGCTTATAACTCCCTTTAACGAAGATGACAGTGTGGATTACGAAGCATTGGGCAAGCTGGTGGATTACCAGTTGCAGAATGGTACGGACTATCTGGTGGTGCTGGGCACGACAGCCGAAACACCCACACTGACGGAAGAAGAGAAAAAGAAAATCGTCAATCTGGCACTCACCCGCGTGCGTGGCCGTATTCCTGTTGTACTGGGAGTTGGAGGAAACTGCACGCGCTCCATCGTGGAAAAATTGAAACACGACGACTTCAATGGTATCGACGCCATACTTTCCGTAGTGCCTTATTACAACAAACCCTCGCAGGAAGGAATCTATCAGCACTACAAAGCGATTGCAACGGCTACCCGCCTCCCGATCGTTCTCTACAATGTACCGGGAAGGACAGGGGTGAATATGACGGCCGAAACGACGTTGCGCATAGCCCGCGAATTTGATAACGTGATTGCAGTGAAGGAGGCTTCGGGCAATATCACCCAAATGGACGATATTATCAAGAACAAGCCGGCCAACTTCAACGTCATATCGGGCGACGACGGCATCACTTTCCCCTTGGTCACGCTGGGCGCCATCGGTGTTATTTCCGTCATCGGGAATGCTTTTCCCCGCGAGTTCAGCCGCATGGTACGCCTTTCGCTTGCCGGAGATTATGGCAGTGCGCGAACCATTCATCACAGTTTCACCGAACTTTTCGATCTTCTTTTCGTAGACGGTAACCCGGCCGGAGTGAAATGTATGCTCCACATGATGGGATTTATCAAGAACAAACTCCGCCTGCCGTTAGTGCCTACCCGCATCGGTACCTTTGAAAAGATACGCAACGTGCTGCATCAGCTGAATATAAAATGTTAGAAAAAAAAAGAGACCCTCGTCAGGGCCTCTTTCCGGATAAACAATCAACAAAGTGTAGTGAAGTGAAGTATTAACCGTCAACTGCTTATCCTTTTTCTAATGGTGTTAATTCTTATTCAATATCCGGTACCGGATTCGGGAACGATGCCGCCGGATGAAACGTATAGCTTTTTTAAGCAACTATTTAGTATCATTTTGTACCATATTTGGGTTGGAGTCCAACTCCTGTTTCGGAATGAGGAAAGTCATACGCCAATCGGAAGGTTCAAGGTAATCCACTCCATTCCAAAAAGTATCATTATGACCTTTATTTCTTCTGTCCATCGGGATTCCCAAACGTTTGATGTCTAACCACCGGAATCCTTCACCCCAAAGGTCGCAACGCCGCTCCATGAGTATGTGCCGAATCAACTCTTCTCCGGTTACGGTCGGTTTTACGGCTTCCGGATCACGATTTTGAGTGAGTCCAAAAATCACATTCTGCGCATCTGCGTCACGTCCCAAACGGGCTAAGGCTTCTGCTTCGATCAGATACATCTCACCGGCCTTCATAAACAGATAGTCGTTCTCCCAACTTCCATATCCCGAGAATTTATACCCTACATATTTAAACTTTCCTTTGGCAAAATAAGTATTTATAACAGCCTGTGAAAAGAACTTCTCAGGTTGGAATAATTGTTTACGCAGGTCGGAATCCGCCATATATTCCACCATTTCCGTACTGCCCAATTTATGGCTGCCCAAGGTTGCATAACCTCCAAAGAACGGATCTATCTGCGAGCCAAGAGATGCATAACTGGTTTGTTGTTCAGAAATAACGTCTGCACCCCACATCCATTCTTCGTCTGTGTAGTCCATCCAACCGCCTTTATAATCATCTGTCAAATCATAATCCTGGCGTGCAGTGTTTGCCATAGTTGCAGCAGTGCTCCAATCTCCTGTGGTAAGTGCCACACGTGCTTTGATTCCCTGCGCAACAGGCAAGGTAATATATGATTTGTTTGGCCATTCCTGATCATAATCAGCTTCCTTAAGAAGTGATATAGCACTGTCAATATCCTTGACAATCTGTGCATACACTTCGTTTACCGTAGAACGGGGCAGGGGTTCTCCGCTATCGTCGAGTACCAAAGGAACGCCTAAATGACCGTTGCCTCCTCCCTGTTCGTATCTTTTGGCAAATATCTGCACCAACTGATAATGGGAATATGCACGAATAGCATAAGCCTGTCCTTTAATAGATTTGGCCAACAACTCGTTAAAGTCATAATCTCCCGCATCATCTACATTTAAAATAATCAGATTGGCGTTATCAATCAGATCGTAATAATAAGACCAAACAAATTCCAGTTCCGAACGTGTAGCATCCGTTGAGGACAGGTATTGATACCAAGACACTAACCAACCATAGCCACGCTCTGTTTGCAATAAATCATCAGCCATCATATCCATGATGATGTCTATCGATTTTTGTCCGAATCGGTCATGGTCGCCATGATACATATAAGTGAAACGGAGCATTCCGTTCAAAGCTGTTTCCGCTCCGGCCACTGTCGAGAACAGTGCTTCGTCAGATACACTATCCGTCGGGTTTGTTTCCAGATAATCATCACTGCATCCTGTTCCTGACAACAGGAGAAAAGATGCCAAAATTGAAGAAAATATTTTTTTCATGTTACTTGCTTTTTAGAATGTTACATTTAAACCTAAACTTACCACTTTCACCGGAGAATATACATAGTCGGTTGAACCTCCATAAGACTGTTGCGGGTTAAAACCTTTGCGTGCAGAGAATACATGCATATTGTCGGCTGTCAGCGAAAGGCGGCATCCCTGAATATCCAGTTTTCTCAGAAAACTTTTAGGAAGGTTATAACCGAATGTGATGTTTCTCAAAGATAAAAAGCTTAAATCAGTGAGGAAACGGTCAGAAGCAGCACTGGCTTGAGTCAAACTGTTCTGAAGACGCGGGATATTTGTAACATCGCCCGGTTTTTGCCAGCGGTTCAACATGTCTTTGTGCATGTGCGAACCAAAAGTTCCGGGATGGGAAAGCATTGCATAGATATTGTCATAGCCTTTACCTCCGATCTGATAGCTTAAGAATATCGACAAGTCGAATCCCTTGTAACTCAATGTATTGTTTATCCCACCAAAAACATCCGCGTATGGATCACCAATTGCGTAATAGGTCGCATCATTTTGATTTGTTGTTGTCGTTTTTCCGGTAACATTACCTTCGGTATCCAACTCATCCTTTTGATAAAGAGCTAATCCGGTTTCCGAATCTACGCCAACATAATCACGAATCCAGTATGTATTGAGAGGCAAGCCTTTACGTAAAATTCTACTGCCGCTTATAATGTCCGGTTGGTTACCGGTTGCGTCTTCCGGTAATTTGGTGACTTTGTTTTTCAGCATGGTCGCATTTACATCCAAAGACCATTTGAAATCGCCTGATTTGAAAATATCAAAACCTAAAGCAACTTCAATTCCTCTATTATACATCGTACCGATATTTTGCCATTGGTAATCAATACCGACTGATTGCGGCTTTGGCACCTGAAACAGCAAATTGCTGGATTCCCTGTTGAAGTAATCGATCTCGCCTCTCAAAAAATCAAACAGGCCAAACTCCACTCCCACATTCAGGTTTGAATTCTTTTCCCATTGCAGATTTCTATTCGACAACTGTGAGTGGATAGCACCATTGGCATTCGCATTATTTACGTTGGCTTCAAACGGATGGGAAAAACCGTACAAACTTTGCCATCCGTAAAAATTGGATGCGCCATACTCCGACAGGATCATATCGTTTCCCTGTTGCCCAAAAGAGGCTTTCAGTTTCAGGTTGTCGATCCAACTATTATCTTTTATGAAGTTTTCTTCACTTAATCTCCATGAGCCGCCAAGCGACCAGAAAGAACCCCAACGGCTATCTTTATAAAAACGGGAAGAACCGTCGCTACGATAAGAGGCCGAGAAATAATACCTGTCGGCGTAGTCATAATTAGCCTGGAATAAATATCCTTCCAAGGTATATGCATCCGAATAGGAAGTAGAGCCTTCCGCCGTTGCACCTGCAACTAATTCGGTTGTAGGTACCGTGAATTTAACGCGAGTGGCATCCAGGTAATTATAGGTATAAGAGTAATTCTCATGTCCTGCCAACAATGCTATATTGTGATCGCCAAAACTTTTGTTCCAGTTCAATAGCTGATTTACAGTGAAAGAATGGCGTTTCCGGTAAGATTTCATGGAACGTCCCTGTACGGATTCCGCATCTCCATAGAGGTAATTCTGATACTCAGTCACCAAGTCGTTGGAAATATCGGTGCTTCCGGATATTTTCAATGTGAAATCTTTTAAGAATTTAATCTCTGCGCTTGCCCGGCCGGAAACCAAATTGCGTATCGTTGAGCGTTCATCGACAGGCAAAGTTACCATCAGATTTGAATTGGGTGCATAAGGGCGTACATGTCCCGCCCAAGCATAATCGGAAGATCCTCCACCCATATCGAACATATTGTTTCCATTGCTGTCTTTCACTCTGTTCCCCTTGTCATCATATTGATAAACAGGATAGATCGGTCCCATAGCGGTAGTGTAATAGAATGGGTTGGTAGTATAACTGCCTTCAGCCAGGAAGCCATAAGAACGGGAAGATGAAGCAGAGAGACTGGCATCCATTTTCAGCCAATTGTTTACTTCACCCGACACACCGGCTCTACCGCTTAAACGGTCGAAATTTGACCATTTAACAATACCATCTTCATCATTATAAGCAATAGAAGCATAGAATGTAGCTTTATCGGAACCTCCATTAAGCGAAACATTATAGTCCTGACGAAGCGCGGTGCGATATAATTCGTCACTCCAGTTGTCGTTATAAAGTAGCTTTGCATTTGGATTGAGCTTTCCGTCAGTACCGATCAACTGATCGTTTGCCACATTATAGCTGTTATACCCTCCTAACCTACCTACAATACCGTTTGTGCCTGTTCCGCTGGCAGTCGCAGCAGCATTTTCCGGTGTGAAATTGTTCGCATAAACCAAAGCATTACGCCATCCTTCCCACATTAATTCATAATATTCAGAAGTGCTCACACGGTCGTATTCCGGAATCGCGCGGGATACAATACCTGCATTCGCTTTTACACTTACGCTAATTTTACCCTTTTCTCCTTTTTTTGTAGTGATCAAGATTACTCCATTTGCTCCGCGGGCGCCATAAAGCGCTGCGGAAGCGGCATCTTTCAACACGGTAATACTTTCAATATCGTCCGTTACAATTGTGCTCAAATCACCATCGTAAGCCGCACCATCTACCACATACAGAGGCGAACTTGATGCATTGATTGATCCGATACCACGGATACGGATCGTTGCATTAGAACCCGGCATACCCGAATTGGCTGTTACCTGAATACCGGGAGCAGCGCCTTCAAGTGCTTTAGTAAAGGATGTTGATTGAAGGTTCTCCAATTTTTCGCTTTTGATACTCGCGGCAGACCCGGTAAACGAACTTTTCTTGGCAACGCCATAAGCAACGACAATAACCTCATCTAACGCCTGGGTATCAGACGCCAAAACGACACGCATATTGGCCTGCACGGGTAGTTCCTGTGTTGCCATTCCTATGAAGGAGATTTGCAGAGTCGTAGCATTGGCCGGTGCCGAAAGGCTGAAATTTCCATTAACATCGGTCACCGTTCCTATCGTTGTCCCTGTCACCATAACAGAGGCTCCGATAACGGGTTCCCCATCTTCCGCCGAGATCACAACACCTGTCACCTGTGTGTTCTGAGCGCTCGCTAATCCTACACTTGCAAGCAAGCATAGAAACAAAAAAGTTAACTTTTTCATCATAAATACACTCTTTTAATTAGTACTTTAATTACAATTCTTATGCAAATGTATAAAAAAATCAATGTAATGAAATAAAAAATGACATTAATACATTTTTTTTTTGGTCTGACCGGCTTTCGCAACAGCTTAGACACAGGTAGCCTCGCGCGCGCATATATATTATTGTATATATACGCAATTATATATGAGTGGAAAGGGTTTGGGATTTTGCAGAAACAGGTTGCAGGAGGCATATAAAGCCATTCAAAAAATAATCTAAATGCCTTAGGAAAGGCTTCTAAACGATTTTTTGAATATCCATCATCCGTTTGGCTGCCATGAAAGAGCTGATCTCATTGTTGAGCACCATCTGCTCCATCCGGGCTAATTCTTTTATTACTGCCGGATTGTTATAGAAACTTTTGCGCAGGCTTTCGTCGATGGATTCATACATCCAGTATTTGGCTTGCTCGTTTCGCTTTTTATCAAAGAAGCCGTTCTGTTTTGTGAAAGAGATATAAGCTTCTACCATATCCCATATTTCTTTGATCCCGGTATTGTAATAGCCCGAATAAGTCAGTACCCGGGGATCCCATCCGGATTCGGCGGGCGGGAAAAGATGTAATGCGTTTTTGAACTGGGCGGCGGCCAGTTTGGCTTTCTCGATATTGTCGCCGTCAGCCTTGTTGATCACTATGCCGTCGGCCATTTCCATTATGCCCCGTTTTATTCCCTGCAATTCGTCGCCTGTACCTGCGAGTTGGATGAGAAGGAAGAAATCGACCATGGAATGAACGGCCGTTTCACTTTGCCCTACTCCCACAGTTTCCACAAAAACCGTATCGAAGCCGGCCGCTTCGCAAAGAATAATTGTTTCACGCGTTTTGCGGGCTACTCCTCCCAGAGAGCCTGCGGAAGGAGAAGGACGAATGAATGCGTTTTCCCGGCGCGAAAGTTCTTCCATTCGTGTTTTATCTCCCAGTATACTTCCTTTGGTGCGCTCGCTGCTCGGGTCGAT
Organism: Tannerellaceae bacterium; assembly: GCA_031285925.1. Classification (GTDB taxonomy): domain Bacteria; phylum Bacteroidota; class Bacteroidia; order Bacteroidales; family Tannerellaceae; genus QVMG01. Next base: position 8,217 of record JAITVG010000209.1, read on the forward strand.
GGCGAGTACGGCGAGTTTGTGCCCCCGGTCGAGCAAATGAATACCGAAAGCGTCGATAGATGTACTTTTTCCCGCACCCGGAACGCCCGTAATACCGACACGTATGGATTTACCGGCATGAGGCAGACATTTTTCAATAATTTCCTGCGCCGTCTGTTGGTGTTCGTAAAGGGAACTTTCCACCAGAGTGACAGCCTGACTGAGGATTGTTATGTTTCCTTTAAGGATACCTTCCACAAATTCGGCAGGAGTATATTGTTTGCGCTGAACGCGTTTCTTCAGGTACGGATTGATTGCCGGTGCGTTGGAAATACCTTTATTTACTTTCAATCCCTTGTATAATTCATCGTTTTCAGGATGATCCATGATTTATTTGTACGCTGTCACTTTGATTAGGCGAACCGGCCCGTTCGGATCGTTGCAAACGACGTTGATCAGTGACTCCATCCGGGTTTTAACGTCTTTCGGACGAACCGACACTTTGAATGTTGTTTCGGTTCCCGGTTTTAGTTCTCTGCGTCCGCCCGAAATGTCCAATCGATCATCATCGCTGGTTACGCTATATATCATAAGTGTTGATTTCCCTGTATTCTTTATGTTGAAAGAAATGCTCTTTTTCCCTCCGATAAGAGGAATGATGCTTCCTTTTGCCGGTAATTGTCCGAACTCAAGAAGAGTACCGGATAGTTGGGCGGCAGGAGCCTGCGCTTTTTCGGATGCGGATCGTTTATTGAAGTTATCGACCACATTTGCGGCAACCTTGATCTGCCCGTTAAATTCCTTCAGATCGCTGCCGACCACCGTTACCGGCAATTCCGACGTGATGCGTCCCTTGCGCTTTACGGCTTTTCCATCCAGCATGATTGTAATTTCTCCGGTTTCGCCCGGTTGCAGGGTCGATGGCTTGACTTCCGTCGTAAAGTAGCCGGGCAATTTCCCGAGGTGTACGGTAAGCGCCTGTTGCGTATCGTTCAGCAGATTGATACGCTCTCCCAGCGCCTCTTCCGGGCGTATCGTACTGTAAAGGATTGTTTTCGTGTGCAGTTTCAACTCTCCGATGGAATAGGGATAAGTGAAAACCGGCTGAAACGATTTGGTCTTTACGTTCCCCTTAATCGACAGGGTGTAGCTTCCCCTGTTGCCATTGCTGTATATGGAAACGGTTTTATGAAAAGGCCCCGGTCGGCCTTTCGGGTCGAAAGCAATTTTTAATTCTCCGGTTGCTCCCGCTGCGATCGGTTCTTTATTCCAGTCCGGTTTGGCACAACCGCAGGATGCGGTGACGCGAGTGATAACCAAAGGGCCGGTTCCGGTATTCTTTACGGTAAAAATATGCGTAGCCAAGCCGTCGGCTTCATTTATGTCGCCGAAATTATAGGTGATCTCATCCACTGCCAACTGCGCACCGTTTTGTGCTCCGGCAAGTGCGAACAGCAAAAGTCCGAAGCATACAAAGATAAAGCGATGCAGGTTAAAGATCATCCGGTGGTTTTTGAGGGATTAAAAATGATGCTACTGCTTCACGTTCCCCCGTATGGTGAGGATGAAACTTCCGGTTTTCCCGTTACTGTAAACCGACATGGTTTTCGTAAAGGGGCCGGGGCGGTTTGCCGGATCGTAGGTCACCTGGATCTTGCCCGTCTTGCCGGCAGCAATCGGTTCTTTAGTCCAGTCCGGCGTAGTGCATCCGCAGGAAGCGATAACGCGGGTAATAACCAAAGGGCTGTCACCCGTGTTTTTGATTTCAAAAGAATGGGAAACTTTTCCATCTGCTTCTTTCATGTCGCCAAAGTCGTGCGTGGCCTGGTCGGCCGAAATGACCGCCTGTGCCGAAACTGATCCGGTTGCCAGCAAAATTGCCATGCAAATAAAAATAATCTGTTTCATGTCCTTATTTATTTAAGATGCGCAAATATAAGAATTAAAATGTATTGTATATAAATCCGGACGAAATATTAATTTGAGGTACTCTTTGGGCAAAAAGTAGTCAGAGTAGGCAAAGTAGTCAGAGTAGTCAAAGTAGTCAGAGTAGTCAAAGTAGTCAGAGTAGTCAGAGTAGTCAGGTTGGGGCGAGCCTGCGTGTCAAAAATTGGTATAGGTAGTATTTCTTCGTACTACCTATACTACGGCGCCGTTGTATAGGTACTACGAGCACGTAGTATATATAGAAACACTTTTTCACATTTCGCAATTCGCTGTGTGTGTTAGACTTATTTCTTTTTCGCCTCTCGTAGTGAATTTCGCCAAAATCCACAATTTTTCTGTAAGTTTGCTCCCTATATTCAAACATGTATGTAAATATGAAGATTGCAAGGCTGCTTTTCATTCTTTTATCGGCGGTTGTTTTTGTTCCTTTCGCCCGGTCGCAGAGCGGCCCGGATGCGGATGCCGTTACTTACGAAGTAGAGGTTCAAGGCTCTGCCGCAACGGGCGCGTATACTCCCTTCTGGATCGTCGGAAACCGCTATGGGGTTGTTCCTTTGGAGGCGGGAAACGGTTATTTGCGCGCGCGCGTCGATCATCGGCAATCGTTGGGAAACGGTTTTCACTGGGCGGCCGGCGTGGATGCTCTGGCCGTTACTCCCCGTTACAGGAATGTATATTTGCAACAATTATATGCCGAACTCGGTTATAAAAGCCTTTTACTAACGGTGGGAAGCAAGGAGAAGTATACTTCTTTGTGGGACAGGCGGCTTAGCAGCGGCGATATGATCCGGTCGGCAAACGCACGTCCCGTGCCCGAAATCCATATCTCAATTCCCGAATTTCTTACCGTTCCTTCCACTAAGGGATGGCTTCATTTCAAGGGATACATGTCTGTCGGCCGCTCTTTCGACGAGGATTATCTGAACAGTTTCATCCGGACGGATCAGGTTTATATCCGGAATATTCTCCGGCACGATAAGTCGCTTACCCTGCGATTGAGGGATTCGCGCTCCGCTTTCCCTGCCTATTTCTCCTTCGGGATAAGCCATACGGCGCAATGGGGAGGGGCTTCTTCCGGAGCGACAGCAAGGAAACAGCCACAGTCGATTAAGGATTTCCTGCGTGTCTTCTGCGCCATGGCGGGAGGCGAAGGGGCAAGCCTGTCGGATCAGGTAAATGTATTGGGAGCGCACCATATATCATACAACTTTCAAGTCGGCTTTGTGAAGGAAAAGTGGGAACTCCGGGCTTATCATCAGCATATCGCTTCCGACAAATCGGGTGTTCTGTTTTACAATAAGGCCGACGGATTATGGGGGATTCAAGCAGACTTCCGGTCGTTCCCCTTGATAAGGAAAGTGCTAACGGAGTACGTCACGACAAGAAACCAGAGCGGAATGTTCCATTTCATTAATTTCGATCACGACGCCCATCCGGGAAGAGGTGGCGGCGCCGACGACTATTATAATAACGGCGAATACAAAACCGGCCATACCTACTTTAACCGGAGCGAAGGCAGCCCGTTGCTTGTTTCACCCGAGTATAACGAAGACGGTAGTTTGGGCTTTAAGAGTACCCGCATTAGGGATATTCATTTCGGTATGGAAGGTGACATCAGCCGGCAATTGTCTTATCGTGTGCTGCTTACCGTGATGAATGGTTGGGGCACTCCCTATCGACCTTTCCTGAAAAAGCAAAGCGGCACTTCGTTCCTTGTCGAAGCAAACTACGCACATCCCCGCCTGTCGGGCTGGGCTTTCACCGGCGCTTTTGGCGGAGATACGGGCAATGTGACAGGAAACCGTACTTACGGCTTTAGCCTCGGTGTCAGCAAACGGGGGATTCTCAGGTATTGAAATTCCTAAAACTTGCAGGGAATCGCAAGTTTTAGGAATTTCGTTTATCTTTGATGCTTAGAAATTTAAGATAACCCGTATGCAACAGATTATAAGAAAGACGGAACTTGATAAACTCACCGTTCTTAAAGACAAGAACTTAATAAAAGTAGTAACAGGAGTTCGCCGTGCAGGAAAATCAACTTTGCTCTTGCAGTTTCAGGAACTGCTAAAAGCCGGGAATCCAAATGTAGCACTTATCTCTATCAATATAGATTTGCCCGAGTTTCGCTTTCTCGCCGAAAAGAACTGGAAAGATATCTATGATTATATCAAAATCCGATTGCAGGACAATGTGATGAACTATGTTTTTATAGATGAGATTCAGAACATATCCGAATTTGAGAAGCTACTGGAAGGTCTGTTTGTTACTCCTAATGTGGATTTGTATGTTACAGGCTCCAATGCCTATCTGTTATCAAGCGAACTGGCTACCTTGCTTACAGGAAGGGCATTTGAAATCAACATCCTGCCGTTCTCTTTTGCCGAATACTTGGAGTTTACAGGCAAATCGGCTAATCCCGACCGTGCTTTTACCGAATATATGCGTAGAGGCGGTTTTCCCGAAGCTGTCGGACTTGCAGAATCAAGTGAAAACCTTGCTTATGCGTATCTGAAAACCGTTTTCCGGAATATTTATGAGAACGATATACAAAAACGGCACACTATCTATTACGAAACATCTTATATTGAAGTGGTTAATTTTTTGATTGACAGTATTGGCTCAACTGTTTCCTCCGGAAATATGGCTAAAGTCCTGACAGCGAACGGTAAAAAGATTGACAATAAGACTGTTTCAAAATACATTGATACGCTTGTGGAATCTTATCTTTTTTATCAGGTAACCCGCTACGATATAAAAGGCAGGCAGCATTTGGCGACACAGGAGAAATATTATCCGGTGGACTTGGGGTTGCGTTACGCATTGCTTGGTAAGGAATTTGCGGCAGACACAGGGCATTTGCTCGAAAATATCGTCTACCTTGAATTGCAACGCCGAAATTCACAAGTATGGATAGGCAAGGCGGATAATCTTGAGGTTGATTTTGTTGTACGGGACAAAAACGGCTATACCAAATACATTCAAGTGGCATATACGGTGAAAGACCCGAAAACATTAGAGCGGGAGCTTGCCCCATTTACCAAAATCCCCGATTTTAACGAGCGGCTGCTTATTACGATGGATTACGAAACCGGTAGCCATAATGGAGTAAAGCAGATGAATGCCATTGATTGGCTATTAACCTGAATATTCATACCTCAGGAATGGAATTGACCGGATCCTTAAACTCTTTCCACAGACCGGATTCGATTATTCTCCGGGTTTCATCGGCCATCTGTTGCAGCGTCTTGCCTGAAACGTCAGTATAGTCGCGGTACATCGGCGGATGAATGATCATCTCCATCCGGTGGCGGCGCAGGTTTAGGGAACCGATCGGCAATACGTGGAAAGGACCGTTCAGCGTGATCGGCACTACGGGCAGGCGCTGATCGACAGCCATTCGGTAGGCTCCCTTGCGAAAACGTATCATCCTTCCGTCGTAAGTGCGCGATCCTTCCGGGAAAATGGCTATCGAAGCTCCCCGGCTCAAGCTCTTTTCCGCTTCGACAATGCTGCGGCGCGCTGCTTTCGGCGTAGAGTTGTCTACGAAAACAAAACCGGCGGCACGGCAGGCGGCGCCTATCAGCGGTATTTTCCCGATCCCGGACTTCATCACCCATTTCACCGGAACTCCCAAAAAACCATAGATCAGAAAGATATCGAAAGCGCCCTGATGATTGGCGGCGAAGACGCAGGAATGCCGCCTGTCGATATGCTCCCTCCCCTTCACCCTCACCGGGCAGAGGGCAAGATAGCAGGTGAGGCGCGACCAGATCATCCCCGGATAATAGGCGAAGAGCCTTTCTCCCCCGAGCAGGCATCCGAGGATCGTGGCAAGTGCAGTAGCGGCTGTAAACACCAGAAAGAGCGGAACAAAAACCAGCCAGGTATAGATAATGTATAACAAGCGCAGCATCCGTATTGAGTTTTAATGCAGCAAAGGTATGCACAATGAAGAATATTACGTACTTTTGGCGCGAATTATTTGGCTGTATATCACCATGAAACAATGAAAATACGCCCACTCGCAGAACGCATTCAATAAACCATCCGAAATAAGTAAACGTATGAAAACAACACCTTTTACGCATCTGCATATCGCCATAGGCGCAAAGATGCACGAGTTTGCCGGCTACAACATGCCCATCGAGTATACCGGTATTATCGACGAACATACGACGGTAGTGAACGGCGCCGGCGTGTTCGATGTTTCCCACATGGGCGAGTTCTGGGTGAAAGGCGCCAATGCGTTGGCCTTTCTGCAGGCAATCACTTCAAACGATGCGTCGGTTCTGACGCCGGGAAAGATACAATATTCCTGTTTCCCGAACGAAACGGGCGGCATCGTCGATGACCTGCTGGTCTACTGCTACGAGGAAGACACCTACCTGCTGGTGGTCAATGCCGGCAATCTGCAAAAGGATTGGGACTGGTGCAACGCCCACAATCCGATGAACGCCGTGCTCGAAAACGCATCTGACACCACCGCCCAGCTGGCCATTCAAGGCCCCCGCGCAACGGAGATACTGCAACGCCTCACTCCCGTCGATCTCTCTCAAATCCCTTATTACACCTTCCGAGAAGGAGAGTTTGCAGGATGCCGTAACGTGCTCATATCCAACACGGGCTACACCGGCGCCGGCGGCTTTGAACTCTACTTTGCTCCCGAAGACGCCGCAAGCATCTGGAACGCAATCTTTGAGGCCGGTCGCGCGGAAGGCATCAAGCCGATCGGTCTGGGAGCGCGCGACACCCTGCGCCTCGAAGCCGGCTTTTGCCTCTACGGAAACGATCTCGACGACACAACCTCGCCGCTCGAAGCCGGACTGGGATGGATCACCAAGTTTGCGGAAGGAAAGGATTTCACCAACCGTGCCTCGCTGGAACGCCAGAAGCAGGAAGGCGTCGCCCGCAAACTCTGCGCCTTTGAAATGATAGACAAGGGCATTCCCCGTCACGGATACGAGATCGTCGATGCGGAAGGCCATATCACAGGCACGGTAACTTCGGGCACCATGTCGCCTTTCCTCCGCAAGGGAATCGGCATGGGATACGTGAAAACGGAACTCGCCAAGGCGGGAACCGAAATCTTTATCCGCATCCGCAACCGCGACCTCAAGGCGCAGGTAATCAAACCCCCATTCAGAATAAAGAAATAACCCCCTTCTCCTTCGGAAGAAAAGGCAGACAGGAAAGAAAAAAAGGAGAAAAGAAAATATGGAAAAAGTACGCTTCGGAGTAGTCGGCACAAACTTTATTACCGACCGGATAATAGCAGGCGGACGGGAAGACGCGCGTTTCGATCTCGCGGCCGTATACTCGCGCAAACAGGAAACGGCGGATGCTTTCGCCCAAAAACACGGCATCCCCCACACGTTTACATCTTTGGAAGAGATGGCGGAAAGCCCCTTGATCGACGCCGTTTATATCGCTTCGCCCAACTTTCTTCATGCCCCGCAGAGCATCCTCTGCATGGACAGAGGGAAACACGTGCTGTGCGAAAAACCACTCGCCTCGAACGCTGCGGAAGTGCGTGAGATGATTGCCGCGGCCACGCGAAACGGCGTTGCCTTCATGGAGGCGATGAAGCCGACGCTTACACCCAACTTTCGGGCAATACGCGACAGTCTTCACAGGGTAGGAACGGTGCGCCGCTACTTCTCCTGCTACTGCCAGTATTCCTCGCGCTACGACAAGTTCAGGGAAGGCACCGTGCTGAATGCCTTCAACCCCGCGATGTCAAACGGCGCGATCATGGACATTGGCGTATATACGATCTATCCGATGGTGGTGCTCTTCGGCGCTCCTCAAAGGATTGATGCCGTCGGAGTGGTGCTCTCGTCGGGCGCCGACGGGCAGGGGGCGGTCAATTTCCGGTACGAAGGAATGAACGCTACGGTGCTCTACTCCAAGATCGCCGACTCGATCCTGCCCTCCGAGATACAGGGAGAAGACGGAAATCTGCTGATGGACAGGATCAACATCATCGGCACCGTCGATTACATTCCTCGCAGGCAGCCGGAATCGGGAAAGAACGAACCTGTTCTTCCTGAAAGAATCTCCGCCACGGCGGATAGGGATGAATACTACTATGAGGTAAAAGAATTTATCGACCTTGTGCTTGCCGGCAGGCAACAGTCGGAAACGAACAGCTGGCAGAACTCACTGTCCGTGATTGAAATCATTGATGAGATCCGGCGACAGCTGGGGATTGTCTATCCTGCCGACCGGGTTTAGGCGTTCATTCGTCGGTATCCGAATCGAAGTCGAAGTCGAAATCAAAGCCGTCATCAGCGCCGGGATCGGAGAAGTTATCCAGTTCCCGGCGGTCTTTTTTGGTAGGTCGCCCCGTCCCTTTGGTGCGGTTCACGAAGCCGGAGATGCTGTTCATCTCCAGCAGTTCGTACTGATCCGGCGGGGTTACGTTCTCCAGATATTCGGGAACCAGCTTCGCCCCCATGCGGCGTTCGGTCAGCACCAATACCTTAAAGGAATACACAATGGGCGGTTTGCGCACTTGAATAATCTCTCCTTCCCTGATCATGCGCGACGGCTTGACGTTTACCCCCCCGATCATCACCCTTTTCTTCTTGCAGGCATCGACGGCTATCGAGCGGCTCTTGAAGATCCGCGTAGCCCACATCCATTTATCTATCCGAACTTCATTCATGATGAAAGCCTCAAGGCCCTAATTATATTGATTCATCGTAATCTCCACTCCTGCCAGGCAGAAGCTTTTGACAATATCGGCGGCACGATCCAAAATAGGCGGCATGATTTCCAGTTCTTCGGGGTCGAACATCCCCAGAACATAATCTATCTGTCCTCCTTTCGGAAACTGATTCCCTATCCCGAAGCGCAGGCGACAGTATTGCTGTGTAGCAAGAACTTGCTGAATGTTCTTCAATCCGTTATGTCCGGCGTCGCTGCCTTTGGGTTTCAGGCGGAGAGTGCCGAAAGGGAGAGCGATGTCGTCTACGATTACCAGTAACTTCTCTACCGGAATATTCTCCTTTTGCAGCCAGTAGCGAATGGCATTACCGCTGAGGTTCATAAACGTGTTCGGCTTGAGCACGACAAGTTCCTTGTTCTTTACCCGTATCTTTGAAACGGCACCATAACGCTGTTCGGTGAATTGCCCTCCGGCGTTTTCCACCAGCTTATTCACCACACGGAAGCCTATATTGTGGCGGGTTCCCCAATATTCCGAACCGATATTTCCTAATCCGGCAATCAGATATTTCATATTGTAATAAAGAGAAAGCCCCCTAAATCCCCCGAAGGGGGACTTGAGAACTTCGCAATTGTCAATTCTCAAGTCCCCCTTCGGGGGATTTAGGGGGCCTTTATTTTACTTTCCGGCAGCAGCAGCGGCAGCTCCACGAGCGGCACGGGTCAATTGAACGGCACAGACTACGGCGTTTTTCGCGCTCATCAGTTCCATATTCTCAAAGCTCAGTTCTCCGATCTGCATGGATTTGCCCAAACCTAATGAGTCTATATTGATAACCAGCTTTTCAGGCAAGTGCTTGTAAAGGGCTTTCACTTTCAGTTTACGCATGCGCAGTATTAATTTACCCCCGGCTTTCACCCCTTCCGCATAACCGGACAGAGCCACAGGCACTTCAATTACTACCGGTTTGTCGGCAAAGATTTCCTGAAAGTCGATGTGCAATAAATCGTCGGTAACCGGCTGGAATTGCAAATCTTTAAGAACAGCCATTTTCTTTGTTCCGCCGATAGCCAACTCTACCAGATACACTTCCGGCGTGTAGATCAAAGTACGGACAGCATCGAAATCGACACTGAAATGAACCACACTTTCTCCGCCGTATAAAACAGCCGGAACTTGAGCATTTTTCCTTAACGCGCTCAACGCTCTTTTCTGATCCGCAGAACTTGCTGCGATCTCTCTCGATTTTCCTTCTAAAGCAAAAGTCTTCATTTTAATTCTTTTTTGTGTTACTCAAAATTAGCGCTTCTAATTTCCCATCACACGTACGGGGCTAAAAAGCGGTGCAAAGATAATGAAATAAGGCTGTATTTTCGCCCGCGAGAAGAAAAATTTCAAATAAACGACCGTAGAAGATACTAAAAACGCTGCAACGCAATCAGGCACAGTCGCTTAAAGGCAATATTTACATTCGGAATTTTCCGGGTTTTAGAAAAAAACGAAAGCGGAGAATGAAAAATCCAACCGGATTTGCGGGCGTTTTTCTCTCTGATGCAGGCAAGGAGGTCTATGTGTTAAACACGGTCAAAAAATTGTTAAACACGGCAAATCTCCGCGTGCACTCCCACACCTCTCGCTGTTAAACAGCAGGGCTATGTGCGTTAAACAACGGATTCAGGCTGTTTAACAACTTTGCGGCATCCGAAATTGCTGCTTTTTCCGGTTTTTACATTTTTTTGAGCAGAGAAATGTAAAAAACGAGGTAAAAATGCTTTTAAAAGAGATTAAACACAGAGGCACGGAGGCACAGAGTTTTTTTATTTTTCTTGCTATCAGGAGAATATATAAATCTCTGCGCCTCCGTGCCTCTGTGTTTAATCTTTTAAATCGACTTTCGGGTCAGTCCCATTTAGGGGGCCGTAAGAACTCTTTCCCACCGCATCTTTCCGGTCAGGGGATCGACCGATTTCCAGATGCGCCATACTTTTCCGACAATAAATTCTTCGGGAAGCAGTCCCCAATAACGCGAGTCCCGGGAATCTATTGCATGATCGCCGCCCGCAAAGTAGTAATTATGGCAGAAACGGTAAAACGGCAATGCCTTTCCTCCCAGCGTAACGCTGCCGTCGGGGGCAAGTTGGAGTGAGGCCTTCTGTTCCCACTCTATCAGCTTTCTGTATAATAAGAAATGAAACGGGGTCATGGAGATGTAATCGCCTTTGGCGGGAATATAAAGCGCCCCGAAGTCGCGGATATTCCAGCCGGCGACGGAATCGTAAGGGAAACTGTAATGGAGATCACCTTCCTTCATCACTTCAGCCAGATGGCGCGACAGGCGTTCCTGTCCGGGCAGGAAACCAATCTTCCGCTCCTCTTTTCCGGCCAGGCCGTAGAAACCGTTTCGTATCACCAAAGAATCACCCGGCACACCGATACATCTCTTTGCATAATACTTCATGATGTGCATTTGCAGGCTATCCATGCTGTTGGGGTAAGGAAAATTGAAGATAATAACATCGTCCGCCTCCACCTTTTTCAAGCCGGGCAGGCGGTAGATCGGTGTTTCTTCCTCGCGGAGGGAAGCGAAGATATTGAAGACACGGGCGCCGGTAATGGCCTTATTGACCAACACAAAATCGCCCGGCACCAGCGTAGGCGTCATCGAATCGGTGGGGATTTTAAAGGAAGCGAAAAGGAATATCAGCAGGCAGACGTAAACAATGAGGCAGACAGATCCCCAGAATCCTACTTCAATGATGATATTTCCTGCCTTTTTCAGCAGAGCTATTCCTTTTCTCATTCCAATTTACGATATGTCAGCGGTTGTACATCCAACTCCGAAATTCCTCTCCGCTTTCGGTGTAGAGCATTATGCTCATTTCCGACTCATGGCCGAGTGCATATTGTTCGACCAGTCGATCTATGTTTGCAAGATCACCCTGATAGTCATACACGAATAACCGGTCGAAATAATGCCCCGTAGTTCCCGGAACAGGCTGGACGATATCGCCGCTTTCATCGATCTCGAAATGGAGGTAATATCCGGGGCGATACGCTTTTTTCACTGCTCCTGCACCTGTGAGGTCGTTTAGGAACGACTCCACGAGCGTCGAAGTCGATGCTTGGTGGTAGGCGACATATCCCCATATCGTATTATCGGGAATACGGTTAAGTTGTTTGTGCTTGAAGCCGAAAGTATCGTTGTCGGCCATCTCAATGGAGTAGCTTTCGGCCGTTACGATTAATGTGGCCGTTTGCTTCACGTCGCCGTTGTAGAGGTTGAGGGTATATGTTCCTTCGGCAAGTGCGCCAAGGTCGATGTATGCCCTTGCGGGGCCTATATCGGCGGTCATACCAATTTCTGCAACGCCCTTGAATGAGAGGTCAATCATACTTGCGGATAACTCTTTGGCAACGATAATAGGATTACTTCCCGAACTGTATGCCTTTTCCGTTGCGCAGTGAAGCCGGAACGTTCGCGGTGCGGTTTTATAATCTTCGACGAGGTTGATGTGTATCTTCGAGTCGATGGCAGTGACGCCCTCTTCGTAGCCGCCATCTATTGTTTCGTCGGCAAGGGTGTAGCGTTTGTAACTCATTTCGACCCACTCCAGAAAGTCGTATTTCGCAAACATATCCTTCCAGTGGCTTTCGGGGATCGTTCTGTCTTCGGGTATCTGAAACTCAACTATATATCCGCTGTGGTCGTAATCGAACGTTTCCACGAGTGAGTACTCACGCATAGCCGCGAGCCAGTCGGCCTGATAGCTTCTGTCATTCATTCCGAACAGGTGTGGGAAGATGGTTATCGTACCGGTCAGATAATGCAGGTAGCCCCCTGTATTCCATACACCGTCGTGGGTGTAGGGCTTGGCGTTAAGGGCGTTCGTAATACGTTGTAACTCCGCCTCGCTCGACGGCAGGCGCGAAACACAAACACCGCTTGTGATCTCTTTCACCTCAAAATCGAGCGAATTGATGAAATCGAACACGCGGTCAATCGTGTAATATCTTTCGGTCTTTGCATAGACACCGGTTGTAACATCGTAGTAATAGCTCAGTACCTTGCCCGTGGACGAGAAGTCGAGTGTCAGTTCCCTGTCGGTACCATCATCCATGAACGAGAAGAAAACGGCGGGCGTTTGCATGTATTCATCCTGTAAAAACCTTGCCCCCGTAATACCTCTGAACGAGCGAAACATCACCACCAACGCCTGTGCCCTCTGATTGGCATCGAGGTTGCCGGGCAGATTGTCGATATAGCGATTGACGATGGGGATAGTCCGGTGGATATTCTCAATATCGAGATAACGACAGAAATCGTCGTCGCTGATACCTGCCCTGCCTTTAATATCAAGCACTTCGAGCGGAGCGTCCGGCACCACCGGATCGTAGGCTACTTCGGAGCATGCAATGCCCCAAAAGCTCAATAAACACAGCATGGTCACTGTGTACAACGGATTTAATAACTGTTTCATAATCGCGAGTATTATAATTGCCTCAAATATAATATACTTTTTTGAAATTCCGGCAAAATATTAATTGCATCTGTCTTGGGGGAGAAAATCAAATATAATCTTATCTCCCTGTTTGCGGTAACTAAAACCGACAACATCTTGCAGTATATTCAGAATATCTTCCGGACTTTCGTTTTTCAGGAACTTGACCGTAAACAGTTTCGATGCGGGGATTGCCGTATGGTCTGTAATGGATATATCGAAACGCCTTTCCAGTGTTTGTACTATTTCCGTCAATGAAGCATTATTGAATATCAACCGGCCGGATAACCAGCTATCTGTTTCCTCCGATGGAATTTCTTCGATATGTATGGCAGACGTATTCCGGTTGAATGTTAATTGCTCGTTCGGGTTAAGGATATGCAACGCATTGTTTGTATTCACTTCAACCTTACCGCTTGTCAGTGTCGTTGTAATCTTTTCATCACCGGTATATGCCTTTACATTGAATTTTGTACCCAAAACTTTTACGGATAGCTTTTCCGTACTCACAATAAAAGGATTGGATTCCTCTCTCCGCACTGAAAAATAGGCTTCGCCATCGAGTTGCACCAATCGTTGCTTATCTGTAAACTTTTTGGGATATTTGATTGTAGAGCCTGCATTGACCCATATTTCGGAGCTATCGGGTAAAAACAAATGTTTTTGCTCTCCATACGCAACCGAAACTTCTATCAAATCGTTTCGGGTAGATTGGTAATAAAGATAGCCGCCGGCCAGGATGAATAAAGGTATAAGCACGGCTGCGATACGGCTTAATTTGCGGTATAGCGGAATAGTTAGAGTTTGTTTGTCGTATCCGATTCTTTTATTCACCCTGTCGAGAGCCGGATATGTGGCGGAATCCGCCGCAACATCCAGTTCGTCCCAGTATTCAAGAGAAGCCTGTTCTTTATCTTTGGTCTTACCGTTTTTGATAATCCATTTCTGTACTCTCTCTTCCGTTTCGGCGGGGAAACGTTCGGACAGGTATTTTTTGATAATTCTTGAAATAATCGTGTTCATCATTTCGTATTGTATTAGGAAACAGTTTCTTACTGTATATACAGTTCGGTGAGGAAAAACTCAGTGAGAAGAACGAAGTTTATTAGCCTGTATTATTCATACTCATTGCAGCCCGGAGGTATATATAGTGACTCTAAAGGCAAGTGAAGAAAAATAATGTAATAGCCTTTCTGATTTCTTTCAATGCAAGGCTCAACTGACTTTCCACATTCCTTTTGGTAGTATTCAGCTTTTCGGCTATTTCGGTATTGGTTAATCCTTTGTGCCGGCTCAACAGGTAGATTTGCTTCCTTTGCTCAGGCATTCTGTCCACTACATCATCTATCAACAAGCCTAATTCTTTTGCGATCAGTTCCTCTTCCGAGGTGGAAGTGTATTCCGTGCTCTCATCCGTATTCAAGTAAGTATCGCGAACATATTTGTGCTTCAAATAATTGATCGCCGCATTGCGGGCAATAGTATGCAAATAGGAACTGAATGATTTGGATGTGTTAATATTCTTTCTGTTTTCCCACAGGCCGACAAACAAATCTTCTGCCAGGTCTTCCGCCTCGCTGTCCGATTTGAGGTAGGCAGAAATGAAAACCTTTATTTTATTGTAATAAGCAATAAAGACCATCTCGAAAGCTTTGTGCTCTCCGTTCTTCTGGGATTCAAGTGTCTTTATATCAATATTGCCGCTCATATATACCAAAGGGGAAAATTGGGACAAAGGAAATCATTTTTCCCATAACAGCGAAATATTCTCAAAGTAGTCAGAGTAGTCAAAGTAGTCAGAGTAGTCAGAGTAGTTAAAGTAGTCAGAGTAGTCAGAGTAGTTAAAGTAGTCAGAGTAGTCAGAGTAGTTAAAGTAGTCAGAGTAGTCAGAGTAGTCAGAGTAGTTAAAGTAGTCAGAGTAGTCAGAGTAGTCAGAGTAGTCAAAGTAGTAGTAGTGAACGCAGAGGACGCAGATGGCGCAGAAGAACGCAGAAATAATTATTAA
>JAITVG010000259.1 GCA_031285925.1 Tannerellaceae bacterium
TTCCTTTACGGCTTCCAGATAGTGGGTTATTGCTTCCGCGTCTACATTTTCGGCTTGCGGAGTGCTGCGTGGAAGATCTTTGGTTGCTTCCTTGCAGGCTTGAAACTGAAATACTGCAACCCCAATCATCAGGGTGCAAATGGTTTGTTTTAGTGTTTCCATATTCTTTGGGAGTATTATAATGTATTATAAAGCAATCTTTCCTTTCAGTTCGACGGGAGGCGCATCGGGTTGTCCGGTGTTTGTCAGCAGGATAGTCACTGCATCGTCGGTAAAACGGCAGGAGTAGTATTCATTCTGAGCTTCCGTCATGTAGAGCAGGCGGAGAGAGAGATCGGACGCCGTTGTCCAGTTGCCGTAACCGCAAATGGTAAAAGGCGCAAGCCCGTCGGGTGTTCTCCGGTTGTTAAGGAAGTAGGGGCCGGGTTTATTCGTTTCTCCGTATCGCCAGCGATCCCAACCGAACATAAAGTCGTACGCATCGTTCCCTTTCTTTACGGTCATCAGGCAATCTCCGTCCGGCCGGAAATCGAAAGTAACCTGTTCGATTCCCAAAGAATTGGATTCCATCCGGTAGGATTGTTTCATGTCCTTGCGCGGCAGGATTTCCTCCGGAGTAAAAGGCGGATGCGCTAACTCAAGGGAGGCAACCCGGCTGCCGTACATTTCCGTTGTCATTTCATCGCTGTCCAGATTGTTCGGGAAGATCACCGGATACAGGTGTTTCCACATCTGGGCGAGCAAAGTATGTATGTTTGAAACGTTGGCTGTTGTAACAATTACCACGTCTTTATCCGGTATGACTACGATCAACTGCCCGCGTGCACCGTCGGCACGGTAGGCGTCGTGCGTACAGTTCCAAAGTTGATAGCCATATCCCTGCGCTCCTTCATCACCGGCATTTTCTTCCTCACTACGATCCGGACGTTGATAAATCTGCGCCGTCGTAGCTTCTTCAAACCAGGATGCGGGAAGCAACTGCACGCCGTTCCATTTCCCTTTCTGAAGATAAAATTGGCCGATCTTTGCCATGTCCGCCGTTTTAAGGCGTAATCCTGCGCCGCCGAGCGTTACTCCGTCGGGAGTCGATTCCCACTGAATGTTCTGTATGCCCAAAGGTTCGAAAAGGCGGGGCGTTAAATATTCCAAAGTCGTTTCGCCGGTCACTTTATTCAGGATCGCCGACAGCATGTATGACGCATTGGAATCGTAACGAAACCGTGTTCCCGGCTCATGTTGAATAGGAGTGGACAGGAAAGTACGTGCCCAATTGGGTTTATCACGGGTAAGAACAGGAAGGTTTTCCATTCCCACTGCCATTGTCAAAAGATGTTTCACCGTTAGCTTCTCCAGATTGGGAGAGATTTCCGCCGGTAAATCATCCGGAAAAAAAGAAATCACCTTGTCATCGACAGATAAAATATTTTCCTGTACGGCAAAACCGATAGCCGTGGAGGTTGCCGTTTTGCTCATGGAGTGCATGATATGCGTTACATCCCGCCTGTAAGGATACCACCAGGCTTCGGAAATCACTTTTCCGTACCGCAACATCATAAAGCTGTGAACTTCGAGTTGCATGTCTTCAATAGCTTCCAGAAAACAAACAATACCTTCCGTTGCTACCCCTTGAGCTTCGGGAGTACTCCGTCGCAGGTCGTCGTCCTTCCCGCTGCCGGGAGGCATCGCCCGCTTACAGGAAATTAACATGCTTAAACCCAGCAGGGAACAAAAAAGAACACGAACAATACGACTTTCCATAATACACCCGTTTTTTTGATTTGCAGACAAAACTACAAAAAAGATTATGAAGGATATTTGAAACAGCTTCTTAATTTCCCTAAAGCGGTTTCAGGATACACATCGCCTCCATCAACATGCAGCCCGACAGGTGTGGGGTAAGGGGAACGCCGGCGGTTGAAGCGGGTGCTTTCCACCAGTGTCCGTCGAATAGCATGATATTGGGGTCTACCGCGTTTTCGACCATAACGGTTGCGCATTTGGTGATGTAATCGTGAAACTTGGTGCGGGTTGCCGGAGGCAGATCGGGATCGTTGATCAGGCGGACAAAATAACGGAAGAAAATACCGTGAAACAGTCCGCCGTCGCCCGAAGTCGCGTCATTGAGAACACCTTTGTTTTTCGACATATATTCGATCACGTAGTTGCCGGCATTGACGGCTTCGGTCAGGTATTGCTTATCTCCTGTTATTTTATACAGCTCGTGTGCGGCGCCGATGAATGTACCCTGATTGTAGGTGTAGACAGCCGGGCTGATCTCTCCCCTGCGGTTCATATTGTCGCGAACACCGCCATCCTCCGGATTATACAGGTTATCCCGCAACCAGGTGTAAATCTTGACAGCCTCATCCAGATAAGCCTGTTTCGGTTTCTCTCCCGGATTGATAATCTCGTCGTACATCGCATAAATACGGGCGGCAATAATGGCTGCCGGGCCGTTAGAACAGGCATTTTTCGATTTCGACACATCCGTTTTCCACGTAATCCCTCCTTTCCAAGGTTCTTCGTTTTCCGGTCCCCAAGTCGGCCATATCCAGTCGTTATACATCTGTTTGGCTTTCAGAAAATATTCTTCCCGCTGCGTAGTTTCGTACATGCGCAGCTGGGTGAGCACCATCCACTCCATATCATCGACGAACACATTCCACCACGGATCGATCTCCTTTCCCGAAAAATTGTATTCCGGAGCGCCCTTCCACCATAAAGGATAGAAGTTCAGATACTGTTTTTCACCCGTCCGCATGTAAGCATCTACGATCACATCCATCGCATGTGCCTGCGGCCAGTAGTGATTGGTCGTCATATTCGACAAATCACTGCCGTAGTTGAAATAATACCGACCGGGATGACCATCGAAGTTAGCACCCCAGAAATGATTGATCAGCGCTTGGGTCATGCCGTTGGCCATTGTTTCCCAGCGCGAAGTTTGCTTCTCTGCTGCATCCGTATATACGGAAAAAGAAAAGCAGATTGCGAAAGTAAATAGCAGAATTTTTTTCATTTGGTAATTCATATTGTCAAAAAGAACTTTTACATCCTCAAAATTACATCGAATTCGGCAGAAATCGTATCTTTTCGGCGAAATAAAAATCGGATAAAAAAGCAAGTGAAGCAGGGTTAAGGAAGAAATAACCCTAACCTGCAAATGCACAACGCATTAACTAATTGTTAAAAAGTGTTTCTATATATAGTACGCGCTCGTAGTACCTATACAACGGCGCCGTACTATAGGTAGTACGCGCTCGTACTATATATACCGTTTTTTTGAGGCAAGCCTGTGAGTTTTTAAAGGAAGCTCATCCATATTTTGGTGCGGTTGCCCAACATATCAATAATAATACTTACTTTTAGCGGCAAATCAATAATTTACATTTGAATCTGATTAATATGAAAAGGAATAATATCGGACGCAGAGATTTTATCCGTTATTCTGCCGCTGCCGGCGCCGGGGCTTTATTAACCCGCGACGCTGTTGCCAACACTTCCACAACTCCGGCGGACAGTAATCAAAAGATGCCTGAGCGAACGCTGGGAAAAACCGGGATAAGCCTTCCGATACTCAGTATGGGTGTAGATAGGCCGGACAGTAGCAACGTGCTCCGGGCTGCATACAACGCGGGTATCCGTCATTTCGACACGGCAAACAACTATCAGAGAGGGCGCAATGAAGAAGCGTTGGGTGCTATGTTTGATGGCCGACCGCTCGACTCCCGCTTCATTTCCACCAAGATCATGTTTCCCTATCCCCTCCGGGATAATTTTGAGGAAGACTTCGACAGTAAACTTGAAGTGAGCCTGAATCGTCTGCGCATTGAGCAGGTAGACCTTCTGTACCTGCACGACATACGGACTGTTGAAAACGTGAAAGACCCGCGCGTCGCTGCATCTCTCCTGAAAGCAAGAGAAGAAGGGAAGACAAAGTTCATAGGGCTGTCTTTCCATACGGGCGACCCGGATGTGTTCAGGGCAGCCATTGACATGGGTATTTTCGAGGTATTGCTGATCACCTACAACTTCAAAATGGACAGACTTGAAGAATACGAAGCCCTGATAGAAGAAGCCGCCCAAAAAGGCATCGGCCTCATCGGAATGAAAACCATGGCCGGCGGCACCGTCGATGCGGAAGGGAAGAAGCAAATCAACGGAGATGCCTGCCTGAAGTGGGTTTGGAAAAACAAACACATCACGACCGTAATACCGGGACTGACCAACTTCGAGCATCTGGACAAATGCGTGGCCGCCGCCCTCAATCCGAAAATAAACGAGGAGGAAGAGCGCTACCTGGCTTCTCTCGAAAACGAAGAGATGCTCTTCTGTCGGCAATGTAATCAATGTAAGCCGCAATGCCCTGCCGGTTTGCCCATCCCGGATATTATGCGTGCGTACATGTATGCCTTCGGCTACAAACAGGCGCGGATATCCAAAGATACACTGGCGAATGTGGGATTAACCGCCGATGCCTGTGCCGGATGCAATGAGGTTTGCACGGTTAAATGCCCTTCGGGGTTCAACGTCGGTAAAAAGATCGCCGCACTAACGCCTCTGCTGAACACGCCGGATGTGTTTCTGACATAGGGCTAATATATTTATTCCGAATAAAAAGAGAAAAAAAACTTGTACGGTAAAAATAAATGCCTATCTTTGCACCCGCATTCCAAAAGAATGTATCGGAGATTTGCTAGCTCAGCAGGTAGAGCACATCCCTTTTAAGGATGGGGTCCTGGGTTCGAACCCCAGGCAAATCACAACAGAATCCCTGATATCCATTGCGGTATCGGGGATTTTCTTTTTTTAAAACCACCGGATTTGCTTGTTTTAAAACCGACTTTCCATACTGTCCGGTTATAAATTCCAAACTAATATGAAAGAATGTTTGCATTTTATATTGAAATGCGATACTTTTGAAAAATAATCTAATAAGCCTAATAAGCGAGAGTAACAACTTATAAACGGTTTTGAATTTTATCGCAGAATAAAAGCCAAAACAGTTTCTTAAACCGGGAGAACATATATGAGTTATATTAAATTTGACAAAACAGTTATGACCAATCTGGAAGAATCCTTGAGCCGGGAAGTGCTCAGGACTAACAGAAAAGGGGCATACCATTGCACTACCGTCGTAGAGTGTAATACCAGGAAATATCACGGGCTTCTCGTGATGCCCATATCCGGCCTGGATGACGAAAGCCATGTACTTTTATCATCCCTCGATGAAACGGTGATCCAGCATAAGGCCGAATTTAATCTCGGACTGCATAAATATCCGGGCAATCACTTTAGTCCGAACGGGCATAAATATATCCGTGAATACACTTCCGACACCATGCCGCGCACCCTGTACCGTGTCGGAGGCGTAATTCTGTCGAAAGAAAAGGTTTTATCTTCTTTTGAAAACCGGATTATGATCAAGTACACGCTCGAAGACGCCCATTCGGCAACCACACTGCGCTTTCGCCCTTTCCTCGCTTTTCGCAGCGTGAAAGAATTGACGCAGGAGAACAGCCATTACAACAGCCATTACGAAGGAATACCGAACGGCATAAAAACCTGCATGTATCCCGGATACCCGGAACTGTACATGCAATTCAACAAAAAAGCGGCATTCGTTTATGACCCGCACTGGTATAAAGACGTAGAATATCCGAAAGAACAGGAAAGGGGATACCCGTATCAGGAAGATTTGTATGTGCCCGGATATTTTGAAGTTGCGATCAAAAAAGGCGAATCGGTTTATTTCTGTGCAGGAGATGAGCAGGTGGTTACTTCCCGTTTGAAAACATTATATGAAACGGAAGTCAATTCCCGTACTCCGCGAAATAATTTCTACAACAGTTTAAAAAATTCGGCTCAGCAATTCTATTTCCGGCCTAACGAAACAGACGCGTACCTGCTTGCCGGTTATCCTTGGTTCAAAGTTCGGGCGCGAGATTTATTCATTGCCTTGCCCGGATGTACACTGGCGATCGACGATCCCGTCCGTTTTGAAAAAATCATGCACACGGCCATGCCTGCCGTGCGTGCATTTATGCAAAACAATGAGATGGATAAGGTAATTCGGGAAATCAACCAGCCGGACGTAATGCTATGGGCAATCTGGGCGATTCAGCAATATGCGCAAAAAGAAGGTTTACAGAAAACGAACGAATATTATGCCGGTTTTATAAAGGAAATGCTGGATTATATCCTTGCACAGAAACATCCCGACATGAAGATGACGGACAATGGGCTGCTTTATGCCGACGGGAAAGAACAGGCTATTACGTGGATGAACTCCACGGTCAACGGAAAGCCGGTAGTTTCCCGTTCCGGATATATTGTCGAATTTAATGCACTGTGGTATAACGCGCTGTGTTTCTATACGGAATTAACCGGCGG
>JAITVG010000055.1 GCA_031285925.1 Tannerellaceae bacterium
TCCATCCGTTCCCCTTCCGGAAGCAGCATTTCTTTTTCAAACATCTCCTGATACGTATTATATATACGGTTTTCAGGCAAGAAATAAGAAAGTCCGGAACTTTTGGATATATCAGGATCGATACTGAAACATCCGCATACTAATTCAATCTGATTGTCCATGAATGCCGCTCTGCGGTGGATAGCTCCAATGAATGCGTCGCTGCCGCCGCCAACCATTCCCATTCGTAATTTTCTGTTTTTCATACGTCTTACAATTTTTAGATTATAGATTTATACTAATTAGATTACAGTTTTAATACATAAATACATAACTCGCTGTAAATGTACGAGTAAATAGCAAAAATACGCATATTATAAGATATTATTCTTTTAAAATTCCATATCTTCACGCTCTCGGATGACGTTTAAATTAAAATTGTTTTATTATGAAAAAGATTGTTGCTTGTTTCTTCCTGCTTTCCGTGGCGGTTTTCTCTTCTTCCGCCCAGAGTGAAGCGAATTACGACGAATCGAAAGTGCCGGTTTTCGTCCTTCCTCCCCTGTTGGCTAACGAAGATGGAAAGAAAGTTTCCTCCACTCAAGAATGGGAAAACGATTGTCGGCCGGAGATTTTAGCTCTTTTGGCCGATCAGGAATACGGAGTGATGCCGGCGGGCGATTTCAGTACAAAATACGAAGTAGTAGCCGTCAATCCCAAATCCCTGGGAGGAAAGGCAACCTGCAAGCAGGTGAAAATCACATTCGGTAAGGGATATATTGAGCAGCCGGTAATCCTTTTGATGTATCTCCCCAATCAAGTGAAAGGCAAGGCGCCGCTATTCATGGGATATAACTTCGGAGGGAACCAGACGGTGCACCCCGACCCGGAAATTATCCCGACATCGGAAGCGCAAAGAGGCGCCGTCCGGTCGCGCTGGCCGCTTGAAAAGATTATCGCAGCCGGCTACGGTGTAGTCAGCATAGATTGCAACCAGGTGTTTCCCGATAATCGCGACGGACTTCGCGGCAGCGTATTGCGCCTGTTCGGTGTGAACGATGAAACCGATCTCCGAATGAACACCGGACAGGCAATGACCGCCTGGGCATGGGGACTAAGCCGTGCGCTGGATTATTTGCAGACCGACCCCGAAGTAGATGCCAAAAAGGTGATCGCAATAGGACATTCACGCCTTGGGAAGGCAGCGCTTTGGGCAGGAGCGCAGGATACCCGCTTTGCCGCCGTCGTAGCCAACGAATCGGGTTGCGGAGGAGCCGCCCTGTCGAAGCGCGCCTTTGGGGAAACGGTTGCCATTATCACGAAAGGCTTCCCCTACTGGTTTTGCAAGAACTTCAACTCGTATGCCGGCAACGAGCAATCTCTCCCGTTCGACCAGCACGAACTGTTGGCCTTGATAGCGCCGCGCCCTCTCTATGTGGCCAGCGCCGAGGGTGATCGCTGGGCTGATCCCAAAGGAGAATACCTTTCCGCCAAATACGCGAGCGAAGCATACGAACTGTATGGATACAAGGGAATAACCGCAGAGGATATGCCTCCGGTCAATACTCCGGTAATGAACAGGGTAGGCTATCATATCCGTTCCGGGAATCACGACATAACCGAATACGACTGGGAGCAGTATTTAAGATTTGCGAAAGCTACTCTTAAATAAATGGGGCTGTACCTCTGTGTTTAATGTCTTTTATCAATTAGAAGCCGCCGTCGCAAACACCGGCAGGCTTTCGTGTCCTTCGGCGTCCACGCTTTGAACGGCATAGAAGTAGTTGTCTTTGCTGTAAGGCAGGCGCAGTTCCGTTCCTTCCACGCGTACTTTGGTTTGCCAGTGAGATTGGTCGGTTTCACGGATCAGCACGTAGTAGGCTGCCGGACGTTTTCCCTGCCCGGGCGCATCCCAGCGAAGAGTGGAATAGTTAGTCAGTCCGGACACCTCCTGGCGTACATTCTCCGGAACGGAAGGAGCCAGCGCAAGGTTGGCTACGGAAGAGAGATTCACGCCCGTATTCTTCCTTACATATTCAAAGTCGATTCCTTCTATCTCGTCCCCGTATTTAATTCCGTCCTCTTCCCTCACGTACTGATGCGTGCGGTCGTAGTTCTCGTGCATCTCGCAGATACGCACGGCAGCGTATCCTTTCCGGTTGAAAGGGCTATGATCGCCGCCGCGCCCGAAGCGGTCGTTGCGGTAGATCAACTTAACCGTGATGTTATCGACGTAGCGTTCGCCCGTTTCCT
Source organism: Tannerellaceae bacterium (assembly GCA_031285925.1). GTDB lineage: Bacteria > Bacteroidota > Bacteroidia > Bacteroidales > Tannerellaceae > QVMG01. Next base: position 2,233 of record JAITVG010000055.1, read on the forward strand.
TGATGTAGCGGGCTAACTGGCGCGAAGGGCTGTCGTTTTCCGCAGAGTTGTAAATCCGTATGCGCTTCATCCCGTCTGTTTCCGTAGCGGGGATATTCTCGGAGAAAACCCGAATCATCGTGTTGTTGTGCGTATTGGTTTCGCTCGCATTCCCGTTGCCGATCATGTCGTTATTAAGGACGGCAATCAGGTTCCAGTTCTCGCTTCGCGCCTTTTCCGCCATATACTGCGCACCGTGAAGTCCGTGTTCTTCGCCGGAAAGGAACATGATCTTCAGCGTAACCGGCAAATCCATGCGGGAAAGCAGACGGGTAATCTCCATCAGGCAGGCCACGCCGCTACCGTCGTCGTTCGCTCCCGGAGCATACCGGATGGAGTCGCTACCCTCGCCGTTGCGGTTGTCGTAGTGAGCCAGCAGCGCGATGATCCGGTCGTCATCCGTATTGCTTCCCCGGATGGTTGCAACCACGTTGCAGACGGTAACTTCCCTTCCGAGCCGCGTTCCCGCTCCGCCGACAGTATAAAACACCTTTTCAACGGAAAGCCTTCCGTCGGACGCCGGGATGTAAGCGTTCACTTTCCCGTACAGGTAATTCGCCGCCGCGCCTATTCCCCGGACAGGGTCTGTGGTGCTGCTCAGGTTATTCCGGTTGTGGAAGCCCACCAGATCCTGTATCAGGCCTTTCATGTTGCCTGCGGAAATGTTGTTTACAGCCGACTCGATGGCACGATCCCGGTTCTTGATTGTCTGCCCCTGCAGACTGCCTGCACAAAGAAGCAGGCCTAAAGCGATGATGAGTGAAGAATGCAGTGTTTTCATGTCCTTCTTGCGTATTTATTGTACTTACTCCTGCAAAGATATAAATCATTATAAGAATGCAGCCTTTAAGCGTGGAACCGACTGCTAATATTAAGCGCAGCGCCACGGGGGACACGGAGGATGTTTTCCTCCATCAAGTGAGAAATTTTTTTTCCACAAGTGGAAAATTTATTTCCATCAAGAGAGAAAATTATTTCCCTCAAGAGGAAAAATCCGTAAGACATATATCTAAAATATTTATAGTATATACTTTAGGGATTTATAGTATATACTTTAGGCGTTTATAGTATATACTTTAGAAACTTATAGTATATACTATACGAATTTTATATCTTGAAGAAAATAAATTTCTCTCTTGATGGAAATAAATTTCTCACTTGATGGAGGAAAACATCCTCCGTGTCCCCCGTGTCGCTGCGTTTAATCTCTTAACCTGCATTATCCATACTCTTTTTTTCCGGCGAGCGTAGCTCGTGGCCGTAAGGCCTGTCTTTTGCCGTCAGCTTCAGCTGACGGTTCAGAGAATGCTTCAATCCTCTCTCCCCTCTCCTTTATGGAGAGGGGTCGGGGGTGAGGTATAAAGGGGTTGAAACCCACAGAGGAAGAGGCTTTCGCCTCTATCTTTCTAACCGTCGGCTGAAGCCGGACGGCAAAAGACAGGCCTACGGCCACGAGCTGCGCTCGCTAAAAAGAGTATGAATAATTGAGGGAGGAAACGATTGATCGGTTAGCCGCAGGAGTTCATCACGGGAAGACTTTCCGGCCCCATGTTGAAGAGGAGGTCTACGATGCTCAGGTTGGGCAGGAAGCCATGCTTGCGGCGGAACACCTGATAGTAGGGCTGCGGGGTGAAAGACGGGTCGGCGGCCGGGTGCCTCGGGCGGATCGCTTCGCGGAAGTCGTTGGGCACGGAGGTTTCGTAGCCGACGGTGGGGCGTATCACGGGATGGATGTCCAGCAGGTCGCAGATTAGGCGGCGCAATTCCTCGTTGAAGTCGAAAAGGAATGTATACTTCTTGAGGTAGAATGGCGCGAAATCGTCTTCGTAGTACTCAAAGAAAGGGCTCAGGTTGTAGGCGGAAACCAGGGCGTTCCAGTGGAGGTGGCGCCAGTTTCCGTGGTCGGAGATGCGGATGTCCTTAGTCGGGCATTTCGGCGTGTCGGGTTTGACGATCGGTACAGAGAGCGAGAGGGCGCCGTTTGCACCGGCAATTGTGCAGCGGTTGCGGTAGGTTTGTTTGATGTAGTTCTCTGCCGTTTCCATGCGGACTTCGGGAAAGCGGCACAGTTTGCAATACTGCTGCACCGGCCCCAGGTAGGTTGTGGAAAGATAAACGGGCGGTTCCATAAGTCAGCGCACTCGTGTGAACGCGCGGTTCCTGTCGGCGCTAAACCAGATGAAGAAAACGCTGCCTACCAGATGATCCTCCGGGATGATGCCCAGGTGGCGGGAATCCACGGCTGCTTCGGGATTGTCGGACAATAGCCAGTAATAATCGTGGGCGAAGTAGAAGAAGAGCGTTTCGCGGCCGTCCATGTAGAGTTTGCCGTTGCGGAATTGGGCTTTCCCGCCCGTTTCCTGCATGATCGCGTCGCGGCAAAACGGCAGGGAATACGCATCCAGGCGGTAAGCCTTTCCCCGCCGGGGGAGCGTTACTTTACGTGTATATCCCTCTTCCGCTTCAATCTCTATGGTATCTCCCGGCGTTCCCGCGCAGCGGCTCACCAAAAGGGGCGAACGAGCTGCGTTGCGCAAGGGGGGGGCGGTGAAAAGAACCGTCCGGTTGCGCTCCGGCATTCTTCCCGTCCACTTGTTGGCCAGCACAAAGTCGCCCGTGCGCAAAGCCTTCTCCATTGCCGGAGTAGAGATCCGGTAGGAAGCCACGCACCACTGACGAACCGCCAATATGAGGCCGGCAGCGAGCAGGAGGGGGAGAAGCCAGCGGGAAAACATCAACGAGCCATCTTGAATAATCGTTCCCAGCGTATGCCGCTGCCGTCGAACAGTGAGTGGTCTTTATCCAGAGAGAGCCAGATGAGGATCGGCTTGCCCACCACGTGATCTTCGGGAACAAAGCCCCACGAACGGCTGTCGGCGCTTTTGTGGCGGTTGTCGCCCATCATCCAGTAGTAGTCGTACTTGAAGGTATAGGAATTAGCGGGCTTGCCGTTGATGTAAACCGTTCCGTCCTTCACTTCCAGCGTGTTGTTTTCGTAATTCCGTATGCAGCGGTGGTATATGGCCAGGTTCCATTCGTCGAGTGTGATGGTTGCACCTTTCTTCGGGATCCATATCGGCCCGTAGTTGTCGCGGTTCCATCCCGTGTTGTAGTCCACCGGGTAGTAAGAAGAGGAGTAAAGAGTTTCGGGTTCGATCATTATGTTTTTCACCGCAGACAGCTTCCGTGCTTTCTCAAGAGCTTCCTGCGTCAGAGGAAGACGGTAGAGGAGATTATACTGCCCGCTTTCGTTCGGCGGAATACCCAGGAAGGCGTGGTATTGCCCATTGTTGCCGCCTTCGGAGATCACTTCCCGGTCGTCCCTGCTGATATTAAGCAGGCGAAACTGTTGCTCGGTCAGCCGGGAGCCGTCTGTTTCCACGAAGTAATTATGCTGCATCTCTTTCGGATTTTCGGCGGCGACTCCGTTGATATATACCTGATTGTTGCGCAGCTCCAGCGAATCGCCCGGCATACCGATACAGCGCTTCACGTAGTTCTCCCGTTTGTCCACCGGCCGGTAGACTACATCGCCGAAATTAGCCCTGTTCAACGTGATCGCTTCCCGGCCGTATTTCTCCAGCAGCGTGTAATAGTCGGGGTTTTGCACTTTCAGGGCTACCGTATCTCCCGCAGGAAAATTAAACACCACAATGTCGTTGCGCTTCACCTCTCCCAGGCCTGCTACACGCTTATAGCCCCAGTTCGGCCAGTCGAAATAGGATTTCGTGTTAAGGATCGGGAGCGTATTCTGTACCAGCGGAAAGGAAAGCGGCGTGTTGGGCACGCGCGGGCCGTAGCTCAGCTTGCTTACAAACAGGTAATCGCCCACCAGCAGCGATTTCTCCAGCGAAGAACTTGGTATCTGGTAGTTCTGAAACACGAACAGATTGATCAGATACACCGCGACCAGGGCAAAGAGAATATCGTCCACCCATTCCAGCATGTTGCGTACTTTCGGGTTATTCGTTTTCTTCCAGGCGCCCCAGGGGACAAACTTGGTGAGGAACACATCGGCAATGACAATCAAACCGGGCAGCAACCAGATGTTGCGCATCCAGACGGCGAACAGGGTATAAAGTATTCCCCAGACGGCAAACTTGATCCATTGTCTTTTGGGGAATCGGGTTGGAAACTTCTTCATTTTATATTCTATATTTTCTTGTGTATATCAAAAGTTGAAAAGGTCGCTCATGCCTAAGAATCCCTTTTTACCGGCGGTAAACTCGGCGGCCACCACTGCGCCCAGGGCAAATCCGTCGCGGCTTTTCGCATCGTGCTCAATGCGGACGGTATCGACAGACGATTCATAAACGATCTCATGCCGTCCGGGCACTTCCCCTTCGCGAAACGACGAGATCACCAGGTCGTCCGGTTTCTTTGCCGCCCCGAGCGCCCAACGCTTCTTGCCGGCTACCTCACGGATCAGGTTTTCCGCCAGCGTGATGGCCGTTCCGCTCGGTGCATCCAGTTTGTGGATATGGTGTGTTTCCGCTATGCGCACATCGTACTGGGGGAAATTATTCATGATCCCGGCCAGGTATTTATTCAAGGCGAAGAAGATATTGACCCCAAGGCTGAAGTTGGATGCGTAGAAGAACGTTTTTCCTTCCTGCTCGCACATTGCCCTAAGCTCGGCCATCCTGCTCAGCCACCCGGTAGTGCCGGAAACAACCGGAACGTCTGCGGCGAAGCATTTCATATAGTTCTCAAAAGCCATTGCGGGAACTGTGAACTCAATCGCCACATCCGCGCTTCCGAACGCGGCGGAGTTGAAATCCTCCCGGTTGTCGATATCAATGATCGACACAATCTCATGCCCTCTTTCAAGCGCAATCCGTTCGATGGTTTTGCCCATCTTTCCGTAACCTATTAATGCTATTTTCATATTCAACTGCTTAAATGCTCTGTAATCAATGCCTGTATTCTATTGTAAAGATGCAAATATCGGAAAAATAAATTACATTTGTCGAAATCGTACTTAACATGAAAGAATATGGAACGTTTACTGCAATATGTCTGGAAATACAGGCTTTACAATGCGTCGGAACTTGAAACCACCGACGGCATTCCGGTTCAGGTGATCGATACGGGTGTGCAAAATACCGACGCGGGGCCTGATTTCTTCAACGCGAAAATAAAAGTAGGCCATACGGTTTGGGCGGGAAGTGTGGAAATACACGAGAAGGCCTCCGACTGGACAGCGCACCGCCACGACCGCGACAAGGCCTACGACTCCGTGATCCTCCACATCGTCGAAACAGACGACGCCGTTATCCGAAGAACCACCGGTGAGGTCATTCCGCAAATGATCATCCGGATTCCCGAATCCGTAAGTCATAATATAAGTTGGCTGTTGCGCCGCGACATGGAGATGCCCTGCCTTCTTCACCTGCGAGAGATCGAGCGGGTACACCTGTCCGGATGGACAAACTCCCTGTTGCAGGAAAGGCTGGAGAGAAAGACGCGGGATATATCCGGACTGCTGCAATTATGCAATAATGATTGGGACGAGGTGTTTTATATTATGCTCACCCGCAACTTCGGTTTCGGAACCAACAGCGACTCTTTTGAATGGCTTGCCAAAGGCCTTCCCTTTAAATGTATACGCAAGCAGAGGGACAACCGGGTGCATATCGAAGCGCTTTTGTTCGGGCAAGCGGGGATGCTCGAAGAAGCCGGAGAATGTCCCTACTATCTTTTGCTGCAAAGGGAGTTTAATTTCCTAAAACAGAAATACGGCCTTCGCCCGCTGGATGCTTCCCTGTTCAAAAACCTGCGGGTGCGCCCCGGCAATTTCCCTTATCAAAGGCTGGCTCAATTAGCGGCTGTCTGGTCGGCGCACGATTCCCTTTTTTCCCTTATGCTGGAATCCGGCGATCCCGCTCAAATGAAAAGGTACCTCAGGCAAACGCCTTCCGAATACTGGGATACCCATTATCATTTTCGTTACGCCTCTCCCCGGAAAGAAAAAGTGATCGGGGAAAATTCGCTCGACATTCTGCTTATAAATACCGTCGTACCCATCCTGTTCGCTTACGGGAAACAAAAACGCCGGGATGACTACTGCGAGCGAGCTATCCACCTGCTGGAAACAATCCCTCCGGAGAATAACAGCATTGTCCGGGCGTTCGAAAGCGCAGGCCTGCCTGCACAAAACGCCGGCGACACGCAAGCCCTTATCCAGCTGAAGCGGGAATATTGCGAAAGCAAGAAATGCCTTTATTGCCG
>JAITVG010000161.1 GCA_031285925.1 Tannerellaceae bacterium
ACCTTTACTTTTACGTGCTGGTGGATGGAAACGACTTGGGAGGGATCGGTAACGAAGCGGTCGGCGAGTTCGGATATATGCACCAGACCGTTTTCCTTGATGCCGATGTCCACGAAGCAGCCGAAGTTGGTGATATTGGTCACTATGCCGGGCAGTGTCATGCCTTCCCGCAGGTCGGCTATTGTCTTGACCGACGGATCAAAGGAGAATACCCGGATTGCCTGCCGCGGATCACGCCCCGGTTTATCCAACTCTTCCATAATATCCCGAAGGGTGGGCATACCGGCTTTGTCCGTAACGTAGTGTTCAGGCATCAATTTCTTCTTCAGTTCCTTATCGGAGATCAGATCGGCGACGGAACAGCCCAGGTCGGCGGCCATGCGCTCCACAAGCGGATAACTTTCCGGATGCACGGCCGAATTGTCCAGCGGGTTCTTTCCGTCCGGAATGCGGAGGAAGCCGGCGCTTTGCTCAAAAGCCTTTTCGCCCATCCGCGGCACCTTCAACAGTTCGCGGCGGGTAGCGAACGCGCCGTTTTCCGCGCGGTAGTCCACAATGTTTTGCGCCAAAACCGGCCCCAGCCCGGAGATATAGGTAAGCAGATGTTTGCTCGCCGTGTTTACATTCACCCCGACCAGGTTTACGCAGCTTTCAACCGTTTGGTCGAGGCTTTTCTTCAGGGCGGGCTGATCCACGTCATGCTGGTACTGCCCCACCCCGATGCTTTTCGGATCAATCTTGACCAGTTCGGCCAGCGGATCCATCAGTCGCCGCCCGATGCTCACCGCTCCTCTGACCGTTACGTCGTATTGCGGGAACTCATCCCGGGCGGCCTTTGACGCGGAATAGATCGAAGCGCCGTTTTCACTGACCACAAACACCTGCACCTTGCGGTCGTAGCGGATGCCGGTGATGAACTGCTCCGTTTCGCGCCCGGCCGTCCCGTTTCCGATAGCGATGGCCTGTATGTCGTAGGTTTCGACCAGATGCGCCACTTTCACTCCGGCCTTATTCCGTTCGTTTTGGGGCGGATGGGGATAAATCGTCTCATTATGCAGCAGATTACCCTGTGCATCTAGGCAAACGATCTTGCATCCTGTACGGAAACCGGGATCCACGGCTAAAACTCTTTTCTGCCCCAGGGGCGAAGCCAGAAGCAGCTGCCGGAGATTCTCCGCAAAAACCCGGATAGCCTCCTCGTCCGCTTTCGCTTTGCTTAGGTGGGCGAACTCGGTTTCGATGGACGGTTTCAGCAGCCGCTTGAAGGCGTCTTCCAAGGCCGTTTCCACCTGCCGGGAAGAAGCGTTTCGTCCTTTCACGAAGCGTTTCGCGAGCCGCTCCGTCACCAAGGCCGCATCCGGCGAAATGCCGACACGTAAAAACCCTTCGGCTTCACCCCGGCGCAACGCTAAAAGACGATGCGACGTGGTGCGCTTCAACGGTTCGCTGAAATCAAAGTAATCCCGGTACTTGGCGCCTTCTTCCTCTTTCCCTTTAACCACTTTGGAGGAAATGACGGCCGTGTGGGTAAACGACTGCCTCACCGCATTGCGTGCGCCTTCATTCTCATTGATCCATTCGGCGATAATATCGCGGGCGCCCTGCAACGCTTCCCCGGCATCGCCCACTTCCCCCTTTGCGAAGGCAAGCGCACGGGCTTCCGGATCCGGTTCGTTCTGCAACATAATGATCTTTGCCAGCGGCTCAAGGCCTTTCCTGCGAGCTATTTCGGCGCGGGTGGTGCGCTTGGGCTTGAAAGGCAGGTATATATCTTCAATCTCCGTGCCGTCCCACGATTGCTCTATCCTTTTCCGCAGTTCGGGCGTCAGCTTTCCCTGCTCTTCTATCGACTTTAAAACTGTTTCTTTCCGCTTCAGCAGTTCGGCCAATTTGTCCGACAGGTCTTTTATCTGACCGATCCGCACTTCATCCAGCCCGCCGGTCATCTCCTTGCGGTAGCGGCTGATGAAAGGGATCGTAGCCCCTTCTTCCAGCAGGGCGGCTGTCTTTTCCACCTGTATCAGGGGAATATCCAGCGCACTCGAAACAAGATTGTAAATAACAGATGTCATATTGTTTCCGTTTTTGTTGAAGTGCAAAGATATATCTTTTATCACAAGCCTCACATGCGTATATATACATGGTGAAATATAAATCCACTTACAATTTGTAACCACTACCTCTTTTTTTAACCCCTAAAAAACAGCCATATTTCCGCCCGCGAGAAAAAAAAATTGCGCAGAAGCCGCTCTAAAGAGGCAAAAAACGCCATAACGCAATCAGGTACAGTCGGTTGACGGCAATATTTACGATCGAAAAAATCCGCGTTTTAGAAAAAAAAAGAACCGGAAAATGAAAAATTCGACCGGATCGGCAGGCGTTTTTTCCTCTGATGCAGGCAAAAAAGTCTGCGTGTTTAACACGGCCGAAAAGTTGTTAAACACAGCTGCGCCCCGCGTGCACTCCGATACCCCTTGCTGTTTAACAGCGGAGGTATATACGTTAAACAACGGATTCGCGCTGTTTAACAACCTTGCAACGTCCGAAATTGCGGCTTTTTCCCGTTTTCGCTTTTTTTCAGGAGCAGAAATGCAAAAAACGAGGTAAAAAAGCTTCAAAAAGAGATTAAACACGGAGGCACGGAGGATACGGCGTTTTTTTATTGTGCTAATAATGAGCAACATAAAAACTCACTACCCCTGTGCCTCTATGTTTCAAATTGTAAGCAAGCGGAAAAAAAGCGGGAAAAAGACAGGCATTCATGCTGTTGTTTTAGTTAAAATACGGTTCGCTTTGCCGCAATTATTCCCAATTGATTACAGATTTCACTTCTAATTTTGTGCCATAAACTAAATAAATACAACCCATTATGAAGTCTTTAATTAAACACTTTTGCTTAATCCTGTCCATTGTTCTTTGGGCAGCGAGTTGTAATGATTCCAACGGCACAAGCCGGGAAGAGAGCCTTGAACAGCATGAAATTCAGGCGAAAATCGCAGCGTATTATTCTTCTCCGGCATCGTCAGCTTCATCGGTTGCGGCGATTCAGACGGCATTTTCCAACCGGTTTCCCGGCGCGCGCGATGTGGAATGGAAAGTATCGCACGGGGTGTACGAGATTGATTTTGAAATTAATGATACGGACTACGAAGCCTGGTACGACAGCGAAGCCCGCCTGCTGATGTACAAGCACGACATTGCGAACGGCGAATTGCCTAAGGCCGTGTCTTCGGCTGCGGCAAGCGACTATCCGGGATACGTACTTGACGAAGCGGAAAAGGTATACAAGGGAAATATTACCGGATACTATCTCGATCTGGAGAAAGGCAAAGACGAAGCGCATGCTTTCTACGGGGAAGACGGCAGTTTCATCGCCAAAAACCTTTGGGAAGACGATGCGATAAAGCCTGCCCAAAACGCCGATGCGACGGTACCGGAGGTATCCGGCAACCTGCCGGACGACGAGGCCGACGCGCTGATTGCCGCATATTATTCGGGACGCAACGAGGATGTGCGTCCGTCGGATGTGCCTGCCGCAGTGCTTTCCGGCTTCAATACGGTCTTTTCCGGCGCCCGCGACATCGACTGGGAGGTATCGGCTAATGTGTATAAAGTCGATTTTGAGATCAACAACGTGGACTATGATGCCTGGTACCGGCCTGACGGCACACTGCTGGCCTATAAATTCGACGTAACACGGTCTTCTTTGCCGCAGGTAGTGAATGCAGCTATCACAAGCCGGTTTGCAGGATACGGGATAGACGATGCGGAAAAGGTGGTGAAAGCAGGCAGCGCCGGGTATCTGGTGGAACTCGAAAGCCGTAACATGGAAGAGGATGCTTATTTCGGCGAGGACGGCACATACATTTCCGACGCATTCTACCGAAAAGGCGCTACGCAGGAACCCGGCAAGCCGGAAACGCCCGAAACACCGGAAGCACCGGAAATACCTGTCGATGGTAATTACACGGACGAGCAGATCGACGCTTTGCTGGCAGCCTACCGGCAAGGCAGGGACAGGGATATAGCGGAGTCGAAAGTTCCGACGGCTGTCACCTCGGCTTTCCATGCGCAGTTTACGGCGACCCGCGACATTGAATGGGATTATGCGGCCAATGTTTACAAGGTGGAATTTGAAGTAAACCGGACGGAGCATGAAGCGTGGTACGCAGAGGACGGCGCATTGCTGATGTACACCATGGAAGTAAGATATAAATCGGTGCCCGCTGCCGTGCAAAATGCGATATTGTCGCAATACGCCGGTTACACGGCCGATGAATGTGACTATTTCCGGAAAGGTTCGATCGCCGGATATGTCATCGAGGTCGAAAACAAAAGAACCGGAGCGGAACTTGTCGTAATATATAAGGAAGACGGCACATTCATTTCCCAACAGCGCGATTGCAAGGGAGTAGTTACCAATTAACCGGATGCTTACAATAACCTGCCGCGTTTGCCGTTATAATTCAAAACTGTCGAATCGGTGAGAAAAGTATTCTTATTTATTATATGCACAGCCATGGCCGCTTTTGCTGCGGTGGCACAAACGGAGCGGGTAAAGAATCAGCCTTACGCCGATATGAAATTGTATCATCTGGGTTTTCATATCGGACTTCATACCCAGGATCTGATTCTGACAAATACGGGAATTACCTCAAACGGACAAACCCTGTTTGCCGAAATACCGTCGTACAATCCGGGGTTCTGCGTGGGAGTGATCGGCGACATGTATTTGAATCCGTATTTTAACCTGCGGTTTACGCCGACGCTCTATTTCGGAGATAAAAGTTTTGTGTTCCGTACCCGAGAAACCGGCGAGGAGTTTAAAACAAACGTCCGCTCCAACTACATGACTTTTCCGCTGGAATTAAAATACAGCGCCCTGCGGCTGAATAATTACCGCCCTTACCTCACCGGAGGAGTATACGGTGCATTGGATCTGGGGCGCAAGAAAGGGAATCCGGTTTTGCTGAAAGGATCGGATTACGGACTGACTTTAGGCATCGGCTGCGATCTTTATCTTCCTTACTTCAAACTCTCTCCCGAATTGAAATTCTATTTCGGCCTGTCCAACCTGCTGGAAACCGACCGCTCCGACCTTTCCGATCAAAACATGAAAGTATACACGGATGCCCTCTCCAAGGCAACCAACCGGATGATCATACTTACATTTAATTTTGAATAGATAGAAGATAACATGCCACCGGCATCCTTTCGGGAGTTTACCGTACCAGTCTGTTGGTGGCAGTATCGGGGAATACGACCGAAGGCTTGAATGTTTTGGCTTCTTCAAAATCCATCATCGCATACGACATAATGATTACGATGTCGCCGGGTTGAACCTTGCGGGCAGCCGCACCATTCAGGCAAATCACTCCCGAACCTCGTTCGCCTTTAATGATATAGGTTTCGAATCGTTCGCCATTATTATTATTGACAATGGATACTTTTTCGTATGGAAGGAGGTTGGCCGCATCCATCAAATCTTCATCAATAGTTATACTGCCGATATAATTCAGATTTGCTTCCGTTACCGTAGCCCTGTGAATTTTTGATTTAACTACTTCTATAAACATTCTTATTCTGTTTTTGGAGTTTTTACCCCTTGTATGTAATATTGTCGATTAAGCGAACCTCGCCGCAATAAACTGTGATACATCCGACGATGTAATCCGATTCTCGCCAGTTGCCGATTGATTCCAGCGAGTTGCCATCTACAATTTCATAATATTCAACCCGCATGACAGGATCATTATTTATTGCAGTTACAACATAGTCTATGATTTCGCGCACGCTTTTGCAGGAAACAAAGGTAAGGCTTTCCTTCAACGTGCGTGCGATCAGGGGAGCTTTCAGGCGCTGTTCGGCCGACAATCGCAAATTCCGGCTACTCATGGCAAGCCCGTCGGCTTCTCTTAATATGGGACAGGCATGAATTTTTATTTTCATTCCCAACAGTCTTACCATTTCGCGTATGATCGCCACCTGCTGAAAGTCTTTTTCTCCGAAATAAGCGTCGTCGGGTTCCACAAAAGCGAAAAGCTTGCTCACTATTTGGGCTACTCCGTTAAAATGACCGGGACGATGAGCGCCTTCCATCACTTCCGCGATATTTCCGAAACGGAATATGCGCGTATCCGGTTCCGGATACATTTCTTCTACACCGGGCACAAAGACATAATCACATCCTGCCGGTTCCAGCAAAGCCAGATCCTTGTCTAATGTACGCGGATAGGTGGCCAGGTCGTTCGGATCATTGAACTGGGTTGGATTTACAAATATGCTGACAACGCAAATATCGTTTTCTCTTGTACATGCATCGACCAGGCTTATATGCCCTGCATGCAAAGCTCCCATGGTAGGAACAAAGCCAATGGATTTGTTATTTTGCTTCTCTTTTAGCAAATAATCTTTAAGATCGGCTATCGTATATATAACTTTCATCTGAAAGATGCTTAAATGAAAGTGCAAAGCAAGTAAATAAATACGGCAAATGAAAGAAAAATATTATCTTTGTACCGTTTTCACAAATGAAAGTATAGAATGGACGCAAAAAAGATCTTGTTTATCACCCAAGAGATTACTCCTTACCTTCCTGAATCCGAGATATCCACAATCTGCAGGGCACTCCCCCAGGCAATACAGGAGCGTGGCCGCGAGATCAGAACATTTATGCCCAAATTCGGAAGCATCAACGAACGGCGCAATCAGTTACACGAAGTGATTCGTCTGTCCGGCATGAACCTAATTATAGACGATACGGATCATCCTCTGATCATAAAGGTGGCATCCATTCAATCCGCACGAATGCAAATCTATTTTATCGACAACGAGGATTTTTTTCAGCGCAAGAACACAATAAAAGATAATAGCGGCGTTGAATATGAAGATAACGATGACCGTTCGATATTTTATGTGCGCGGAGTGTTGGAAACGGTAAAGAAATTACTTTGGATACCGGATCTCATTCATTGTCATGGATGGATTGCGGCTCCAACGGCTCTTTATATTAAAAGAATGTATGCGGATGACCCCTGTTTGAAGGATGCAAAGATCGTTTATTCGGTTTACGACGATGAATTTGATACTCCATTCCGGGGGGACTTCCATAGAAAACTGATGATGGACGGAGCCAAAGAAAATGATGTCAAACACTTAATGGATGATACAAGTTTTGTCGGTGTTTCCAAACTTGCAATGGATTTTGCCGACGGTATTATTCAGGGAAGTAAGGTTGTTAATCCGGCATTACTGGAATATGCGAAGAATAAAGGCGTGCCTTTCCTTTCCTATCAATCTCCGGACACTTATATTGATGCTTTTAATGCTTTTTACGATGTAGTTTTGGAATCTGAGAAGTAACAATTATATGAGTATGAAATACATAATACTTGGACTTTTTACGGCATTTATTTTCTGCCTGGGAAGTTGCGATGATGAATTAACAAAGGTTGGAACGAGTATTCAGGCCGACAGCGATAAAATATCGGTTTCGGTAGACAGCTTTTACATTGAAGCTTCTACCGTTCAGATTGATGAAATCTATGCACGCTCGGACACAGGATTGCTTGGAGAATTTTATGATCCACAGTACGGAACATTGAAGGCGGATTATATTTGTCAGTTTTATTGCCCGGAGAATTTCAAGTTTCTGCATACACCGATCGACGGAAAAATAGACTCTGTCAATTTCCAGATATTTTACAGTTCCTGGGTTGGCGATTCGCTGGCTCCCATGCGAGTGCAGATATTTCCGGTAACGAAAGTTCTGGAAAGGAATTTTTATGCGAATATCAATCCGGACGATTATGCGGATATGCAAACTTCCTGGGGAATGAAAACCTATACGGCATTCGACCGTTCGATTTCGGACTCCGTCCGCAATGCGACCGATTATAGCGGTAACCCAAGTTACTATCCGGTAATTACGATCAGGATGCCCAAAGAGTTCGGACAGAATTTCTATGACGAAACAATAAACAATCCATCTTCTTTCAATGATCAAGAGTCTTTCAATAAATTTTTGCCGGGGCTTTATGTTACCAATACGTTCGGGTCCGGCAACATTATAGAAGTAGACGTTTCTCATCTGAATATATATTACAGGTATACAGGTGTCGGAAGTCAGGGTCAGGATACGATCATACACACACTTGAGCGTTTTAACGTAACCAGGGAAGTACTTCAGTTGAATCGTTTTAAGAATACGGATATGAGCCATTTGCTGGAGTCAAGCGAAGATTATACTTATGTAAAAACTCCGGCGGGAGTATCCGCAAAATTGGTGATACCGGCAAAAGAAATAGCTCCGCTTATCGATGGGCGTATATTAAATAATATACCGCTGACTCTTTACACAATGCCGCAGGAGGAATATGAATATGCGCTGGGAAGGCCGGGGAGTTTGTTGATCATGCCGGAGGATTCGGTCAAAAACTTTTTTGAAGACAGGAGAGTGGATGATGGTATCACTTCTTTTGTCGCCTCTTTTTCATCCTCGTCTGCGTCCTATTCGTTCGGGAATATTGCAAATGTATTAAAAAAGCATATAGAAAACTCTCCGGAAGAAGATTTATCGTTGCTGGTTATTCCCGTCAGGCGGGAAACTGCTACCGATTATTACGACAATGTTTACTCAACATCGATCAGTCATTTCATGTCGCCGGCCGGGATGAAGTTGCGAAAAGATAAAAACGTAATGAAAGTAGGCGTTACTTCAAGTAAGTACGGAAGAAATTGAGAAAGAGAGTTACTTGCCTATGCAGAATTTAGCAAATATATTTCCAAGTACTTCGTCGTTATTGATTTGTCCGGTTATTTCGCCGAGATAGTGTGTACATTCCCGTATGTCTTGGCTGAGGAAGTCGCCGGAGATGCCGACGGTGAGGTTTTCCTTTACACGTCGGATTGCGTGGAGGGCGTTTGTCAGGGATTCGTAGTGGCGGACGTTGGTGACGATCACCTCGTTTTGACTTATGTCGTGCAGAGAAGCAGCTTTCAGCAGTTCGTGCTGAAGACTTTCCGTATTGACTTGCTGTTTGGCCGAGATGTACATGCGCGTAGCGGGAAGATCGGCCAATAAACGCTGCTTGCAGTCGAGTTCCTCCGGAGTGAGTAGATCGGACTTGTTGAATACCAGCATCAAATGTTTGCCTTCGCTGCGGGGAACGATCTGCGCGGCCAACGCTTTTATCTCATTGTCGGGAGAGGCGAGGTCGATCACCCAGAGAACGATCGACGCCTGCTCCAGCTTCCGGAAAGTCCGTTCGATACCTATGGATTCAATCACATCAGACGTTTCGCGAATACCTGCGGTGTCGATAAAACGGAAGGTGACGCCCGATATATTGACTGCATCTTCAATCATGTCGCGCGTGGTTCCGTGAATGTCGGAAACAATCGCCCGTTCTTCGCCTACAAGCAGGTTAAGGAGGGTTGATTTGCCGGCATTTGTTTCTCCGATAATGGCAACGGGGATTCCGTTTTTGATTGCGTTGCCTGCGCTGAATGAATTTGCCAGTTTCTGTATGATCTGTTCCATATCGGCAGCCAGGGTTTTCAAGTGGTTGCGGTCGGCAAACTCAACATCCTCTTCCGTGAAATCAAGTTCCAGTTCGATCAACGAGGTGAAGTCGAGCAGTTGGCTGCGCAGTTTGGCCAGTTCGTTGCTGAATCCTCCCCGCATCTGATTGAGCGCCAGCCGATGCATACCGGCGGAGGTTGAGGCGATCAGGTCGGCAACCGCTTCTGCCCGGATCAGATCCATTTTACCGTTCAGGAAAGCCCGCCGGGTAAATTCACCGGGCTGCGCCAGACAAGCTCCCTTTTCTATCAGCAGTTGCAGGATGCGTTGTTGTATATAGACGGAACCGTGGCAGGTAATTTCTACCGTGTCTTCCCCCGTGTAGGAATGAGGCGCACGAAAAAGGGCGACAAGCACTTCGTCTATAACCTGTGTCCCGTCGGTGATTTCCCCGAAGTGCACCGTGTTTGCCGAAAATTCGGAAAGCAGTTTCTTTGAGGGACTTGAAAATACCTGCCCGGCAATATCCCATCCCCCCCTACCCGACAGGCGGATAACAGCAATGCCACCCGAACCGGACGGAGTGGATATGGCACAGATTACGGATTGGTCGGGCATGGTACTTTTACTTGTTGTGCACCAGCAGGGGAACAAGTTCATACTCCTGCATTCCCAATCCGATCTTCTCGGCATATTCCAACCCTTTCTTCCATTCGGTGTCGGGATGAATCAGACGGAATTTGTCGCAACCTTCCAGATGCTCGTGGGGATGAGTGTCCGTAATCCGGTTATTCGGCAGTACAGGAGCAGAGATCACCATGTCGGCACACGCCTTGTCGAGCGCCACCGGATCGAAGGAAGCGGCAATGCCTATATCGGGCACCAGCGCAGCGTCGTTGTGATTCCAGCAATCACATTCGGGCGAAACATTCATGATGAAGCTCACGTGAAAATGGGGCTTGTCTTTCAGCACCGCCTTGGTATACTCTGCAATCTTGTAGTTCAGCCTTTCCGACGTATCGTCTTCGCCGAGCACCGCCGCACTGTGCTGACAGAGGGCTACACATTGTCCGCAGCCGACACAGCGATCGTAGTCGATCTCCGCCTTGCGGTTGGCGTTCAGCAGGATGGCGTCGTGACGGCAATGCTTAACGCACACATTGCAACCGGTGCAGTTCTCCTCGTCGATCACAGGCTTGGAAGCCGAATGAAGTTCAAGCTTTCCGGCCACGCTGGCACATCCCATTCCCAGATTTTTCAGCGCTCCGCCGAAGCCCGTCTGTTCATGTCCCTTAAAATGGTTCATGGAAATAATAATATCCGCGTCGGCAACGGCCACACCGATTTTGGGAGCCTTGCAATACTTTCCGTTGATGGGTATTTCCCGGCAGTCGGTACCTTTCAGCCCGTCGGCAATAATAATATCGCACTGTGCCGAGATCGGATTAAAACCGTTTTCCATCGCGCTCCGGATATGATCCACGGCATTCGAACGTCCGCCGGAATAGAGCGTATTGCTGTCGGTCAGGAAAGGCTTTCCGCCCAGGCTACGAATCATGTTAGCCATCCGCGCCGCGTAATTAGGGCGGATAAAAGCCAGATTTCCCGGTTCTCCAAAATGTATCTTGATGGCCACAAACTGCTTTTTGAAGTCGATACTTTCCATACCGGCCAACGTAACGATGCGTTCCATCTTCTTCAGCAGGTTTAGGGATGGACTTGTGCGCAAATCAGTGAAATAAACTTTAGATTTACTCATAATCAGATAACTTAATTAATTGAATTGAATGGCAAACTTACATAAAAATCGCGATTTATAAGCGTGTCCAATAAGAAGACAAAAGTTTTATAGAGGAAATGTAGTAAATTTCATCAGAGTACTCTGACTACTCTGACTACTTTAACTACCACCTATGTATAATCGGCAGGTCAAGATTGGGGAGGATTTTTTTCGTATCTTCGTGGAAAAGATACATTTTCCGGCGCTGTTCTTCGTTGAGGTCATATCCGGTCGAGTCGTTCAGATAGCCGTTTATCGGAATAAGGCGGTATTTTGTATGAGCGGAGTCATGGAAGCGGTTTACCCAAAAGGGTTCGTATGCGGAAGAAATGCGGTAGGTGTGTTCCCTGTCTTTCACCAGAACTGCTTCAAAAAGTATCCCTCCGTCCGACCGCCTCCATTGCTGGTTGGAAATGAAATTACCCAAGGAATAAATAACCGGTATCGTGTCGCCGGCGTGATTGATGATTTCTTCGTAGGGCTGAACCACGTGAGGATGGGATCCGATGATCATATCCGTGCCGTTTTCGGCCAGGAAACGTGCAAATTCCCGTTGCTCGGCGTGTTCCTTTTCCTGATATTCATACCCCCAGTGCATACAGGCAATGATGTAGTCCGGGTGCAGGCGGCGAGTTTTCTCCAGATCTTCCCTGATCTGCGCCGTATCTGTGGTATTGACCGAATTGGGTTTGCGAACAGGCATACCGTTCGTGCCGTATGTATAATTCAAAAAAGCCAGCTTGATATTTTTTTTCTCCACGATCAGGGGATGATGCTCCGCCCTGTCCGCCGAATCCCTGAATGTTCCGGTATGTAAAAGGCCTGCTTCCCTTATGCGGCCGATCGTGGTTTCTATTCCTTTTCTTCCCTTGTCCGCCGTGTGATTGTTTGCCATAAACAGCACATCGAAGCCCGTTTCTTTCAGAGCGTCTATTATTTCCGGAGGAGAAGAAAACAGGGGATATCCCGAATAAGGCTCTCCGCCCAGCGTAACTTCCAGATTGGCCAGGCTCAGGTCGGCGGAGGAAATAAAATCTTTTATAAAGGTAAACGGGGGATTGAAATTATAGGTGCTGTCGCCGCCTTCGCGTCGGGCGGCGTGATACTGTGTGGAATGCACCATAACATCTCCGGCAAACAGGAGGCGCAATGTGTCGGGAACGGCAACCGCTTCGGCAACCTTTTCAGGCGCAACGGTTTGCGGACGTTTAGGGGCTTTTATTCCGATGCAAACGATCAATATCAGAATGAAAACAAGCGGTGTAATATATTTTAATATCCTCATTCACGCAAAGATAAATAAAAATACATATATTGCACGATCTTCAAAAAAAAACATCATGAATAGAATAAACCGACGCAGATTTATTAAAACCGGTATAGCCGGTATAGCCGGCTTGTCGCTGACAGGGACGGGGTTTGTCAATGCAAACAGCGCTCTCACGACTGAAACCACAGTTGATAAAATAAAACTGGGTAATAGCGGCCTGACCGTTTCCCGGATCGCCATGGGAAGCGGCAGTGTGGGAGGAAACAAAGCCTCCAATCAAACCCGGCTGGGGATGGACAAGTTTGTGGAACTTGCCCGACATGCTTACGAAAGAGGTATCCGTTTCTACGACATGGCCGATTCGTATGGTTCGCAACCTTTCTTCGGAAACGCGATCAAAGGTCTGCCCCGGGAGGATCTCACCCTGCTTACCAAACTGTGGACATACGACGATGGGACGGAACGGGTACAGCCCGTAAGAGAAAATATTGACCGGATGCGCCGGGAAATGAATACGGATTATATCGACATCCTTCTGATGCATTGCATGACTAAGGGCGACTGGACGGAAACCCGAACACATTATATGGACGGATTGTCCAAAGCCAAACAGGATGGGATCGTAAAGAAGGTCGGCATTTCATGCCATAATTTGGATGCGTTGAAAAAGGCGGCCGAATCTCCCTGGGTAGATGTAATCATGGCGCGTATTAATCCTTTCGGCGTTCTCATGGACGCAGAGCCGGACATTGTAAAGGAAGTGCTTGCCACCGCAAAAGCCAACGGGAAAGGTATTATAGGAATGAAAATCTTCGGCGAAGGGAGAAAAGTAAAGGAAGAAGAACGCGAACAATCCATCCGCTTTGCCCTGACGGAAGCCAACATTCATTGCATGACCCTCGGCCTCGAATCCATTTCGCAAATGGATGATGCCATAGAGAGAACGATGCGGTTATCCGGAAACTGATAAAAGTAAATACAAATAATC
>JAITVG010000159.1 GCA_031285925.1 Tannerellaceae bacterium
CGGTTCATTTCCGCCGTAGACTTCATCCATTCCTGCTTGGAGTAGCGCATACGGGCGGGATCGTCGAAATCCTTTCCCGTGCTCAGGCAGATCAGGCGATCGTGGGCTTCGCCATCTTCTTCGTTTACAAAATGGACGTCGTTGGTGGCGACCGGTTTCACGTGGTGCTTGTCGGCCAGTTCCATCAGCACTCTGTTTACTTCCTGCTGACGGGGATATATGTCGGGATCGGCTTTCGGGTCGGTTGTTTTATGGCGTTGCAGCTCCAAGTAGAAATCATCTCCGAAAAGGTTCTTAAACCACAACAGGGATTCTTCCGCCTTGTCGATCCTTCCTTTAAGAATATACTGCGGCAATTCCCCGCCTAGGCAAGCGGAGGTTACAATCAAATCCTCATGGTATTTCTCCAGCAATTCCTTGTCGATACGCGGACGCCCGTAGAAGCCATCCGTCCAACCGATGGATACCATTTTGATCAGGTTTTTGTATCCGTTGAGGTTTTTGGCGAGGATCAGCAAGTGCCATCCGCCGAGGTCTTCCTTCCCGTCCCTTTTTTCGCGTCCGTTGCGGGCGCAGTAACATTCGCATCCGATGATGGGTTTAAAAAGATGTTTCTTCTCCTCCGATATTTTTTCGGAAAGCTTTTGTATACGTGCCAGGTCTTCTTCCGTAGGGTTCGACTTGTCGTTGAGGCTGTCAAGCTCTTTGCGGCAATCCTTGATGACGCCCATGTATTTGCTGTTCTTCTTCGAAACTTTATTGTAAAATTCCTTGATGGCGAACATATTGCCGTGATCGGTAATGGCAAGTGCAGTCATGCCGTCTTTCTGTGCCTTTTCTATCAGGTCATCGATAGAAGCCTGGCCGTCTAATAAAGAATACTGGGTATGAACGTGTAAATGAATAAAAGGTTCCATAGGCATTGAGTGATACTTGTTTTTTTCTCCGACGACAAAGATAAGAAGCTGTTTTAAATTTATATCAGTTTCTTTTGAGTTTCTTTTCGGTCTCTTTTCCTGTTTTCATTCGTCACATAGCCCGCTATGAACCTGTATTATTCATCTCGCGCGTATAGTTCATAAGAAGGGCTGGTAATCAGTATGAATAATGCAGGCTAAAAAGGCGGCGATCTTTTTAGTAAAAGGCGGCGGCCTTTTTGAAAAGAGGTATTTTTTTCCCTCTCAGCATATGCCTTTTCCCCGGAGGGCCGGGCAGACGTTCGGGCAGGAATCCGGCGTTTTGCATCCTGCGGCGCACTTCTCCTTTGGCGCAGTAAGTAACGATCAGCGCTTCGGGAGCAGCGATACCGAAGAGCTTTCCGAAGATGGCGGGTTGCCACATTTCCGGCTGCTTGTCGGGCGCAAAGGCATCGAAGTAAATCAGGTCGATATCCGGGGGAAAAGGGCACCGGTTGCTGTCACCCTGTATCTTCACAAGGGTGAAATTAGCGATAATCTCCACCGGACGTTCCCATTCGGCCGCATGAATTTCGCGAAACCACTCTTCCCCTTCCGGGGCGATCGCCTGGCCGTAGTTGAGGCAGTCCGTAATTTCCCTGCCCAGCGGGAAGCGCTCGATGGTGTGATAAGTGATACTTTTTTGCGGGAAATCATGCGCGTATTGCAGCGAGAGCAAGGCATTCAGCCCGGTGCCGAAGCCTATTTCGAGAATACGTATTTCATCTTTCCGTACCTCCCTCAAACCGGCATTGATAAAGACATGGATGGATTCCCGTATGGCTCCGTTCACGGAATGATAGTGCTCATTCAGCGCCGGTACAAAGAGAGTGTGACTGCCGTCTTCGGTGAGTTGTATGATTCTTTCGGTGTTCATTCGCTTTGCTCATTAAGTACTTATCGCTTCGCTCAGTAGTCAAAGTAGTTATCATTCGCTTCGCTCATTAGTAGTCAAGTTGGTATTTCTACTCTGACTACTCTGACTACTCTGCATAGGCCTCCTTTATTTTGTCTAACGAAACATACCAGAGAAACCCTTTCACTTCCTCGTAACCCATTTCACGGATCAGGCGGAGATAGTTCTTGATCTGGGCAAGATGTCCGGGGTCTTCCGCTTCGCCGAATTTGTAATCTACCACGATTGCTTTTCCTTCGGAGATCATTACGCGGTCGGGACGGCGAGTTTTGGCGTTTTCCGTAAGGATCTCGACTTCGTTCAGTACTCTTGTCGGGGCGTGATACCAATCGTACACTTCGGGTTTATTGAGTAATTGTTGCAGTTCTGCCTCCAGATCGCAGGCTTCCCGGCGATTGATCACACCTTCTCGGCGGTAACTTTCCACCGATTCCGCAATATCGTCGGCAGTACGTATACGGCTCAACAGCTCGTGCATCAAAGCGCCCCGTTTCCTTCGCGGGTCATCAAAAAAGAATCCCTTTCCGTACAGGCGCAACCGGAGGCGGTCTTCGGGAGAAACGGATACAAGTTTTTCAAACAGAATCTCTTCCGTTCGATTCCCTTCTTTCCTGTCTTCGGGCTTCCACCGGCTACCCCATTCAAAAACCCCCGAAGCCGTGTCGAACGCGGGAGGTAATTCCTCTAAAGGTTCCCCGTCGCAGGTTTCCCGTACCGGAATAGAAAGCCCTGCCCACAGGAGTGTGGATATGGAATCAATCTTTTCCGTTTCGCCGGATTTGGTCAGCTTCTTCGGGCGGGGAGCAAACAGGATCAATTCCTCTTTGGCGCGGGTGAGCGCCACGTAAAGCGTATTCAGATTGTCGATGCAGGTATATAAACGCTCATTGAAATAATCTGCCGCGAAATGCGTGTTCGCAAGAGTTTTTCCGTAGCGCACGGGAACGAGGCGGAGCTTATTGAACGGAGCCGATGCGGGTTTGCACCAAAGTATAACCGGTTGCGCAGGCCGGTGGTCGATCTCCCAGTCGGCAAACGGGAGGATGATCACTTTCATGCCCAATCCCTTTGCCTTGTGGATGGTCAGGATACGGATAGCATCCTGTCCGTCGGGCGTAGCAATCGTTTTGCGCACGCCAGAGTCGTCCCACCATTTAAGGAACTTTCCGAGATCGGAGCCTTCTTTCCCGGCAAACTCGATCACCATATCCAGCAACGCCTGAATAAATGCCTGTTCGTTGGCCGGAAAACAGTTACTGAAAAGTCGGCAAAGCCCTTCCGTCATTTCATAAAGCGACAGGGTGGAGAGCATATCCAGTTGTTCCTTCCATGTCGAAAGGAAATCCGCACGATCCGGATCGAACTTGCCGGAGAGTGTATAGAAAGAGAATCGCGCCATCTGTCGGGCAGTGGTATCTTCCGGATTCTTAAGGTGGCGCAACAGTGCGATAATGAAACGGACAGACGGCGAGCTGCCGACAAAGAGCGCATCGTCGGAAATAATATCGTAGCGGTATTTGCCCGAAGGGTGCTCCTCCTTATAGGCCAGCAGTTTGTCGGCCACGGCAGCGCCCTCCTGATTGGTACGGACAAGTAGGCCGATGTCGCGAAGGGAATAGCCGTTGTCTTGAAGCTGTTCCACAATTCCCGGCAAACGGTCGAGTGCTTCTTCTTTCCACGATTTGTCCTCGTCTTCTTGCGATATAAATTCGATCCGCACATGCCCGTCTTTCTTTTGAAGATGCGGCGGAGTATTCTGGCAATTCATCTTGTAGGCCGAAACGATCCGTGAAAAAAAAGCCGCTTTTTCTTCTTCTTTCAGGGAAGAAGCGGACAGGGTTTCGTTGTACACGCTCTGCAACAGCTCCGGAGCCGCGGTGAAAAAACTGTTGTTGAAGGATGTGATCAACCGGCAACTGCGCCAGTTTTCTTTTAGGTTTTTCTCGGCAAGTTGTTCGGGAAAGAAGTCCGCCCCGACCTGTTCATCGAGCAACTTCCAGTCGGAATTGCGGAAACGGTAGATACTCTGCTTTACGTCGCCCACGATAAGGTTCGATTGCCGGTAAGCGAGGCTTTCCCTGATCAGCGGCCGGAAATTATGCCATTGCATACTGCTCGTGTCCTGAAATTCGTCAATCATGTAATGGTCGATGCGGGTACCCGTCTTCTCGTAAATAAAGGGAGCGTCGCTTCCGTCGATCACCTTACTCAAAAGCTCGGCCGTGTCGGCTATAAGAAGAATATTCTTTTCCTCGCGGTAGGCCGCGATCTGCGCGGATATATCGTTGAGTATACCCAGCGTATAATAATAACGGTTGATTTCTTTGGCTGTATTGTAGTCGGTCAAGTCGGAAAACAGCAGGGTTATGGCGCGGATGCAGTCGTTCAGACCCTCATTATAAACTACCGTAATCCGCTGTATAACGTCCGGCGAATCCGAACGGGCATACCACTTTTCGAGGTTGTCGGGAAGATTCATGAAAGTGGCCGTTGGCGCTTTCATTTCTCCGCCGGCCAGTTTTTCCAGCGTTAAAAAAGGAGAACGGCCTTTGCCGGCAAAGTCGGTGGGAAGCAATCCGTAGCGCTGCAATAAAGAAAGTCCCGCTACTCCCAGTTGCCGAGCTTCATTTTCTACGGAACGGATCATCAGAAGCAGTTCCTTGCGGTACGTTTCGAGGGCTTCCTTATCGGAAATATCTTCACCCACCTTATCGCTGTTTAGCTTGAAGCTTTCCTTAAAGATTTCCTGCCCAAGCGTCATAATATCTTTCCGCAGATTCCAGCTACCGCCGTCTTCCACCTTTTCTTCCGCAAAGCGAAGCAGCCAGCCAAGCAATGTTTTGTTTTCCTTCTTGTCTAAGCCGGCCAGCAGATTGTCTACGGCTTCGGTAAGCACCAAATCCCTGTCCATTTCAATTCCGTAACCGCCCTGTATACCGATTTCACGAGTAAAAGCCCGCATAGTTTGCTGAAAGAAACGGTCGATCGTACTGATGTTAAACGAAGAATAATCATGCAGTATCGCACGAAGCGCCCCGTTCGCTTTCTCTCGCAGTTCAGCTTCCGGCAAATCCCAATGGCGACAAAGATCGTTCACATGAGGAGAGAAATTCCCCGAAGCGATCGCATGAAGTTCTTCGATGATCCTGCTTTTCATCTCATCCGTAGCTTTGTTGGTAAAGGTAACGGCCAGAATATGGCGATAGGCGTACGGGTGGGCAAAGAGGAGTTTCAGGTAATCGCCCGTCAGACGATGAGTTTTTCCTGCTCCGGCGGAGGCGCGATAAATTGTTAGCACAAGCGTTGGAGATTAAGGCTAAATTTGTTTCGCCTTGACATATCCTTCCTTTTGTAGCAGCTCAAGCACTTTCGGACGATGGTCACCCTGGACGATGATTTCGCCGTCTTTGGCCGAACCTCCAACTCCGCACCGGGTTTTAAGGTATTTCCCTAAAATTTCCAGATCGGCGGCTGTTCCGCGGAAGCCGGTAATCAGCGTAACCGCTTTACCTCCCCTGTTGCGTTTGTCGAGAGAGATGCGGAGTTGCTGCTTTTCCTTCGGGAGAGTTTCCTCCTCATCTTCGCTTTCCGTATTATATTGAAAATCGGGATTGGTGGAATACATCACACCCAACCTGTCTTTCCAGTCGTTATCTCGTTTCATGGCTGTGAAGATACTTTCAGGCAAATTCGTATTCCACCTTCATCGGATTACCTGCATGTTGCGATGCATTCAACACTTCAATACCTGTAATGCTCCCGTCGGCAGCATAGTCTAATATAATTCCTTTCTTTTCTTCGTCACTTTCAAATACAGGCTCGTTGCTGAATGCAATGTACAGAATATCCTGTTCCCTGTCATACTTTACTTTCATAATATTTTGATATTTTCGTTGTTTTATAGAGAGTTACTATTACATTAGGTTTTTTATCCCTGTTTACAAAAACGCGCAACAGAAACGGCACGCCTGCTTCCGTTACGATTGACTGACAGATGACGATTGTTGCATCGTCATCGTCTGTTATCATTTGATCGGGTTGAGATGCAACCGACATTGCCGTTTCGTAACTGATACCGCGCCTGTTCATTTGTTCCAGGGCATGTTTAGAAAATATTATATCCATAATTACTCAAATTACCTGCAAAACTACGGATTATTCCGGAATTATCCTGCTTTCGCCTTACTCTGTATAAATCATCTTCTTCGTCATGCCTCCGTCTACGGTAATGTTTTGTCCGTTGATAAAGTCGTTTTCTTCCCGACAAAGGAAAAGGCAGGTACGGGCAATATCATCGGGGCGGCCTACCCTGCCGGAAGGGTGCTGAAGATGGTCGTCGCGTTTCAGTTTGGAGTAATCCCCGGTTTCTATCCAGCCGGGACTGATGCAGTTTACCGTTATACCGTAGTCGCTCAGGGATATGGCCAA
>JAITVG010000264.1 GCA_031285925.1 Tannerellaceae bacterium
TGAAAGTGAGTTGGATTATTGGCGAAAGCCGGTGATTCAACTTTTTGTGTTTATATACTTACCTGTATTTTTCGTGTAAACTCCCTTTAAATCAACAATTTGCCGGGTGCCTTAAAAAACAATCAGGCACTATGACAATTACAGTACCAAGAAGTGAATTTCTTTCCCGGTTACAAACCGCAGGGAAGATTATTTCCGCAAAGCCGGTATTGCCAATTATGGCATACTTCCTTTGCGAAGTGAGAGAAGGCAGGTTAAATATCTCTGCCGCCGATTCTATTGGACGTATAGACACGTTCATGGAATGTGTATCTGATGCGGAAGGGAAAATTTGCATCGAATCCAGAAAGATTATCGAAGCGCTTAAAGAACTTCCCGAACAGCCGATCCGTTTGGAAATTAACGAAGAAAACTATGAAATCCGAATAGTGTATTCGGGCGGAAGGTTTGAAATGGTCGGTAGTAATCCTTTGCTTTTCCCGGAAGCGAAAAAAATAAGTGACACTGTGTCCTTCGATGTGGAATCCGAATTATTCATAAAGGGGATAAATGGAGCACTTTTCTGTGCCGCGGATGATGAACTTCGTCCGGCAATGAATGGAGTATTTATAGAGACTGATGATACCGGCATCAACTTCGTAGCTACCGACAGTCATCGAATGGCACTTATTCACTGTGATGCAAGCGCACTCCCAAGACAGTCATTTGTATTGCCCGTAAAAGTAGCAGGCATACTGAAAGGATTTTACAAGAAAACAGACGAAACGGTATCCATCCATGCGGGAACGAGCAACGTCAAATTCAATATTGGCGGTTATCGAATTACATCCATCCTGCAGGAAGGGAGGTTCCCGAATTACAGGTCTGTAATTCCCAAAAATGAAAAAAGACTGACCATTGATACATCATCTTTAAAGGATGCCATTTCCCGTGTGAGCCTTTTTGCAAACCAGGCCACCCTTTTGGTCGTACTCTCATTGACTAAAAATAATATTCTTGTCAAGGCACAGGATATTGACTATTCAAGTCATGCTCAGGAAACAATTGCCTGTGAGTATGAAGATGAAAAGTTTGAGATTGGGCTTAAAAGCTCTTTCATGCAGGAAATACTTTCACATATTGAGAGTGATCAGGTAGTACTGTTGTTTTCCGAACCGCAGCGAGCCATTCTTATTGAGCCTTCCGGTAAAGGCGATAACGTGATGTATTTGCAGATGCCCTTAACGATTAACTAATATGAAATCAACAGACACATTCAAAAAAACTATCCGGGAGTATCTGGATGGTCGAGCAAAGAGTGATACATTATTTGCCACCTCTTACAATAAAACCGGCAAGAATATAAACGATTGTTGTACCTATATTATCAACCAGGTGAAAGAATCAGGATGTTCCGGATTTTCGAGTGACGAAATATTCGGAATGGCTGTGCATTATTACGATGAAGATGATATTAAAGTTGGTGATGAAATCAATTGCAGGATTGTGGTGAATACACCCGTTGAATTGACCGAAGAGGAAAAAGATTCGGCCAGGAAAGATGCGATGCGGAAGTATCAGGAAGAGCAGTTGGCTAAGCTGAAAGATAAGCAATCCAAGCCCAGGAGGAGAGAATCAGTTGTTGCAGCAAGTCTTTTTGATGAGCTATGAAAGCGCGAACAAAACTGCAAAAACAGGTATCGGAGCTGATCGGTAAGTTGGCTCCAATTACCGACATTCAAACAGAATGGGGATTCAAGAACTGCTTTGAAGCCAAAGGATATAAGACGAAAAAGCACGGCATATCCTGCCTGATGTGCGGTCATCGCTATAAAGATGGCAGCCACGAGCTATTGACTGCTATCGATGGAAGTGTATGCCCGAAATGCGGCACCAGGTTAAAAGTTACGCATACCAAAAAACAAAAGGATAACCAGGCTGCGTATTATGGAATAATAACCACTTTTCAGGGATTTCAGGTAATGCGGTATTTTGAGCTGGCAGGTTATTACCGTGTTGATGATCCGGCATTATTAAACTGCACCGAGATTGTTCAGTTATGGATGCTACCCAATGGTAAATACGTGACGTTTGCTATGTTGCATACAGTGAATTGGTACAGAGACGGATGGACGGGTAATATGGTGATAAGAAAAAATGAACCATCGACTTATAACATCAATCCATTTCGTATTTATCCCAAAATGAGTGTATTGCCGGAAATACGCCGGAATGGATTCAGGGGTAAATTCCATGACATCAATCCATTTTATCTTTTCAAAATAATATTATCAAATTCCAAAGCGGAAACTCTGCTGAAGGCAAGACAAATAGATATGCTCAAACTCGCTTTTCGCAAGCACGAGGGAACATTGTCAGAGTACTGGGATTCAATAAAAATATGTTTGCGCAATGGATATATGATAAAAGAAGCTTCCATGTGGACTGATTATATTGATTTGCTTAAAGAATTTGCAAAGGATACCCACAACGCCAAGTATGTCTGTCCGGTGGATTTGAAAGCCGAACATGATCGACTGGTAAAAAAACGGAATGAGATGGTGGCCAGACAAAAGAAAGAGAAAAAGATACTGGAGGCAGTCAAATACCGAAAAGAATTTTTTAAATTAAAAGAGCGCTTCTTTGATACTTGCATTGCAGATGATATTATAACTATCATCCCACTAAAAGATCCGAATGAATACGTAGAAGAAGGTATTGTACTCAAGCATTGCGTGGGTTCGCGAAGTTATTATCTGAATCCGAAATCCCTTGTATTGTCAGCACGCATTGACAATAAACCTGTTGAAACTATTGAAGTGTCATTGGATACTTTTGAAGTGCTGCAATGTCGAGGTATATGCAATCAAAATTCCGAATATCACGACAAAATTTTATCATTGTTGAACAGGAATATCTACCAAATACAAAAATTGGCGACAGGAAAGACTGTGTGATATGGCAAAGGAAACTTTTTACTTTTCGCACGATGGAAATGCTCGCAACAACGAGAAGATTCTCGCGCTCCGGATGAAACACGGAGCAGAAGGATATGCTGTCTATTTCATGATACTTGAGCGGCTAATGGAGAGTTCGGACTACATTCACGTCAAAGATTATAATGTCATTGCCTTTGACCTGCGTGTTAGCAACTCCATAGTGAAAGAAATTATTGAAGATTTTGGATTATTTGACTTTACCGAAGACGGTAAATCCTTTTACTCGGAAAGCTTCAATCGTCGCATGAGGCCTTTAGACAACACCGGAGAACAAAGACGTTTAGCGGGATTAAAATCAGCAGATAAAAGAGACTTACTCGTATGACCTACATAGACTATATAAACCAATTTTGGAAGATACAGCGAACTGAGGATTTCAGCCCGAACGATGTGCTTTTGTATTTTTTCTTATTGAATGAATGCAACCTTCGGGGGTGGCCGAATAAGTTTGAGTATCCCAACCGTCGAATCGTCCTCGCAACCGGTATGGCAGAAAAGACCGTGATTGCTTGTAGGTGTAGATTACAGCAGAAAGGTTTAATAGAGTTTGAGTCAGGAAAGAGAAACGCAAAATCTCCCGTTTATTACTTACTTGAGGTAAGTAAAGAGGTAAGTAAAGAGGTAAGCCTTAATAATAAGAGTAAAGAGAATAAGAGTAAAGAAGAAGAAGAAGAAGAAGAGAAAGAAAGCTCTACTAACGTAGAGCAAAAGAAAGCGGAAGAGCGGAAAAAACTTGCCGCAGCTAAAGCTGCTACAATAAAACGCAGAGATGAATTCTATAAATCTTTAATTCCTTACGTAGAGCGGTATGGCGCAGAAATGATCCGTGCGTTTTACGACTACTGGTCTGAACTTAACAAGTCGGAAACTAAGATGAAGTATGAGTTAAACAAGACCTGGGAACTGGGCAAAAGACTTGCTACCTGGGCTAAAAACGATTACAATGGAGAAAGAAAAAACAATGCAGGTATCATCCGATCTGGATCAAACGACCGGCGTGCTCCCGGCCGGTCTGATGCCGAAAACAAGAGAGCAGAGCGTGACCGTCTTGGGCAACTGGCCGATGCCATACTACAATGCTCTTCGCCCAAAAACGGTGATTGATGTTTTCAATTCACCATCATGCTGTATTGGTGGAGTCGGTGAAACATTCGGGGAGGCGCACCTGAGAGCCTTTATAGTGAAGGTATTGAACGATCTGATTGATTTTTTCAATGTCGGCAAAACGATGGGTGCTTATCAAGTTGCTCAAACTGCCGACCTGATTATTGACGAGTATTCACTTTTAAAGCCGGATGATTTAAAACTATGCTTCAATAACGCGAAGGCAGGAAAATACGGGAAAGTGTATGATAGAATTGACGGTCAGGTCATTATGGAGTGGTTAAGAGTTTACAGGACAGAACGCTGTAATATCGCCGAAGAATCAAGTATTCAGGAATCTGAAAAGTTCAAAAATGATCCATATCGGCGTACATCGGAAACTTTGAGCGAAGCGCATCACCAGTTTAGGAAGTATGATTTTAACAGAAAATTCAAAGTATGAAAATACATACAACCTTATTTAATTCATTACCCACGCTTCACTCTATGATCAACCTGATTGATCACCTGAAAAGCGAGAAGAATGTAAACATCTACTACATCGACCTGTTCTGCGGTGCAGGCGGTACTTCTACCGGCGTGGAGCTGGCACAAATCAACGGGCAGAAAGTAGCCCGTGTAATAGCCTGTGTCAATCACGATAAAAACGCTATTGCAAGCCATAAGGCAAATCACCCGCTTGCTCTGCACTTTACGGAAGACATACGGACACTCCGCTTGCACCCGGTAA
>JAITVG010000026.1 GCA_031285925.1 Tannerellaceae bacterium
ATACCGAGCCGAATCTCCCGGCATTTTTGCATTGGAAAGGGAAGCCTTCATTTCCGATTTCTGTTTAATCACAGCATCGATCCACGTTTCCGGTTTTGCTTTCCCGGATTGTCCCAAAGCCGGCAAAGAAACGGATATCAGGATGGATATAATTAGTAAATTTTTCATGTACTATACATAATATAAACAGGTAAAGTCCTTACAGTACTTATTACAAAGCTGCCTTCTGATTGGTAAAGCGCAAGCCTGCCCCGTCGTGATAAGATGCCCATTCGTCTACGATAGCGCCTTCCGGCCCTGCCTTCAAGAAATGGAATGATTCTATCTTCTTCAAATGAATGATGTCGCCTACATTCTGGATGACGAAGTTTTTACTCTTGATTGCTCCGTGGGTAGCGGGGATAGCCGGTGCATTCGGCGTTTCGTCTCCTATTTCAGAGAAGTTGTACGCCCACCCTTTAGTTACCATCCACGATTCAAACTTGGCCGGGTATTCTGTTTTCACATGTGCGTGCTCCGGTATCATTTGTCCCGGCAACAGATAGATCGCATGAGCGAAATAACCATGTTCCGAGTCGTTTACCCAGAAAATACCTCCCATACCTACATTCTCGAAATCTCCAAGGCCGAAATCCACCGCCCAGAACTCTGCATCCATAAAGGTAGTCCAGGGAACGTCATAGAATTTCAACATGTCCTTAAAGGCTGCAACAGCCACTTCTTCATTAAACTTGCCGTCTGTATAAAAGTCGGCGTTCGTGTACTTTTTAGAATACTTCATTTCCGTTTTATTTTTAGATTCACAACATTCAGATGCACAGCATTCCGCATTTTGCGCCGTCTCTTTTTTCCCGGAGCAACCAACCATTGCCAAAGCGAATACACTTACGGCAAACCATTTTACACAAGCAATCCTTTTCATAATCGTTAATTTATTATTTATAATTTATAATTGTTATTCTATCGCTATTCCTTCGATCTCAATCAAGAGTTCTTCCCGGCATACATCCGCCCACATATAAGAGATCGGGATTTGAAGGCGGTATGAATCCATCAACCGGGCAGCATCTTCGTAGTCTTCCGGGTATTTCAGGTAGACCCTTAGCAGCACCGGCTTAGCTTCTCCGGTCAATTCGGCTATATTTTCCATCGTTATTTGCAATTGCTTTTCCAGGCCGACGCCTTTCAAGCTGTTTTCTCCGCGAATAGCCGCCGTTCCTGATATATAAACCAACCGGCGTTCGCCGAAAGTCATGCTTTTAGCCCGCTCAAACTTGGGTGTGGTTTTCAGGCAATCGGCCGATTCGAGCACCTGATCGGAGTAAGCATGCGCCGCAACTTGCAACTTATTATCAATAGGCGTGGCAAAAGCATCCGTCGCTTTAAATTTCACGGCATCGAAATCAACCAAAACCCCACCGAGATTAGCGCCTATACCCGTAGCAGCCGGATAGCCATGCGGCCATTTTTCCTTTGCGTAAAAACGGCTGCGTGAATTGTTAAACGATTGATAATGCTGATCATTCCCTTCAAGAGCGGTGATCTGTTCGACATAATTCCACTGGCGAATGATTTGATTAACCGGCATGTTTTCTTTTGCCAGCACCTCCCCTATTTCTTCAAAAACCGTATCGGACTGTTCCCTGATAGAGTCCATTCCCACATTTCCCTGAAAACCTCCGGCAAACAGAAAACGTCCGGCTGCATTCTCCAAAACGACATAAGGGAAGTCTTTATGCGAATGATAAGAAATCCGGTCGTCCGGATCCGGCACGAAACTATGCACTTCAACGATCAGAGGAGCATCCAGCGGAGGTTGCGAAACATAACTGACCGCCGGCCGGGAAGCGCCGAACTTTTGTTTGATCTTCTCAGCAAGTATTTCCCTTCTCCGGAGATACTCTTCACTCGTGTTGGGTGTCCCGAAAAAAGCCAGCCGCAGTATGGTTTCCTTTTTCGGCAACCAGCCTAATAACCGATCGATCATTTCCGGGAAAGAAGCTTTCTCTGCCGCAAAAATATGGTATCTTATCTTATTGCAATAATTCATTTTTATCTGTTTTTAGTGTTTCCCCGTAAGACTGTCCTCATTTTATTATAGTGAATTTACGTATTCAGCTAAAGCCTCAAGGTCTTTTTTGGAAACTTTCTTTTCTATACCATGTTTGTGTTCTTCAAAAACATCCATCATCGTTGCAGCGCGGCCGTCGAACAGGTAAGGCGAGGTGCGCCACACTTCGCGAAGCGTCGGAGTATCCCATCCTTTTTCAAACTCTATATCCTCGCCGATACGATAGATATTCATATTCGTAAAATAAGGGCCGCTATGGCAGTCGCCGCATTTCAGTTTATCGAACACCTTGCGTCCTTCTTTCGCTTTCTCCGACAGTTCTCCGTTCACAAGGAAAGGGCTGGACACGGGTTCGAGCGATTTTAAATACTCATCGACCCAACTCAGCGACTCATCGTCGAGGTTAAAGAACTGAATAAATTTGAATCCGGCATCCACCGCGATCTCCGCCTTGGCGCGAATACCGGAAATCATATTGGGGGGAGTTACGTGGCTGAAGAGCATACTTTTGCAATTCTTGGAGTTGCCTACCCCGTCGTTCATCAAATCCCAATTCATCGCGTCCATACGCGCGTCGCCCGGATGGCATCCGTTGCAACTTTGCCAGTTCTGAAAGCATTTGTCCGCATCATTAAATATCCGCTCTCCTTTATGAATGATACTTTCCTTCCTTCCGGGATTCATCTCGACGGATTGCAATTCCCGGCTTTCGATATCTATTATATTCAGGACGTCGGCAAAGTAAGTCGGAATAAACAATTGCATGCCGTGCAGCAACATATTCCTCGGCCCATTACCTTTCAATCGGATACGTTCCCGGAGGCCATAAAGGAAATTCAGGTCATAGTCGAGCATGTTTTTATTCGGATAATTCTCAAATTTCTCACGCATGGCCGGATGGTCGATCACGCTGACTTCGTGCGTTCCCGAATGTGACACAAATATATAATCCGCATTACAGGTAATATCCCATACGCCGGCCGCTCCCCTTTCGGGTTCGTCCACCAGAACTACCCCCATAAACGTTTGCGTAGCCACATCGATCACACTAAATCCGCTGGTGTTCATCCATCCCTGCTGCAACTGCGAAGTAGGCACCGTATAACGTCCCAGGTTGTGGGAAACATACAGGTATTTCCCGTCCGGAGTGATACATATTCCGCCGAGCGCGTTACTTCCGTTGGCCAACGGTATATCCTCCATCTTGCCGAAAGTCGCCATGTCGATCACGGAAACACAACTCGCCACATAGTCCACATCCGCCCGTTGCGCCGGAAGAAAGTTCGTAACGAACAGGTATTTGCCGTCCTTGCTGAAGACAGCTGATCTGGGTTCGCGCAGCACATTCACAGTACGCAGCACTTTCCGTGTTTCAGGATCGATCTCGCTTACCGTATTTGAGAACTGGTTGCATACATAAATATATTTCCCGTCGGGGCTATACATCGGATAGCATGTTCCCGATCCGGCCGGAACAGATGCCTCTACCTTTCCCGATTCCAAATCCAGAATTTGCAAATGGCCGACACTTCCGAAAGTAGTTACGTAAGCTTTCTTATCGCCCAACAGTATTCCCGTCGGTGCTTCATCCATCGGGTACGACTTCAGCAAAGTCACCCCGTCAGGTGCAAAAACATCTATACGCCTCACTCCCTTCTGTGAAAGATAAATATTCTTTTCCCCGTCGATGGCTATGCCTGTGGAGAAAAAAGGGTGACGGTCTGCCGTTGTCATTCCCAAACAACAGTAAAGCAAAGCTGCCGACAGTAAATGACTTAATATGTATTTCAACTTTTTCAACTTTTCCATCTTATATAACTTATCCTTTATTTCTTTATCTTGCTATATCCGAGATCCAGGGAAATCATCGCCGCCGTATCCTTAACGTTTTCTATGGAATATCGCATCACTTCTTTCGGCAAACGATCTTTCGGGCCTGAAATCCAGATGGCGCCACACGGATACCCCGTATAGTTGAATATAGGAGCTCCGATACAAATCACGCCACTCAATTCTTCTTCATTGTCCAGAGCATACCCCAGTTTTCTCACTTTTTCCAGTTCTTCGAGATACTCTTCCCTTTCCGTTATGGTACGGGAATTATAACGAACAAACTTCATGTACGATAGATAACGATCTCTCACCGTATCGGGCAGGTAGGCCATTATCGCTTTTCCGGGAGCCGAGCAATGCAATTCAAAAGGTTTTCCGGGAGAAAGAATAAAACGAAAGGCATAATGCCCCTGCGCCTGTTCTATAAACAATCCTTTCTCGTCGCCCAAAACGCCGAAGCAGGCAGTTTCCTTTACCTTGTCCCTCAAAGCACTCAAGCGCGGGATAACCGTTTCCAGCAAATTATGTTCGTTCAGCGAGCGAAAACCAAGGTTCAATATTTTCATCGACAAGCGATACCGTTTGGTATCTTCATTATATATAAGATATTCTAGGCGTACCAGTGTGTTCAAAATACGATAAGCCGTTGTCTGCGAAATATCTATTGCCGATTTTATGCTCTGAAGCGATTCACCTCTGGGGCGAAGCGACAAATATTCCAGCACGGCTATACCTTTCTCCAGATTGGGAACCTTATAATTCTCCTCTGACTTTTCCGTATTTGGAAACGTATTTTCCATATTTGAAATATTATTTCAGATTTTAATCAAATATATGGGAGTCCGGTAAAGAACAGAGAATATTAATTGCCAAAAGACGTTAAGTATGCTGTTAAACATAAATGAAATGGAAAAAGTCGTGGATTACAGTTTTGCAAAACAAAAACATCTACCTTTACCGTCACAAGTAAAACACTAAGAAACTGTCCAAATGAATAAAGTAAGCAATGCAGTCCTGCGCAACGTCCTCTCAATTGTTTTGGGATTTATTATGGTTCTCCGGCCGGAAATTGCCGTGAATTATCTGGTCATTACCATCGGCGTTTTGTTTATACTGCCGGGTTTTTTGTCCCTTATCGAGTATTTCAACAGAAAAAAAAATGCGGATGCTACCGGAACAAGGTTTCCGATTGAAGCTGCGGGAAGCATTATATTCGGTGCCTGGATGGTGATTATGCCGGATTTTTTCCTGAACATCACGATGTACGTGCTGGGAGCATTGCTGGTGTTGGGCGGCTTACTCCGGATCATATCACTGTTTAACACCCGCAAATGGACGTATGTACGGTGGGGATATTACGTAATGCCTGCCCTCGTGCTCCTCGTCGGGATAGTAATATTGGCCTATCCGTTCGCTACCGCCGCAATTACATTTACCGTTTTCGGAGCAACAATGATCGTTTACGGATTCACCGGACTGATCAATAACTACGTATTCCGTCGGGAAAACATATAAGACTTCCCATTACTTGACGGGCATATCTCTGACTACTCTGGCTACACTTAAAGATATACACGCGCGCGAGGCTTACCGGATCGGTACTACATACACCTGTGCATTCTCGAAACGGATTACTTTCACTCGTGCTCCCTTTTCGATAAAGCCGGCATCGGAAATACCGTCGTAGTATTCGCCGTCGATTTCAACTTTGCCCGACGGACGCATAACGGTTGCCGCAACACCTTCTTTCCCCACCATATTATTATATACGGTAACGGAAACCGCGCCTTCCAGATCGCTGAGCAAGGCCGCACGGCGGAAAAAACTGTTCTTGTTGCCTATCCGGTCGGACAGCCATAACATAAGGATAAAACTTAGTCCCGTTCCTACCAGCACCGTAAGAGCCGCCTTGCCGGTTTCCGCACTTGTGACGGATTCAAAATCAAAATAAAAATTGTTGATCAAACTCATTGTCAGTCCGCCGATAACGAAAACAATACCGCCAATACCGGGCACTCCGAATCCCGGTATGACGAATATCTCCAGCAGTATAAGAAGGATGCCTGCCACAAACAGCAACACTTCCCAGTTTTGCGCAAGCCCGTCGATATACAGCGGCGCGAAATACAGGACAGCCGCAATTAGGGCTGCGGCGGAAGGAAAGCCCAATCCGGGCGTTTGCATTTCAAAATAGATGCCGCCTATGATGATCAGGATCAAAAAGGACTGAAAAACCGGGCTCATCAGAAAGCCTTTCAGGTTGTCATACCATGAAGGGACGTATTTCCTTACTTCAAAGTTGTCAAAACCGATATATTTTCTGATCACTTCTTCCGCCGTTTCCGCGATGCCGTCGCAATATCCCCATTCCAGAGCTTCGTCGGCCGTGAATGTCAATACCCTGCCGCTGTCGCTCACATGTGGTACGACCGTCCGTTCGTCTACCATCGCTTCCGCAATCAATGGGTCGCGTTTCCATTTATATATTGTATCGCCGTTCTGTATTATAGTATCCTTGCCGTGGGCTTCGGCGGTGGAGCGGATCATGGAGCGCATGTACGACTGGTATTTGTCGGGCAAAAGCTCTCCGGTTTGGTTCACCACCGAAGCGGCGCCTATATTCGCCCCCTTGCGCATGTATATCTTTTTGCAGGCGATGGAGATAAGCGCACCGGCCGAAGCCGCATTGTTGTCGATAAACACATAAACCGGTATCGGGCTGTACAGTATGGCCGTTCGCATGGTATCGGCCACTTCCAGCAGGCCTCCGTAGGTGTTCATGTGGATCAAAACCGCATCGGCGTTGAGTTCTCCGGCTTCCTTCAAGCCGTTTTCCAGATAAAGCCCGGTGGTGTTGTCGATCTCTTTTTTAATGTCGATGATATATACATTCTTTTTGCCTTCCGCCAAGCCGGCGCCCAACAGGAAAGTTGAAAAAAGAAGTCCGGAAATGAGGAATAAGATCATTTTTCTTCGTGCCATAGTGTTACAGTAGATTTAATTGGAATATAATATTGCGAACACGCTGCAATGTCGGAAAAAATAGCCGGATGTACAAGAAAACCGGATGATTTCGTTATTTTTGCCGGAAATCATAATTCCATTAGATAAAACATGTAGTATGGCAAACATTAAATTTCATCTCGGCGAGGAGTATCCATTAGAGTTACATAAAGTTCGCGTAGTGCAAAAACTTCATCTCGTGCCGATAGAGCGGCGGCTTGATGCTTTGAAAGAGGCAGGCTTCAACACGTTTAAACTGCAAACAACCGACGTTTTCTTAGACATGCTTACCGACAGCGGCACAAACGCCATGAGCGACAATCAGGTTGCGGCCATGTTTCAGGCAGACGACGCCTACGCCGGATCGCAAAGTTTCAAACGCCTGCAAAAAGCGGTGGAAGACGTGCTCGGAAAGAAATA
>JAITVG010000110.1 GCA_031285925.1 Tannerellaceae bacterium
GACGAAAAAATACTGATCAATTACTTTAATACGCATCCGGATCTGAAACTCATCATTGCCCCTCATGAAATACCCAGGGAACATCTGATGCAGATCGAATCCCAACTTCAACGCCCATCTATCCGCCTTT
Organism: Tannerellaceae bacterium; assembly: GCA_031285925.1. Taxonomy (GTDB): domain Bacteria; phylum Bacteroidota; class Bacteroidia; order Bacteroidales; family Tannerellaceae; genus QVMG01. The sequence continues at coordinate 131 of JAITVG010000110.1, forward strand.
CCGAAGCATTCAGCAAAGATTCGTCCGACAAGGACTGTATTATTGTGGACAGCTTCGGACTCCTTTCGTCCCTCTACCGCTATGGTGATATAGCCTGTATAGGCGGCGGATTCGGAAAAGGCATACACAATACCCTCGAAGCGGCAGTTTATGGGATTCCCGTCATATTCGGCCCCAAATACCATAAGTTTAAAGAGGCAAAAGACCTGATCGGTGTAGGAGGAGGATTCTCGGTCAGCAGCGAAGATGATTTCAATTCCCGCATGAACGACTTCCTTTCTTATCACGGCCTGTTGGAAGAAGCAGGCAAAGCCGCCGGCAATTTCGTGAAAGACAATGCCGGGGCGACAAAAAAAATCCTTGAACAGTTGAATCTGTCCAAGGATTAATGACAAATTTATTCCGTATTATTTGTACAGGATCAGTGCCGAAGAGGCATTGACCCGTATGCGCCCTCCCCGAATCGTACCCAGTCCGTTCTGATCGATCCGCCCATTGCGGCAAACCACCGTCCACAGCCCTTCCGGCACCTGACAGTTCACCGCATGTCTGTTGCCGTTCAAAACGACAAGTATCTCTTTCCATTCATCGCCATTCGCATGTTCGCCCAGCGTATAGGCAACTACGCCCGGTTCGTAAGTTTCGATAAAGTCGAGAGATTCCATCACGCCTCTCGTCGTCGGGATACGGAACGCCGGATGGGCTTTGCGCAAAGCGATCAGATTGCGGTAGTAGTTATAGAGATCGGCATATTCCGCCTTGTTGCTCCAGTTGATCTGATTGATCGAATCCGCAGACTTGTAGCTGTTGTGATCTCCCTGTTTGGAATGAAGCAATTCCTCTCCTGCCCGCATGAACGGTACACCCTGCGAGGTGAAGACTACGGTCTGTGCAAGCTTGTTGAATTTAATCAGTTCTTCCGCAGTTGCATCTTCCGGAGCCGAACTCTTCAACTTGTCGGCCAGACAAAGGTCGTCGTGGCACGAAGCGTAATTAATCACCTGTCCCGGATTGTTGGCATAAGGATACTTGCAGTAAATCACCTTGTGGTAATTCACCTGACTGTGCTGCGTAGCCCCGACTATTCCGAACCTGACCGTTTCTTCATTATCCTCTGCCAGCCCGGAAGCAAATCCGGCCTGCTTTTCAATAAACACGTTGCCTCTCAGCCCATCTCTCATTTCATCGCTGAACACGGCAATGCCGTTCAACTGCGAAGTGTTGCCCTTGAGTGCACGCTTTTCACCCGGATAGGGCGAACCGGCTGCCGCCCATCCTTCGCCGTAAATAAAGATCGACGGGTCGATGCGCGACAGTTCCGAGCGCACCTGGTTCATTGTTTCTATATCGTGTATGCCCATCAAGTCAAAGCGAAAGCCGTCGATATGGTATTCTTCCACCCAGTATTTTACGGATTCTATCATATAGCGCCGCATCATTGCGCGTTCCGACGCCGTTTCGTTTCCACAGGCCGATGCGTCGGAAAAACTTCCGTCGCGGTTGAATCGGTAATAATAGCCGGGGGCTGTCAAGGCAAGCGCCGATTTGTCGCGGGAGTAAGTATGGTTAAAGACGACATCCAGAATCACGCGCAGGCCATTTTCGTGCAGGCTTTTCACCATTTCCTTAAACTCCCTGATGCGTACCGGCGGATCATAAGGATCGGTTGAATAGCTGCCTTCGGGAACGTTATGGTTCTTCGGATCGTAGCCCCAATTGTATTGATTCATTTCTAAGCGTGTTTCGTCGATCGTTTCAAAATCGAACGAAGGAAGGATGTGAACATGCGTTACGCCGAGTTCCTTTAAATGGTCGATTCCCGACGTCAATCCTTCGGGAGTCTTCGCGCCGGTTTCCGTCAAGGCCAGAAACTTTCCCTTATGCCGCATACCCGAAGTGGGTGAAACGGAGAAATCCCGGTGGTGCATTTCGTAAATGATGATATCCGTGAAATTCTTCAATTCCGGGGATTTATCATTTTCCCAGCCTTCCGGATTTGTCTTTTTCCAGTCGATGATAGCCGCCCGGTTGCCGTTTACACCTGCGGCCTTTGCCCAGATGCCGGGCGTTTCGTCCAGCCACTGCCTTTTCGCGTCGCGAATCTGAAACGTATAAAACATGCCGAGAAGATCGCGTTCGACGGAAACCCTCCAGGTGCCGTCGGCGGATGGTTCCATTTCCAGGCTTTCGGAAGCCTCGCCTCCCGCCCCGGAAACGTAAAGGTTTACTCTGGCTTTCGTAGCGGCGGGCGACCACAGGGTGAAGTCCGACTTCTGCGGAGCGTAGACCAGTTCCAGATCGTTTCCATAATACGGAGGATAATCATCATAAGAATCATATTTGTGCCGGTTACAACTACTGATTCCTGCAACGGCCAGCAGGACAAGAATAACAGTTTTTATTTTCTTCATCTGACTACGAATTAAAATCAACCAAAGATAGTGATTTCAATCATATACCAAAAAGGCCGCCGCCTTTTTAGTGGGGCTGACCAATAAGATATTAAACACAGAGGCACAGAGGACACGGAGTTTTTTCTTATTCTGATAATGAGCAAAATAAAAAAAACTCCGTGTCCTCTGTGCCTCTGTGTTTAATCTTTTAAATCGATCAGTCAAAGATATGGCGGAACTTGCTAAATATTTTATCCTTTATCGTTTTATTCGGTTGGAAATTCGGGGAGTTTTGCCAACTGTCCATTGTTTCCTTCTCCGGGGCGGAGAGTGTTTCCGGTATGTAAACACTGACATTTACAAGTAAGTCGCCGGTTCCATAGCTGTTGATGGATGGCAAACCCTTATTGCGTAAACGCAACACTTTACCCGGCTGTGTGCCCGGATCTATTTTCAGTTTGGCTTTTCCGTCCACCGTCGGCACTTCCGCCGTAGTTCCCAAAGAGGCTTCGGGTACGGACAGCAACAGGTTGTAAAGCAAGTCGTTTTCATCCCGTATCAATTCCGGGTGCGCTTCTTCTTCAACCAAAATCAGCAAATCACCGTTTATTCCTCCGTGGCGGGCGGCATTTCCTTTTCCACCCATAGAGAGTTGCATCCCTTCGGCTACGCCGGCCGGAATGTTGATCGTTATAATATCGTCGTCCCTCACGATACCTTCGCCGGCACATGCCGCACATTTCCGGGTGATAACCTTGCCTTCTCCACCACAGGTGGGACAGGTTGATTGCGTTTGCATCTGCCCCAGGAAGGTATTCGTAATGCGGGTCACCACACCGCTTCCATGACAGGTGGCACACACTTTCGTGTCTTTCTCGTCTTCCGCGCCTGATCCGTGGCATTGTTTGCAGGCGACAAACTTTTTCACCTTGATCTTCTTTTCAACTCCATTAGCTATTTCCTTCAGATTGAGTTTCACTTTTACGCGAAGGTCTGTACCTCTGTTCACTCTCCTTCCGTTTCGCGCTCCGCCGCCGAAACCGCCGAAACCGCTAAAACCGAAATGGCCGCCGAATATATCTCCGAACTGTGAGAATATATCGTCCATCGTCATGCCTCCACCATAACCGCCTCCTGCAGCCGAACTACCGACGCCCGCATGTCCGAACTGATCGTATCGTTGGCGTTTCTGCGTGTCGCTCAACACATCGTAGGCTTCGGCCGCTTCCTTGAACTTCTCTTCCGCCTCTTTGTCGCCCGGATTTTTGTCGGGGTGATATTCGATTGCTTTCTTGCGGTATGCTTTTTTTATTTCTTCAGCCGCAGCGTTTTTCTCAACGCCCAGAACTTCGTAGTAATCTCTTTTAGCCATTGTCGTATCTGTTATCTTTTGTTGTTTATTCCCCGACTACTACTTTGGCATGACGAATCACTTTTTCGTTCAGCATGTAACCGGTTTGCACACTGTCCAGCACCATTCCTTTCCTTCCTTCTTCCGGAGCCGGTATAATCGCTACGGCTTCCGACGTTTCCATGTTGAACGGTTGATTTAAGGGTTCAATCGGTTTTACTCCCTGCCGGGTAAGAAAACTCATGAATTTGCTGTAAATAAGTTCAACCCCTTCGGTCACAGCCTGTATGTCTTCCGCTTTTCTGATGGTACTCACGGCACGTTCAAAATCATCAATCACGGGCAGCAGGTTCACGATAACCGACTCTCCTCCCGCCTTAACAAGTTCGGCCTTTTCGCGCAGCGTGCGTTTGCGGTAGTTATCAAATTCGGCCATCAGGCGAAGATGGGAATCGTTAAGTTCTTCGTATTTTTTTTGCAAGCCGGTTGCCGGATCATCCGACATAATGTCAGTATCCGCTTCATTTTCTACCGTTTCTGTCTGCTTGTCCTGCAAATTTGATGCATCCTTTCCTGTCATTTCTTCATTCCCGGCGGCGCTTTTCTCTTCGTCCTTCCTGTTCATATCGTCCATCTTGTTTCATTTTTTTATCATTATACACTAATAACCAGCAAGATAAGCCTACCGTTTTCAACGTTCCGTGGAATGTCGAAATAGACTTGTCCTACCATACAATATATATTATATCAAAAACATTGCCAACAATATTCAGAAGCTGTTTTAAATTTATTCAGATTTCTTTTGAGAGTTGTTTTTGAGGATATTTTTCTGTTTTTAAGAGGATCATAGCGAGCTATGTGACGAATAAAAACAGGAAAAGAGGCCAAAAACAAACGCAAAAGAAACTGATATAAATAATTCAAATAAATTTAAAACAGCTTCTAAAGAGAGTACGAAAAAGTAAACAGTTCCTAACCACTCAAATCATAGAAATCCCGGTTCAGACAACTTTCAAGCTAACACGCGCATACTCAATACACTACGAGTTGTTAAAAAGTGTTTCTATATATAGTACGCGCTCGTACTACCTATACCGCGGCGCCGTAGTATAGGTAGTACGAAGAAATACTACCTATACAAATTTTTTACAGCTCCCTAATCGCTCGTCTTCTCTCATTCAGCTGATAGTTAAGCTAATAATTTAAGACAAAGTGCTATTTTTTACATAAATATTATAATTTTATAGATAAACCTTTTGATATGTAAAAAATCTTTTTTATGTTTACGCCCAAATTAATCTTAAAATATCTAATGCCTATGGAATAAACAAGTGTTTTATATGTCCTATTAATATTAGGACTCTTCTTTTACAAAATTATGGCAAGAGCTTTCGCTAATTGACTTTAGCATTCGTTGAGCCATATATTATTAACAATCATGAATAATAAACCTTTAATCTAAGTTTATGAAACAAAAATTAAGATTTCTGTGGATTTTTTGTCTGGGTTTGATGCTTTGCAGCTTTGCTGCATTCGCCCAAAACACTACGGTAAGAGGCATTGTGACGGACAAGGCCGGTGTGCCTTTAATCGGTGTATCCGTTCTGGTCAAAGGAACTACCGTAGGAAACATTACCGATCTGGACGGCGCATACACGCTTTCCGTACCCAATGCTTCTTCCGCTATACTGGTTTTCTCGTATGTCGGTTACGTTACGATTGAAATACCTGTAAACAACAGGCAACAGGTGAATGCAACCTTGTCGGAAGACGTGCAGGCGCTTGAGGAAGTTGTAGTCGTCGGCTACGGAACACGTCGTGCAGGCGAAGTTACCGGTTCGATTTCCAAAGTTAATGCCGAGGATATTCAGAAGCTGGCAGTTGTAGACGTAGGTGAAGCCCTTAAAAATGTACCGGGCGTAACCACGATGCAGTCAAACACCCCGGGGGGAGAACCCACTATCCGTATCCGCGGATTGGGTACGATCAACGACAGTAGCCCTCTTTGGGTTGTGGATGGAGTACCCGGAGCGACCGTCAATCCGAATAATATCGAAACGATTACCGTGCTAAAAGATGCAGCCGCATCAGCTATCTACGGAACAAGAGCCGCCAACGGCGTAATTCTCGTTACCACAAAGGCCGGTAAGAAAAACCAGAAAGCCCAGATCAGTATGAACCTGCGCACAGGGATCGTTAATAATACAAACCGTTATGACATGCTGAATACCAAAGAATATGGAGAACTTCTCTGGTTGCAGGCCAAAAATGACGGAAGAATAGTGGGACAGCCCGGTGTACCGGGGAATTACTCACATCCACTTTATGGAGATGGCGCTACCCCTGACATACCCGAATATATCTTCCCGAACCGTGGAATCAATGTGGATGAAAGTTTGTATGATAACATGTTGGTGGGACAAGACGGAGACGATACCTATCTGATCACGAAGGCCAATAAGGAAGGTACCGACTGGTTGAAGGAAGCTTCCCGCACTGCCCAATTCCATGATTTTTCAATGAATGTGAACGGAGGTAGCGAAAGCACCATCTATTCATTCCAGTTAGGCTATCTGAAGCAGGAAGGCGTTCTGAAATATACCAGCTACGACCGTTACAACCTTCAGACAAACATTACTTCCGATATTACCAAATGGCTCAAGGTTGGCGAAAATCTGGGTATCACCTATTCCGAACGGAAAGGGAGCGATTCGAACAACAATGAAGCCTCCGCTATTTCCTGGGCATACCGTATGCATCCGATCGTTCCGGTATATGATATTGCAGGCAACTATGCCGGCACACGTGTCGGCGGAGAAACAGGTAACGCCCAGAATCCGGTATTCTTACTTGATAATAATCAGTATGACACCAGAAAAGAGATGCGGGTTAACGGAAACGTTTTTGCCAACCTCTCTCCCATTGAAGGGTTAAATATCAAGACGCTCTTCGGATTCTTGCACCGTTCTTTTGACTACAAAAATATCGACTATCTGGAAAAAGGTTATTCGGAAAGAGGAACGTATGACTACGTGCGTCGGGATGAACGATTCACCAAGCAATGGAACTGGACGAATACGGTAGACTATACCAAGACGATCGGCGATCACAACTTTACCCTTCTGGCCGGCACGGAAGCAATCGCCAACTATTATACGCGAACAGAAGCCAGTCGTTACGACTACACGCTGCTGGATCCGGCATACATGGAACTTAGCACCGGCGTTCAAGGCCAAACTAACAACAGTGAAGTAACCGAATGGAGTATCTTCTCCATGTTCGGCCGTGTAAACTACTCGTACGATAATAAGTATTTGTTTGAAGGAGTAGTCAGACGCGACGGTTCTTCCCGTTTCGGCGGCAACAACAAATACGGTACATTCCCTGCGTTCTCGCTGGGTTGGAGAATCTCGAACGAAGAATTTATGGCGCCTACCCGCGACTGGCTGACTTCGCTGAAACTTCGCGGCGGTTACGGTATGACCGGTAACGACCGGGTTGAAAACAACTATAACAGTTATGAGCAATTCGGTTTAGACCTGACTGAAGGAAATAACTCATTCTACCCGTTGGACGGCAGTAACGGCAGCCAGGGAGTAACCGGTTTCAGGCAAGCCCGTTTCGGCAACATGAATGTAAAATGGGAAACGACGCGCACCACCAACGTCGGGGTGGATGCCACTCTGTTCAACGGATTGAATATCGCATTAGACGTTTGGCAGCGCAACACGACCGATATGCTTTTCCCCAAGGCTATTCCTCATGTATTGGGACGGGCTACCGCGCCATACGTAAACGTGGGTAATATGATGAACCGCGGGTTCGACCTTGACATCAGCTATGGCGGAACCACCTTGGCAGGAGAACTGGCTTACAATATCAATGCGAATATCTCCCATTACAAGAATGAGATCATTTCATTGACCGGAAATGATAATGAATTTTTGGAAGGAACCGGTTTCCGCGAGCAGTATTATACACGTGCACAGAAAGGAACGGCATTCCCCGAATTTTTCGGTTATATTGTAGACGGTATTTTCAACACCCAGGAAGAAGCGGATAACCATGCCACAGCCTTTGGAGCGAACGGGGACTATAACAAACCGGGACACTTCAAATACCGCGATATAAACGGAAGAAATGATAAAGGCGAATTGACGGGACAACCGGACGGCGTTATCAATGCAGACGACCGTACATACATCGGTTCTCCGCACCCGAAATTTACGGGAAGCCTGAACCTTAGCCTCGAATACAAGGGATTTGACCTGAACGCCCAGTTCTTCGGTAGCTACGGTAATAAGATGGTCAATTATGTAAAGCGTTTTATCGACTATGTGCAGTTCAACGGCGGACGCAGCCACGACAGGCTCTATCACTCATGGGGAAGCCCCTATCTGGAAGGTGATAACTCAAAAGCCAAATTGCCCATTGCGGAAGGAAACGACACGCCGAGCCAGGCCCCGTCCACGGCATTTATCGAAGATGCCTCCTACCTGCGCCTGCGTAACCTGATGGTGGGTTATAATCTGAGTAGACTGTTCAAAGATCCTGCCATATCCAACCTGCGCATATATGCCCAGGTGTCCAACCTGTTTACGCTGACCAAGTATTCCGGATTGGATCCCGAAGTAAAACCGGACAGTTCAGGCAGAACGGCTGCACAGAATTTCGGTTTGGACGGAGGCGCTTGGCCTACGCCGAGGCAGATCCTGTTTGGTGTTAGCTTAGGATTTTAATATGAACTTCAAAAGAAAATAAAGTATGAAAAGAATAGTAGCTTTAATACAGGTTATATTATTAGTCGGGATCATGGTTGTACCATCTTCTTGCAGTGACTTTTTGGAGAAGCGACCGCCGGCTGCGGCAGCAGGTGTAGCATTGGAAACCGACCAGGGAGTGGAAGCCCTTCTTGTCGGAACTTATGCCGTGCTTCGCGGGTCGGGACGTTTCGGCGGTGCATTGGCTACCGATTGGACTTATGGAAGCTGCGTTGCGGATGACGCCTATAAAGGTTCCGAATCGGGTGACCAGACCAACTTCAACCTGGTCGAACGGTTTCAAGCGTTGCCGAATAATCCTTACATGACTGAAAGATGGCAAGATTGTTACAACGGGGTAGCCCGCGCAAATCAAACTTTGATATTCATGAAAGCGGCTCAGGCAGGAGGCAAACCGCTGACTCAGACACGTGCCACTCAGGTGGAAGCCGAAACGAAGTTCCTGCGGGCATGGTATCATTTCCAAGCCAATAAGATTTTCAGGAATATCCCTTACATTATGACCCCCGACGAAATGGGAGGCAAGTTGGCGGAAGAGATACCGAATACGGGGCCTTGCTGGGACGAGATCGAAGCCGACCTTCAGTTTGCCATCGACAACCTGCCGGAATCATTCCCCGGTATGCCCGGCCGTGCCGATAAGTATGCCGCTATGGCGGTTAAAGCGCACGCACACATGTACCAAAACGAACTTGCCGAAGCAAAAAACCTGTTAGACGGGATCATTGGCAGCGGTGAATTCAGTTTGGTCAATAACTACTTTGATAACTTCGACGAAAGGACGGAAAACAATTCGGAATCTATCTTCGAGATTCAAGCTTCGGCAAGCGCGGTAAATAAAACCGGATTGCTGATACAGCAGGCCTCGGCACACCAGACCGGAGGCGCCGCAGCCGTGGGCTGGGGATTCTTCCAGCCCTCGCAGGTGCTTGTGGATGCGTTTCAGGTGGATGATAACGGATTACCGATTCTGGACATCAACGCAAGGGCTACGGTTAAGAATGACAATGGCGTACTTAGTATCAATGAGTTTACGCCTACCGACCAACTGTTAGACCTACGCCTTGACTGGACGGTTTCCCGCCGTGGCATCGACTTCCTGGGATGGGGAATCTGCCCCGGACAAACCTGGGTCAGGACGCAGGCGAATGGCGGCCCTTACATGACCAAGAAATACATGCACTTTGCGGAGACCCATGCCCAACAGAATGGTAGCGGATCCTTTAATAACCGGAATTTCCGCATGTATCGCCTCTCGCATATCCTTCTGTGGCGGGCGGAATGTGCAGTTGAAGAGGGCGATTTGGCTTATGCACGTGAACTGGTTAATATGATCCGGGAGCGGGCGAAAGGCAGTACCCCGGTAATGGGATTGTGTTCGAATACCAAATTTGAAGCGACTACCGTAATAGAGGTTGACTGGAGCAAGCCCGCCGCCAATTACAAGGTGGAACCCTATCCCGCCGGCCATGCAGCCTTTGCTTCGGCAGATCAGGCAAGGAAAGCGGTTAGGATGGAAATACAGCTTGAGTTCGCCACCGAAGGCCACCGCTTCTTTGACTTGAGGCGTTGGGGCATCGATGTGGAAGTGCTGAGCGACTATCTCGTTCGCGATTTGCAAGTCCGCGACTTCTTGAAAGACGTCGTATACAATGAGAAAAAGAGATATTGGCCTATCCCGCAGTCGCAGTTGGATATTCAACAAGGTGTTTTAACGCAGGATCCTAATTATTGATAATAGATCTTACGGGTAGCGATATCCGGATATTGTTGTAAAAAAGAGCCTCTCGGGAACTATTCCGAGAGGCTCTTTTAAAAAGGCGGCGATCTTTTTAGTAAAAGGCCGCCGCCTTTTTGAAAAGAGCCGGCGGGTGGCCACAGGCCTGTCTTCGCTGCGCTCACTCATACCTCAGCGCATCCGCCGCGGCCAGCGACGCTCCACGCCTTGCCGGGAGCCAGATGGCGACAGTGACGGTAAGGAGCATGATGAGCAGCGTGATGCCGTTGGTGATCAGGAAACGTTCCGGCGTGCGGTCGGGCAGGAAAGCCGGGTCTTTGATGCCGCTATAATTCCCACCCAAAGTTTCGATCAGGCCGGCGTGGACAAACTGGTATTCGATAATCATGGCGGGGACGACGATCAGCAGGAGCAGGAAAACGCCCTCCATAACCAACAGGGAATGTATGCTCCGGGTGGTTGCTCCGACGGCTTTCCGCAGGCCGATCTCGTTCGGGCGCTGGTTGATGCGATACCAGAACGTTCCCATCACGCAGAGCATGATGTTGAGCAGGAAGAAGGCCATCATATAGGCGCGCAGCCTGATGTTGCTTGTCATGCCGAACTCCCGGTCTGTTTTCTCATGGATGGCCGCGTAGGATGTTACGCTCAGCAGGTAGTAGTTTCCCACGCGCAGGCGGTCTGTCATCTCCGCTTTGAATTTGTCCCGGAAAGCCCGTGAAGAGACAGATGCGCTGTGGCGGATGGAGATCTCCGCGTTATTCACATTATCCGCCTTCAACGGAGAGGCGAAATAGAACGCTCCCTGCGGGCGGTCGTAATTGAAGCGTTTAATGTCGTCCACTACTCCGGTCACGACGAATCGTTCATCGCTGTTCCTCCACGATACGATCTCTTTCCCTAAAGCCGAACCGCCCTCCGGGTAAATCATCTGTTCTACTTTGCGCCCGATGACGATGCCGTTTGCCGCGCCCCAGTCGAAGTCATTCACCGAAGCCGGCCTTTGTCCGCCGCCGGTAGAGTATCCGAAGACGCGGAAGAAGTCGTAAGCCGGGTCAAAGGTTATCCGCTGTCCGTTCGCCTCGTTTACCGTATCGTTGGACGCGTGCATAACTGCTCCCCAATAGTTGCCGCTTCCGGGCGTGGCTCCGCCGAACGAAACGCCGACGGCCTCCACTCCGGGATAGTCCCCGATCATCTGCACGATCCGTCGGTAGTTGGCCACCTGCGCTTCGCCTTCGCTTTCTTCCGCGCGATATTCGGGGTTGGTTTCCGGCAACCGGGCAAGTTTAACCTGGAGGGTGTGATCCGTATCCCGGTAGTTGGGGATGCTGAGGTTGTAGTTGTAGACAAACAGATAGTCGGCGATATACCACGCCAGGCAGAACACCAGCAGCAGTTCGACCGCTATCCAGGTGTTGCTTCGCCGACGATTCCACATTTGTTTTATTAATAATCTCCACATGGCATTTTTACAGTTTAGCGTTCAACGAATAAATGATATCTCTGTGAGAAGCTTTCCAGGCCGGGATCATGGCCGTCATCAGGTTAAGCCCGAAGCAGGTCGCAAGAGCGATAAGGAAGACCGGCAGGTTCATCAGCATTCCGGGAGTGAAGATCACTTTAGTCCCTTCCGGGGGAAGATCGACAAGCTGTCCCCCGATCGACATGATCCAGTCCGCCGTCAGGAAGATCAACAGGTAGGAAAAGAGCAGCCCCGTCATCCCGCCAAGCAGGGTAAAGAGGAAGTTTTCCGAAAAGACCTGCATCGTCAGATTCCCTGCCGGAGCGCCGAAGGCACGCCGGATTCCCATCTCCGCAAGCCGCCTTTCCATCCGCGAGTCGGTCATTCCCGAAAGGCTGATGGCGGGGACAAGCAGGAGGATAAGGAAGACCGCCCCGTATTGACAGGCGATCTTGATAAAGTCGGGTGCCACGTTCGACCAGTAGCGAAACGTAGACTCCCAATGCCTGTCGGGCTGCCCCAAAGCCTTGAATGTGAACTCGCCGTTCGAAGAGCGGTTAAGCTGTTCTACCCACGCCTCGGCCTTTTGCTTGATCCGGGATATGTCGCTCACCGAAGAAGCCAGCATCACGGCCTGCATACCCCCCAGATATCCGCTCTGGCCGTAGCTTTGGGCATAATCCGGGACAAGCGTATAAGGCATCCAGAAGTTCGCGTAGCTGCGTTCGGTCACAAAAGAAGCGTCCTTCACCACGCCGCATATTCGGTATTGCTTGAAGTCCACGCCGGCATATTCGCCCGTCACGTCCGTCCGCCCAAAGAGCCGCCGGGCAGTCGATTCGGAAATGACCGTCGCGGCTATACCCGACTCGAAGTCGGCTTCCGTAAACGGCTTCCCGTCTATAAAACGGAAGGAGAAGACTGTCCAGAAAGCGGCGTCTGTATATTTAACCGTCACCGGAACCTGTTCCCGGCTCGCAGTCAACTGCATGTAATGCTCGTCCCAATCCCTGAACATAACCGTCAGCGCTTCTATCTCTTCTATCGGGCGCAGGCATTCGTCGATCAGTTTCAAAGAAACAGACGAACTGTTGTCGCCGCCGCCATAGGTCTCCATAGCTGATTTAAAGACCAGCGTCCTGTCGCGATTGGTTTCCGGATAAACATTCGCGATCCGGATATGGAACACAATGGACAGCAGCATCACGAGCGTAATGGAAAGCCCCGTGCCCACCACATGGATCGAACTGAACAGCTTCTCCTGACTGAGCAGGCTCCAGGCTTGTTTGAAATATAATAGTAACATAAGCAAAAAGAAAGCCCCCTAAATCCCCCGAAGGGGGACTTAAAGGCACCCTTCGGGGGATTTAGGGCACCTTGATATTATTAATGCAAGCATCGCAACGGGCATTTTTATAGTTGCATAGCTGATGCAAGTATATTCCCGGATGATTTTATAGTTGCATAGCTGATGCAAGTATATTTTTGAGTGATTTTATAGTTGCATCGCTTATGCAAGTATATTTTCGAGTGATTTTATAGTTGCATCGCTTATGCAAATATATTTTCGAGTGATTTTACAGTTGCATC
>JAITVG010000160.1 GCA_031285925.1 Tannerellaceae bacterium
GACAAATGACTGATGATGAAATGATTGAACAAATGTTCGAGCGACATTGCCGAAGACAAGAAGACATTAACAGGGCGTTTGATAAACAATATTATGAAATGTGTTAAAGTAGAATTAAATAAGTCATTATATTGGCCGTGCGCGATGTCGATTCCGTTGATTTCCGGAAAGAAGCGTTTGCTTTTGAACGGTTGCGGAGCGCTTCATAGGCCAAAGCGATGTAGTAATCCACCTGTGCTTCCCTGTTTCCCAGACGGTCGTTCCCGGCTTCTTCCCTGGTTATTTGGGCTTTGAGGAAGTATTGAAGCGCTTTATTGAACTCTTTGCTTTCAAAATATTGCTTCCCCAGCATGAGGTTTGCGTTGATTCTTATATTTCTGGCTCGCGATGCTCCTTCGCGATATGCGAAATTGGCATCGTTCAATAATTCAACGGCTTTCACTGTTTGCCCTGCCAGAATAAGATTCTCAATAAACCACTGATATGAATCGTCACGTTCCTTTACAACTTCCGGATTGCCTCCTTCAAAAAGATTTATCCGCGTTTCTATAGAGGTGTTGTTTCGTTCGTAAAGCTCGCTTAATTCCGTATAATAAATCGCTTCATTTTTATTAAGCGCTATTGCTTTTTCATAATGAAAAATAGCTTTCGGCAGATCGTTGTGATGATAAAAATAGCCCCATCCGAGATTTCTGTATGCCACTGCAAGTTCCGGATTATGCTTCACTGCATTCTCCCAATGCTTCATTGCCGCTTCAGGTTGCTTTTCGTAGAGTATATTGCCTGTAAAATAGCAGGCATGAGCATCTGTCGGATTATATTTCAGTGCCGTATTCAATACATTAACTGTTCCAAGCCGGTAGGGAAATACATAATCGACAGGTTGTGAAGCGGCGGCTTTGAAATATTGTAACGCCTGAACACTGTCGGCATATTTATCATAAATATAGCCCAGATAATAATTGAAAAACGGGTTATTTCCCTTATAGCGTTTGAATATCTCTTCGGCTTCCGGCAGGAAACCATTGTTGAGATAGCCAATAGCCAGTACAAGGTAATTCTCATCGTAGCCTCTCATTTCCCTGTTAAGTGTCGAAAGCAACATATCCGCTTTCTGCGTATCTCCCGACTCTTTTGCAATAAGATAATATTCATTTTTGATTCTGAAATCAAGCGGATCGGCAGACGCTATCGCTTCCAGTGTGGAAATGGCACCGTCGAAATCACGAATTTTTCGCTGTATGGATGCCTTTAGTGTGATGGCGTTGTTGCTTTTGGCATTCGTGCTGAGAGATTCGTTTATCTGGTGAAGCGCCTTGCGGAAATCATTTTTTGCACACGAAAGTTCGGCCAATTGATAGTAAGCTGCCGAATGATAGGAATAGTCCCAGGTTGCGCGGTAGAGTGTATCTTCCGCCTCAGACAAAAGGCCAGAACTTCGCAACGCCAATCCCTGCAAGTAGAACGCTTCATGGCTTGAAGGGATCGCATAATCACCTGTCAACCGTTTAATGGCTCTGGAAAGAGACTGCCTGGCTGCGGTATAATCTCCGTTTTTCAGTTGGATGTTGCCGACTGCGATGTTGGTTCGGATATCGCCGGGATCTTTTTCTAAAGCCGCCTTATACCAATCCATCGGGTTATACCCCGGAGCATAAAACTGCTCTACTCTTTTCCCTGTCAAATACAACTCTTCAATGGTTTCAAGCTTGTCCGCCGCAGGATAACCCCGCCAGGTTTCCGGAAGCTTTTCCACTTGAGGCAATTTTACCGGTTGGTATTCTATCAGTACGTTGCCGGCGTTATCGGCCAATTGGGTGTGGAGGTCGGTCAATTGATATGTCCCGTCGAGCTTGACGGTCTCAGTGAACGGTTGATCGGGTGCAATGGTGATAGTTTTTTCAAACACGACTTCATCCTTGTTCTTGAGGATGATTTTTGCGTTCTCCACTTTTCCTGTCGAATAATAGCCGAGAAACACATTGCTCCTGTTTTTCTCATTTCTTGGTTCCAGATTGACCGCACCGTTGAGGTTGGCATATTTAAAACCTTGAATGCCACGCACGGGATACCAGTATTGCTCCCAGTTCTTTACTTCGTAGGGCTTGATCCAACTGTAATCCGGTTGGTTGTCGCTGTATGCGCCTACCATTATTTCTACGTAGGGTCCGTCGTTTTCGGTAAGCATCGCTTCCGTGGCCTGTCCGCTCGCACCGGATCCCCATTCCCACAGTTTAGCTCCTTTCACTATATTATGATCGCCGAAATGTACCGTACCCGCATTCTTGCCATGATCGTATCCGCCCATAAAATCTTCTTGAAGATCATGCACGAAAAACGAACTCGAATTGGGTACATTTTTCCACCAGCTAATATCTGCTCCATTATACTCTCTGCCTCTATACTTACTCTTGGAAATAGGCCATTCTGTAAAATCCGTTTTAGAATGGTAAACAACCACTTGCGCGCTTGGAGGGAAAATAGTTTGATAGTTTTCATTTGTATGGGCGGCTACATTAGCCCAATTCAGAAAAGCATGTGTATGCGGAGAAGAATTATATATTCTGCCTTCGGCCTTGAAATAAGATTTCCCCGGGAACATGGTGACTCCGACCGTCCATCTCATGCCATGCCGGGGTTCGTTTTCCGCTACCCAAATAGTCTTACTGCCGTCTTCGTTTTCCGTTGTAGAATAATCAAGAGGAAGAAAGGTTGATGCTCTGTGGTGATGAAGAACGCACCATTCGATACCTCCCGAAACCCATGCGCCCGTCATTCCGATATTTGTCGGGCGTACTACATTATTTTTGTAAATAAAGTTGTAGTTATTGGTTTTATC
>JAITVG010000165.1 GCA_031285925.1 Tannerellaceae bacterium
GACAAATGACTGATGATGAAATGATTGAACAAATGTTCGAGCGACATTGCCGAAGACAAGAAGACATTAACAGGGCGTTTGATAAACAATATTATGAAATGTGTTAAAGTAGAATTAAAATGAACTTTATATTTTAACACAAAAACATGTCTGATTTGAAATTTGACCCTCGTAATTACCGTATCCACACGGATAAGAACAAAAGGCTCATCCGCAAGAGCCTGGAAGATTGCGGAGCCGGAAGGTCTATATTGTTTGATAAGGACGATTACATCATTGCCGGTAATGGAGTGTACGAACAGGCGAAAGAACTCGGATTGTCTGTTCGCGTGATAGAATCCGACGGTACAGAACTCATCGCAATAAAGCGGACGGATTTATCATCGGAAGATGCTCGCCGGAAAGCGCTTGCCCTTGCCGACAATTACACAACAGATACATCCATATTTGATGTAGAGGCCATAATAGAGGACTTCTCCGCAGATGATCTCGACGCCTGGGAGTTTAGCGTGGATGATATATCCATTCCGGAACTCGACAATAGTCTTAATATATCTCCGGATAAAGGCCGTACCGGCTGTCTGGAAGATAAATTCATCATCCCGCCTTTCTCGATACTTGATTCTAAACTCGGTCGATGGCAGGAACGAAAACGCGCCTGGTTATCGCTTGGAATAAAGAGCGAAACAGGAAGAGATGAAGAGCTTACGTACAAAAGATCATCACAACCGCCACGGATATATCAAGTAAAAAATGCTTTGCGTGAGAAAAACGGCAGTGACCCGTCATGGGATGAGATAACCGATTATTGCCTGAAGCATAATATTTCCATGATGGATGGAACATCTATTTTTGATCCTGTACTTTGCGAATTGACATACCGATGGTTTAATCTACCCGGCGGTGTTATCCTTGATCCGTTTGCCGGAGGTTCCGTTCGTGGAATTGTTGCCGATCGTCTCGGTATGCAATATTATGGAATAGATCTTCGCCGGAAGCAAATAGAAGCGAATTATAAGAACATGGAAGATATGTTTCCCGGAAAGACGACCAAACCTTACTGGGTGTGCGACGATAGCCTGAACGTGAAAGAACTGTTCTATAAAGAAAAGTTTGATTTACTGTTTACCTGCCCACCGTATGCCGACCTTGAGGTATATTCCGATGACCCTCGCGACCTTTCCAATATGGACTATAAAGAGTTCCTGCCAACCTATCGCACGATTATACAGCGTTCATGCGATTTGCTGAATGAGAATCGTTTTGCTGTTGTGGTGGCAGGTGAAGTACGGGATAAAAGCGGAGTATATCATAATTTTGTTTCAGATACAATCGCCGCATTTCGAGATGCCGGACTGCATTATTACAACGAGATGATTCTTGTCACTAATATCGGCAGTCTGGCCATGCGCGTATCCGGTCAGTTTAATAACAGTCGGAAGATCGGAAAACAGCATCAAAATGTACTGGTCTTCTACAAAGGAGACGTTAGAGGCATTAAAGAACATTTTCCGCAATTGGATTACTCGGACGATGACATATTTGAAAATGAATAATAACTTTGTCGGCACTTAAAATGTACCGGCATGAAAGAAACACCAATTATGATATACAAGAAAGTATTGGAGAGCAGGCTTGTTCGGAAGAAAGAAGAACTTGCCGAAACAGAAAAGAATCTTGAGGGAATGTCTACTCCATCCGATAAACGCAAGTTCATCGAACTGAAAGCCATTGTCAATGAGTTGGAGAACTGTATTGATATTGCGGAATCGATGGTGAAGATGGAGAAAGATTAATAACCAATATAAAGTAAGCCCCGGCAACGAAAATAAAAACGTTACCGGGGCCGGGTTGTGATAGTAATGCTGTCAAACGATAACTACACAACTTTAATAAATTCATTTCCTATTCTATGTATCCCTTCAACTATTTTTTTACGCTGTTCAGTCCGGGGCGTGCGGTGTCCGGTCATATAGTGTCCTAATTGACGTTCATTTATACCCGTAGCACGCGCCAAAGCTGCCCGGGTAATAATTCCATCCAGTTGATGCAACAGGGATTGTACGCTTAACTCAAATGTTAAGGTATATTCTCCCTTCAGTTTATCAGGTATATCGTACTCATGTTCACGCAAACCCTCTAAATGGAATGCCAAGGCTGATGCGTATGCTTCTTTTACGCTCTCTACGGTTTTACCGGTAGCAACACATCCTGATACATCGCTACTTGCAGCTCCGTAGTTTTCGTCCCAGTCGATAATAACTTTTATTCTTTCCATAATATTGCACTTTTAAAGGGAGTGGTTTATAGCCAACCCGCTTGTTTGAAAATACTGTTTAATAAAAACTGTGAAAGCGTTTCGCCTTCCTTTCCGTTCACTGTTACCGTTCTCTTTTTAACAGGGTGACAGAATTGCCGATGGCTACCTCTTTTCCGGTCTATATACCAACCATCCTTTTTCAACAATTCCAGGACTTCTTTTACTTTGTACTTTTTCATTGCGTAATTATGTTATCGTTTGACCTCGTAAAGGTAGTGATTATACTATCAACATCAAAATAAAGGGCTGTTTTTTCATAAAAGTGAAAGATTTAACATTTTATTGACGGATTAAATATGTATATCCGCTGCCATAAAGATTGCCTTTGAACTTATATTTTAAAGAAAAGCACCCATGGCAAAGTACAGCAGAAAAATAGTTGATGACATCTGTACGCTTATCCGGATGGACAGCTATACTGTTACTGAAATATGCGAAAAGGCCGGTATCGCAAAAGACACATATTATAACTGGCTTAAAACAAAACCGGACTTTTCCGACGCTATTAAAAAGGCGCAGGATGAGTTCGGTGAATTGATGCTGTCCGAAGCAAAGAAGTCCCTGGTTAAAATGATCAGGGGATATACCGTACAGGAAAAACATACCACTACGGCTGACACCGGGAACAAGGACGAAAACGGCAAACCAATCGTCCGGGTAAAAGAACACAGGATTATTGAAAAACACTATCAGCCCGTTCCGGCCGCCGTGATCTTTGCCCTGTGCAACTTAGACCCTGACAACTGGAAGAACCGGCAGGAAAACAAGGTATCGGGCGACATAGGTATTAAAAGTTCCCTTGAAACTCTTTCCGACGAAGAATTACAGAAGATTGTAGATGGCGAAACGGAGTGACAGAGATATACTGGTACGCAAAGCCGAAGCCGCTGTTATCCTGCGTAAACGACAAGCCCGAAATGATTTTTGGGCTTATTGTTTATATATGGATACCTCTTTCTTTGTCCGGCGTCCGTTCCTGAAATTGATAGCCGATGCTTTTACCCGTGTGTTCCTCTCCTACTCCAACGATACGATTTACCGGCTTGCCGTGAGTATGCCGCCCCGCGCCGGTAAATCCTACATAACATCGCTTTTCATCTCATGGATGTTCGGGCGCTTCCCGGAAGAATCCGTTATGCGCAATACCTGTGCCGACCCGCTGTATAACAAACTGTCCTACGACACGCGCGACATTGTCCGCTCCCGGAAGTACAGGGAAGTATTTCCGGAGATAAAACTCAAGCCGGACAAACAGAACGTTCACGGATGGAGCCTCGAAGGCGCCCGGCAGGTTTCCTATTTCGGGGCAGGCAAGGACGGTACGGTTATCGGGTTCGGGGCGTCCATGCTGGCCGTTACCGACGACTTGTATAAATCGCTCGAAGATGCCTTGTCGGATAACAACAATGAAAAGACATGGGTATGGAAACAGGGTACGCACGATTCACGTATCGAGGGCAGCTGCTGTTCGATTGACATCGGCACCCGGTGGTCTGCTACCGACGTGCTCGGCAGGATGGAAGAATCACGGGACGGCAAATATTACGATGAAATCATCCGCGTACCGGCTCTCGACGAAAATGATCGATCTTTTTGCGAAGACGTACATACCACGGAATACTACCACGAACTCCGTCGCGAAACGGAAGACAGCATCTGGATGGCCGAATACATGCAGGAGCCATACGAAGCGAAAGGCCTGCTGTTCCCAAAATCGGAACTGAAACGGTTCAGAAGAGCGGATATGCGGGGGCGTATACCGGACGGCAGGATCGGAGCTACCGACGTGGCCGATGAGGGCGACGATAATTTCAGTTCACCGTTTGCCGATGTATTCGGCGATCAACTGTTCATAACCGACGTGCTCTTTACCAAAGATGCCGTAGAGATAACCGCCCCGCGCCTGGCACAAATGATCATCGACATACGGCCTGACCGGCTGCGTATCGAATCGAACAATGGCGGTAAGATATTCGCAAACGACGTGCGCCGACTGGTTAAGGAGAACGACAGTTACAGCAATTGCATCATACAGGCATGCCCGACGACGAAAAACAAGCAGACGCGCATTCTTATGAAGTCCGGATGGATAAAGGAACACTGCCGTTTCCTCGATGAATCGGAATACGAAAAAGGCTCCGACTACTGGTGGTTTATGAAATGGCTTACATCCTACAAGAAAGAGGGCGGCAACGCTCACGATGACGCCCCGGACAGCATGACCATACTCGCCGAGTTCTTCGACAGCCTCAATGGAAATATCAAGGGAGAACACGACATTTCCGGCATATTCGGAAGGTAGAAAATTTACATACGTATGCAGCAAAATCTGCGTGCGTATGAAAATTTTGCTGCGTGCGCATGAAAATTTTGCCGGATGCGTATGGAAATTTTGAGGGGACGGGAAACGCTGCTCCCGCCTTATATTTTAATAGAAAATTCTACTCATGATGACAATCGAGGAAATACTGAACATGCCGGATAAAAACCAGTGCATCGAATACCTGAAGAAAGGCAGGCGTACCCAATTGCCAAACGTTGTGAGGCTTTACAGTGACTGGAATCCCGAACGGCACGAGATAATCACGGACAGGGAGAAGTATCCGAAAATCAGGGTCGTTACCGAAAAAGGCAGAGAGGTGCGAAGCCGGACTACCGGGCAAATGATCCGGACGGATGATAAGGTAGAATACAAGGAGCCGAACCGTATCTCTATTCCCCTGGAACAGGATATAGTCAATATCCATACCGCTTTCACCGTCGGCACGGAACCGGAGATCAGTTGCGACACGGACGACGAAAGCGAGAAATCCCTGTTGTCCGCCTTAAAGCAGGTCTTACGGAAGAACAAAATAAAGTATCAGAATAAAAGAATTGTCCGGTCGTGGCTTTCGGAGCAGGAAGTGGCCGAATACTGGTATGCCGTTAAGGACGATAGTTTCTGGTCGATACTGAAACGAAAGATAACTTCCATATTCGGAGGCTCCGTGCCGGAGTACCGTCTGAAATCTGCCGTATGGTCGCCATTCCGCGGGGATAAACTCTACCCTTTCTTTGACGATGCCGGCGATATGGTCGCTTTCTCCCGTGAGTACAGGAAATGCGAGTTGGACGGAACGGAAACAACTCTGTTTATGACCATAACCAAAGATTCTATCCATACGTGGAAGTTGGGGGACGACAGTGAAGCGGAAACCGTTCCGCACGGATTCTCGAAACTTCCGGTTATTTACACGTATCGGAAGAATGCCTATTGTGATGTCATTCAGCCGATCCGTATCCGCATTGAGAAGCTGCTTTCCGGCTATGCGGACTGTATAGACTATCACTTTTTCCCGATACTGAAACTCTTCGGTGATGTGATGGCGTTTTCGGGCAATACACGCAACAGGGTGGTTCAATTGCAGGGAGAGAAAGCGGATGCGGCTTACCTGACATGGCAACAGGCATCCGATCCTATCAAACTGGAGCTTGAAACGCTGTTCAGCCGCGCCTACTCCATGACCAATACGCCTCAAATATCATTCGAGAACCTGAAAGGCACCGGCAATGCCTTGTCCGGCAGCGCGTTCCGGTATGTGTTCATGGGCGCTCACATGGCCGTAGAGAATCACGCCGAAGAAATAGGCCTGTTCATGCAGCGCCGGGTAAACTTCCTCATATCCGCACTCGGCACGCAAAATTCAAGGCTGGCAGCTCCGGCAAAGACTATTGATGTGGAGGTGGAGATCGTTCCGTACATCATTGATAACATAGACGACAAGGTACAAACCGCCGTTACCGCTGTGGATGGCGGTATCTGGTCGCGCAAAGAGGGCGTATTGTTTGCCGGGAATGCCGACCGTGTGGATGAAGTGCTCAAGGAAATCGAAGAGGACAGGCAGCAAGCGGCGGAGCGCAGCAATATGGTTGGGATGAATTTGTAATGTCGGTATGAATTCTCTTTCATTCCATGACAAGCAACATGTTTTACGCCTACTTCAACAGCAGGGCCAGGTAAAGCGCATATTCGATGAGTTCGTTCGCCGTTCCGGGCTTGTGCTTACCAAGTGGAAGGGAAAGAGCGCCGGTAACGTTTGGGAACGCAATGCTACGTTAGAGAAACAGATAGACAAACTGCTGATCGATCTTCACGACAATTTACTGGCCAATATCGACAGCCATACCGTTGGTGCCTGGGAGGCGGCAAACATCAAATCCGACGACCTTATAAACGCTTACATCAAAGACCTTGCCCTGTCGGAGATTGTTGGCAAGAGCGACTACGAAAATCTGGAAAGAGGAATGTTTGCCCGTAACATGGAAGCGTTCAAAGCCTT
>JAITVG010000181.1 GCA_031285925.1 Tannerellaceae bacterium
ATTTGCTCTCGCATAAGTCTTGAATATTATTAGGTTACTACTTTTAAATTCTCAAATTTAATAATACTCGGGACTTAGGCTTATCACCAATTCACATTACAAACATAGGGACTAAATACGTAACCGCATTGTAATTGTCGGCCAAAACGACTAATATTGCAATTCGTTGCTATGGAGTATTGTAATTTTTTACACGTTATATTGTTAATAATTAAACAGAATTTACGATGATTATCCGCAAAAAGTTCAGCTACGAAGGAAGCCATGTGGTACGAAACTGCGCTTCCCGCCGTTGCAGTCATTCCATCCACGGACATTCCGCTATTGTCGAACTCATGTTCTACGCTTCCGAACTCGATAACGCAGGCATGGTTATGGACTTCGGACTTATGGGTGCGCTTAAACAAATCGTGGACAGTTTCGACCACACCCACGACATGTGGAACAAAGAATCCGAAAAGATACTCGATTTCTTCAAAGAAGAAAATGAACGGTGGGTTATCCTTCCCTTTAATCCCACGGCGGAAATGCTTTCGCTCATGTTCTTCGCTTACGCCAAACACATTATCGAACACACGGTATTCAATAACGGGGAAGGGGAAATCGAGATCATGGCAGTGCGCTATCATGAAACGGATACCGGTTATGCCGAAGCCGGAAGGGAAGATTTCGAACATATATGGATGCCGCGTTATTCGTTAAACGATATTATATTCAGTGAAGGAATCCGTTCCGAATGGCCTGAAGCATTCGAGGATGTGCTCATGAACAATAAAAAGATCGTCAATCCGGATATTCCTCTTCAAATCGAATTATGAAAACGAATATCTGCGAGATCTATCCGTGCCTGCAAGGAGAAGGTTCGCGCGCCGGCACTCCAAGCATACTGATCCGTACATCGGGATGCAATCTGCGTTGCCGTTGGTGTGACACACCCTACACTTCGTGGCAACCGGAAGAAGGAATATACAACACGGAAGACGTTCTTTTCGCCTTAAACGCGAATACGCATATCGAAGATGTGATCATTACGGGAGGGGAACCGACGCTTTGTCGCAGCCTGGGCGAGATCATCGAACTGTGTGTTGAAAAAGGAAAGAGGATCACTTTGGAAACAAACGCCACGCAGCTGATTGCGGAAAACCTGATGAGAGCCGTCGATCTGGTTTCGCTTTCTCCTAAACTGTCCAATTCTTCTCCTGCGGAAAAGGCTGCGGCGCTTCGTCACGATACAGACCGTATCCGCATCTCCGTAATACGGAAGTGGATAGAGTCGGCAGCCGACTATCATTTGAAATTTGTAGTATCCGATCCCGGAGATATTCGCGAGATCAATGAACTGATAGAAGAATCGGGCATCGAAAGAAGGAATATTTACCTGATGCCGGAAGGGCGTACCGAAAAGGAATTACAACAAAAGCGCCTGTGGCTCGCCGATTTATGTATCCGGGAAGGATTCCGGTACTGCGAGCGTCTGCATATCATCATCTACGGAGATAAGCGGGGAGTTTAGATTCGAAGAGTAAGCATAACCGATAATAAATCATGCGCATATTATCCGGAAAATACACGGTTCATTCGCCCTTTGTATTCAATCTGATTACCAAAGTGATTGAAGAACGAAACCCCTTTTACCGGTTTGAGGAGATTGAGCTGCTCCGCAAAAGGCTGCTTCAAGACAACCGTCCGGTCACGTATACCGATCTGCGCGGAAGAAAAGGAAAACAAACGGAAACGACGATAGCCGAAATCGTAAGGCGGGAAGCCGTTACAGCTAAAAAAGGAGCGCTCCTTTTCCGTCTGGCTAATTATTTCAAACCAAAGACTATGCTGTTGGCCGGTTCTTCCGTTGGGATTTCTACCCTTTACCTCAGTTCCTACGCCGCCGGGATCAAGTGTGCTTCGATTGAACCCCTGCATGAGTTTGCTGCCATATCCCAATGGGTTTACGATGAAGCTGCGCGTACGCCCATAGAACTGCATACCGGAGAGGCGAAGGGGCAGTTGACAGAATGTTTGAATAATATGGAAGCGCTCGATCTCGTGTTTTTCAACAGCCGGGACGAACGGATAGACGTGCTTTGGCTGTTTAATGCCTGCCTTACCTGCTCCACGGATCATACCTTATTTATTATAGACGGGATCAATGAGAATAAACGGACACGGACGATATGGAATGAGATCACCGGCCGACCGGAAGTGAGTGTCAGCATAAACCTGCGCACGTTAGGCCTCGTCTTCTTGAACAGAAAATTACACAAACACAATTATAAAATACATTTTTAATATCCATTTTTAAAATGAAAAAAAGCAAGATCTACACAGGCGGAGGAGATGAGGGAACTACTTCCCTCGTCGGAGGACAGAGAGTTTCAAAAGCGGATCCGCGCATCGAAAGCTACGGAACGGTGGATGAACTTAATTCGTTTATCGGTTTACTAATCACCCGGGTGCAGGAGCGGCAGGACAGGGATTTCCTTTTCTTTGTACAGCACAAACTCTTCTCCATCGGTTCTTACCTGGCTACCAACCAAGACAATACGGAACTGAAAGTCGAAAGCAAAGTATCCCCCGAAAGTATACGGCGAATAGAAGAAGAGATCGACCGGATCGACGAAAACTTGCCGAAGATGAAGAGGTTCGTACTTCCCGGAGGCAGCATGTCCGCTTCTCTGGCACATGTTTGCCGCACGGTTTGCCGGCGCGCCGAACGCCGCATTTACACACTCGCTCAAGAGAGTATCGTGGAAAAGGAAATACTCACATTCATCAATCGCCTGTCCGACTATTTCTTCGTGTTTGCCCGCATGGAAAACACAAAGAATGACGGAAAGGAAATTATTTGGGATTATACTTGCAGCTAAAAAATATTGTTTTACTTTTGCGAAAAAATTAAAAACCAGACTGCGAAAGCAGTTAAAAACATGAACACAATATGTATTGGACTCTTGAATTGGCCTCAAAATTAGAAGACGCGCCTTGGCCTGCAACCAAAGACGAATTGATAGACTATGCTCAACGTTCGGGTGCCCCGTTGGAAGTAATCGAAAACTTACAGGAAATGGAAGACGAAGGAGAAATTTATGAATGCATGGAAGATATCTGGCCGGATTATCCAAGCAAGGAAGATTTCTTTTTCAACGAAGAAGAGTATTAACGTCAAAAAAGAAAACAAACACGCACGCAGCAAACGTGTTTAAAACAAAACAGGCAGTCGAACAGGCTGCCTGTTTTGTTTATGACATGTTTCCCAAAAACAATTACA
This sequence comes from Tannerellaceae bacterium, assembly GCA_031285925.1. GTDB lineage: Bacteria > Bacteroidota > Bacteroidia > Bacteroidales > Tannerellaceae > QVMG01. The sequence goes on from JAITVG010000181.1 coordinate 3,266, forward strand.
TCGTTTCCCCGAAATCATTTAACCTGTATTATTCATACTCTTTTTAGCGAACGTAGCGAGTGGCCGTAAGGCAATCAGAGGCTGTTGATGAGGGGTAGCGAGCTACACTCGCTAAAAAAAGCCAAAAAAACCCAACACACACACATACAACATATTACGCAATGTTAAAAAGTGTTTCTGTATATAGTACGCGCTCGTAGTACCTATACAACGGCGCCGTACTATAGGTAGTATAGAGAAATACTATCTATACTAATTTTTGACTGTTCCCGGAGTAGTCAAAGTAGTTAAACTGTCTGAACTGTGA
>JAITVG010000257.1 GCA_031285925.1 Tannerellaceae bacterium
TGCTTTGTTGCCGGTTCTTCGGATGGATATTCATGAAGGCAGGCCAGCCGACCGTTATCGGAGAGATCATCGCCGGCATTATTCTGGGGCCGTCCATACTTGGACACTGGTTTCCCGAAATATCCGGTTTCCTTTTCCCCGTGGAGTCTTTAGCCAATATTTCCCTGTTGAGCCAGTTCGGACTGATCCTTTTCATGTTCGCTATCGGAATGGAACTCGACCTGACCGAAGTGCGCAATAAATTGAAGGAAACGATCCTGATCAGTCATACTGCCACTGTTGTTCCTTTCTTTCTGGGAATGCTTGCGGCCTATTTCGTCTACGACAATTTTGCCGATAAAAACATCCCGTTCCTTTCGTTCGCCTTATTCATCGGGATTGCGATGAGCATCACGGCCTTTCCCGTACTGGCGCGGATCATTCAGGAAAAGGGGCTGACCAAAACGCATCTCGGAACGATTTCATTAGCGAGCGCTGCCAACGGGGATATTACCGCCTGGTGCCTTTTAGCCGTAGTGATAGCTATCGCGCAGGCGGGGACGATGCTGAGCGCGGTGTATAATATCCTCTTTTCCATACTTTATTTGTTGGCGATGTTTCTGGTTGTTCGCCCGTTCATGCGGATGATCGGACAGATATACCATAACAAGGAGGTTATAGACAAGGGGCTTGTGGCTTTTGTGTTTATTACGCTTCTGGCCTCGGCCTACCTGACGGAAATACTTGGGCTGCATGCTTTGTTCGGCGCTTTTATGGCCGGTGTAGTTATGCCTGCCAACATTAAGTTCCGCAAAATCATGGCCGAGAAGGTAGAAGATGTATCCCTGTCGATTTTCCTTCCTCTCTTTTTCGCCTCCACCGGGTTGCATACGCAAATCGGACTGCTGAATACGCCCGGGCTTTGGGGATTGTGTTTGATCTTTATTCTGGTGGCCATCGCCGGGAAATTCGGGAGTGCAACCCTTTCCGCACGTATTGTGGGGGAAAACTGGAAGAACAGTCTGTACATCGGTGCGCTGATGAATACCCGCGGACTGATGGAGTTGATCGTATTGACTATCGGTTATGAAATGGGGATACTGTCGCCAACCATCTTTGTGATGCTGGTCATCATGACACTCGTAACCACTTTCATGACGGCGCCTCTGATCTCTTTCATCAAATTCTGTTTCCGTGCGCGCGACAAGATCATCGAACAGAAAAGGGCGGCACAGCAGGAAGGATTCTTTAAGGTACTCCTTTCTTTCGGACGGGCGGGAAACGGACAGGTCATGCTCGACGTTGCACATCAGATGTTCTCCCGTGGGCAAAACAAACTGGAAGTAACCGCGCTGCACCTTACGATCGGTTCGGACGTGAATCCCCTGCATACGGATAATTTCGAAGAAGTAAGTTTCGGGCCGATATTATACGGAGCGAAGAAGTTGAACATGCACATTGACACCCGGTATGAAATATCTACGAACGCAGGACAGGATATTTGTACGATCGTGAACGAGGAAGGGTATGACTTTCTGCTTGTCGGCGCGGGCATAACATGGAGCAATCTCCCCGACGATATTTTGGCGAACCGCTATCGCGACTCTGCGCAGGGGCGCTACCTTAAACGGATCAAGGCCGATTCCTGGTTCTTTCCCGGTGCGCTGTTAAAGGATAAAACCCGGTGGTTTATAGAAAATACGAATTGCCCCGTCGGGGTTTTTGTCAATCGGGATTTTGTGCGCGCAACGGATATTATTCTTGTCATCGATTCGGAGAGGGACTTATACCTGCTCCATTATGCCAAAACATTATTGAAATCTACCTACGGTTTTGTTTCCATCCTCAACCGTTCGGAGGCTGCCGCGGAACGTGAAAATATCGACAAAGCCCTGTCCGAATTTACCGATACCGAAGGTTCCTCCACCATATTGATAGAAAAAGACTTTACCAACGAGTTATTCCAGCGATTCAACTTCATGCTGATCAGTTACAAAACATGGAACGACGTTTCCGAAAACAAAAAGGAAGAACTCCAAAACATGCCTTCCACGCTTATACTGAGTGATAAATAACTTAGAGAAAAGAAGCGTTTTATTTACATACGGATGCAGCAAAATTTTCATACGCACGCAGCAAAATTTTCATGCGCACGCAGCAAAATTTTCATACGGAAGAAAATTTATTTACATACGCACGCAGATTTTTTTAAACACAGAGGCACAGAGGCACGGAGTTTTTTTATTATTCTGATATGAACAAAATAAAAACCTCCGTGCCTCTGTGCCTCTGTGTTTATCTCTTGAATTTATTGAGAAAAAGCCTACGGCGTAGTAACCGTTACATTGCGGAACAGTATATCCTTGCCTTCGCTTTGCAGACCGATATGACCGCTTTTCACCTTGTTGGTTCCGGTGTTTTTGTATACCCCGTTGATAAATACGGTGATCGTTCCGTCTTTGATCCAGATATTCGCTTCATTCCATTCGCCCGCAGGCTTTTCGGTAGTTCCGTTAGACCTTTCCACTACGGGGAATCCCGGACGTTTGGTTCCCGGACGTTGATGAAATTCAAACAGGTCGGAGCCGCCCAAAAGAACAAAGTCACCGGCTTTTCCATCGGCTAGCTGGCATTCGATACCGTTAGGGAAAGGGTTTCCGTCTTTCGTTTCTTCGATCAGAAGGAAGATACCGCTGTTTGTCGCTTCCTTCGGATAACACCATTCCACGTGCAACGTGCAGTCGGCATACTTTTCTTTCGTATACATATAACCGAATGGCGCTCCGGCAATATGGATCATTCCGTCTTCGACGTAGAATACCTGATCGGCAGGCTTGGAGTTCTTGTCTACGAT
>JAITVG010000273.1 GCA_031285925.1 Tannerellaceae bacterium
ACAATAACGACAGCGCCGGTTTGACTGTGCAGCGCATCTGAAACCACACCCATCAAAAGCGGAAAAACCGCTCCTCCGGCAATACCCATTATCATCAAGCCTGAAATTTCATTTTCACGTTCCGGCTCTGATTTGACGGCAGTTGTGAATATGATGGGGAAAATGTTGGAATTACCGAAACCGACCAATGCAATACAGATGTAAATAATTGTGGGATTGGTGAAAAGGAACAGTCCGATAGCCGACAAAGCCATTAAAATACAACTTATCACGAAAAAACGCCGGTTTGAAAAACGAGCTAAAATGAATGAACCCGACAGGCAGCCAAGCAACCGGAACAAAAAATATACGCTTGTTGCTATCCCGGCATCGGCAAGTGTCATCCCTGTGCGCTCAATCAAAATTTTCGGCGCGGTAGCATTGATGCCGACATCAATACCTACATGTGCCATTATTCCGAGGAAAAACAGGAAGACAGTGTGTTTTCCGAGCAAACGGAAACAGTCTGAAAACGAAGAACTTGCCTCGTATGGTTTTTCTTCTATCCTAACTGCCCCCAGCCAAATAAAAGCAAGCGCCGACATCAAGGCATAGGCAGGGTAAAAGAGTTTCCAGTTGCCCAACTGCTGAGCTGCCCAGCCCGCCAGCAAAGGTGCGGCAAACGAGGCGATAGCCTTTACAAACTGTCCGAATGTAAGTGTACTTGCCATTTTGTTTCCGGAAACAACGTTGGCTATCAACGGATTGAGCGATACTTGCATCAAGGTATTTCCTACTCCCAGCAGAGCGAAGGATAACATCATCAATGTAAAGTTATAACTTACAACAGGCACTATCAACGCAATAACGGTTACAACCAGACTCAGCAAGACCGTTTTTCTGCGTCCTATCTTATTCATCAGCAGCCCTGTGGGAACAGAAAACACGAAGAACCACAGAAATACCATTGAAGGCAGAAGATTTGCCATCGTATCGGACAAGCCGAAATCGTTTTTTACATAATTGGAGGCTATGCCTACTAAATCCACTGCGCCCATTGCAAAGAATGAGAGCATTACAGGAACTATTTGAAGGACTGTGCTTTTTTTCATTTGCTTTTATATTTAATTTCTCGCGACTATACTATCGGAATAATCACACCAGGCACCGGGCCGAGTACAGACGTAAGCGGATGTTTCTACTGCTTGGCTATGTGCCTCACGAAACGACCGCCCCGACAGGATAGAACACAGAAAGGCGCCGGAGAAAGCGTCTCCTGCACCGACAGTATCAACCACTTTGACCTGCGGGGTAGGGATAAATGACTTATCATCATCAGTATAGACCGTACTTGATATACTTCCGGCAGTCAATATCATATACTGAAGATTGTATTTTGTTATAAACCGGCTGCATATATCGTCATCGCTACCTTCGAGTGAAAAGAGATTCCTCAAGGTGGCAAGTTCGTCGTCATTAACCTTAAATACATTGGATTTATGCAACGTTTCTTCAATCAGCATTGCCGAATAGTAATGCTGCCGCAAATTAATATCGAAAAAACGAAGTGCATCCGGACGGGCATAATCAAGCAGTGCGGCGATTGTGGCGTGCGAAACGCGCGATCGTTGAGCAAGAGTGCCGTAGCAAATGGCGTCTGCATGTCCTATAATATCTATTGCTTTGTCGGTTAGTGGGATATAATCCCATGCCACACCCTCGACAATGGTATAAGTGGGCTGGCCGTCTTTCAACTCCACTTTTACCGTGCCGGTAGGAAAATTAACGGTTTCGATGAAACCGTTAATTTGATTGTCCGACAGTTCTTTGAGTATCTCTTTGCCTAAAATATCGTTCCCAACGGCGCCGATGAAACATCCTTCGGCGCCGAGTTTGGATGCGTGATAGACAAAGTTTGCCGGAGCGCCGCCGGCCTTGCGATAATCAGGAAAAATATCCCAAAGAAGTTCTCCTATTCCAACTACCGTTTTCCCCATATCGAATTCATTTTGAATACCTTAAGATTACGAATTTCTATGCGGTTGCCATAGAAATGAAATCCTTCCCGGTTGCGAACATCAGCGCGGCGCTGAAACGAGTAAGAGTAAGCGCCCCCGTCTACAAAGGCTTCCACAGAAGTGCGGTCAAGAATCATATCTACAGTCAGCGACATGCTCGTCATATCTTCCGGCGAATAAAATACATCGTTTACAAGGTTGTAGTTCAGATCGTAGCGCAGCAGTCGCTGACCATAGAGGTTAAGCCCTGCATCGGTGGCGTGCGAGAGGTGGATGGTGAACTGCAATCGTAAACAGCCTTCATCGCTGTACTGCCGGAGTAATTGATTTGCTTCACCGGCAGTCAGTTTATCGCGCGAGAAGAGAGGTGTCTGCAACTGTTCAACCTCTTTAACCGGATAGCTAAACACCCTCAAACCATTTTTTGTTGTACGCAAGGCAAGTTCGGTAGGCAGCAGCATCAAGCTGTTGAAAGGCATGCCGGGATGCGAGATTCTTCCCCAGCCGATCTGGATGTGCCGGTTGTCGCTATTAGGCATATTGGCTATGGTTTGTGCGGCGTAAAACGAACCCGTAGTGTAATAATGTTTACCTGTTTCGGGGATAAATTTCTTGCCGTCAAATGAACCGATCATATATGTGCCTGATGCACCGTATATCAACCATTTAGTGTTGGCAGGATTATTGTCCACAGGGAGTTCAATCAGATCAGGACATTCCCAGAATCCTGTAAGATGGCTCTCATACTGCCATTTTTTCAAGTCTTTGGATGTATAAATACTGTGACCGTCACGCTCGTTCAAGACCATAACCCATTCTTTATTGGGCTTATACCAAAACACTTTCGGATCGCGTGTATCTTTGCTGTCCCATTTTTCCTTTGAGTCGATGACGGGGTTTCCGCTGTATTTTGTCCATGTACGTCCCTTGTCAAGACTGTAGGCGAGGCACTGAATCTGTTTTTCGGGATTATCTGCAGTGTAGATAGCTACCATTGCAGGTGTTTTGCCTTTATTGAAGCCGGCCGTATTATCATAGTCTATGACACATGTTCCGGAAAACATTGTGCCGTGTTCATCAGGATAAAGCGCAATCGGCAATTCTTCCCAATGAATAAGATCCTTGCTGACTGTATGCCCCCAGTGCATATTACCCCAATCGCGCTCGTAGGGGTTGTGCTGATAGAACAGGTGATATTCGCCTTCATAATAAATCAGTCCGTTCGGATCGTTGTGCCAACCGCGACGAGGCGTGAAATGCAGTTGAGGACGGTTGGTTTCGCGGTAGAGGCTGTCGGCGCCTGATATTGAGGCGCTTTGGTAAATACCGCTTTTACCGATTGCCTTGCCGGTATCATCGGCAGACTTTTCGTATGAAATCGTTATCGTCTTCCCTTTCAGATGCGAAACATCGCAGAATACCCAGTAATCGGCTTCGGCGACAGAAGGTGCAAGGCGAATATCGAAAGTTCGTTCCTTCCTGCCGTCGACGGTAAACGTCATCACTGCACGTTCAACACTGTGAGAAACAGGCAAATTAATATACCTGTCGGTAATTTTAAGCGTTACAACCTCTGCACCGGCAAAACCGGCACAGAGAATAAAGCATATAATCAAAAATTGTTTCATAAATATTATTGTAATAGATTATTGTAATAGATTAATATCCCGGATTTTGTTCATACAACTTCTTGCTGAAATTAATTTGGTTCAGCGGAATGGGCAGATATTCATCTCTTCCTTTGGTAAATTTAGCTTCACTAAGGAAGAAGCGTCGTACGCGTTCTACTTCAAGGTATTTGTTTACGACCTGCTCTGCAATGCCCCAGCGTACCAAATCGAAGAAATACCATCCTTCCTGCGAAAATTCCAACCGGCGTTCAAACATCAGCGCCTGCCATGCATAATCTTTTGTCCATGTGCAGTTTACTCCGGGTTGATAGGTTTCCGTCTTGAAATTTCCCGTCTTTTCGTTGTTCATATCAACCAGTCGTCCGGTACTGTTGGCCGCGCGGGTACGGATAGCGTTGATAATGGGCAAAGCCTCATCTTGACGATTCAGCTGAATCAATGCCTCCGCTTTCCATAGCAGAACATCATCGTAGCGGATAACGTCCCGGTTTTTCGAAGACGACATGAAGGGGTCGAACTTCACAAAGCAAGGACAATCAATAGGCACGGCTTCTTTCAATGACATGAACTGGCCATAAACGCCTCTATCACGCAACCAACCATCGGCAAAAACATTATTAGCCTGATACTTATA
>JAITVG010000282.1 GCA_031285925.1 Tannerellaceae bacterium
AAAGTAGCTGCCATGTATCGCGAGGTGGAGAAGAGGTTTGGTTAAAATTTTCGGAAATGATAGGTTTGCCCTTCACTGTCCAGCACAAGCGCGCTCCCTGAGTTTTTGTTTACTGAAAAAGAACGGGCGCCCGACTTCCAGTCGGTATAAGGAAGAAATGATTCGACAGAAACGGGGTCGGGTTTTAGCTCAAGCAGGATGCGGTCGCCGCTTTCCCACGTTTTAAATCCATGAATATAACGATAGGTCTTGCCGGTCGGTTCGTAGAGTTGGTACATAAAGAGTGTGCTCTGGAAGTTATACCAAACCGTATCGACCGCATTCACTGTTCCATCCGGTTTCACTACCTTTTCCAGCAGCCACTTGCCGTCCAGTTTATCTCCCCTGTCAGGCTCGCACGAAAACAGGAGCAGAAGAGCTAAAAGAATTCCGTATTGTTTCATCTTGTTGTAAAGCGTTTTACGGTCTACTTTCAAGAGGTTGGCGGCTTTCGTGCGGTTATTACCGGCTTCTTCCAGTGCTTTCAGGATTAAATGCTTTTCGTGATTCGTGTCTTTAAGGGAAAGTGCGGTATCAGCGGCAGGTTCTTTGCCGGATTCGAATATTTCTTTCGGTAAATGCTGTACGCCGATATATTCGCCTGTCGCCAGCAGGGTTGCATATTTGATTGTATTCCGCAGCTGACGGATATTCCCCGGCCAGGAATAAGATTTCATCAGCGCGTATGTTTCCCTGTCGAATCCTGCAATGTTTTTCTGCAATTCCCGGTTGGCCTGCTCCAGAAAATGTTCGGCAAAGAGGGAAAAGTCGTCTTCCCTTTCCTTCAAATCGGGAATGCGGAGCGTAAATTCATTGATACGGTGATAGAGGTCTTCCCTGAAATCGCCGTTACGGATCGCCTTTTGAAGATTTTCATTGGTGGCGGAGATCAAACGCACGTCGATAGCTATTTCGCTTGTGCTTCCGATCTTCCTGACTTTGCGTTCCTGCAAAGCCCGCAGGAGTTGCACCTGCACTTCGTAGGTCAGATTGCCTATTTCATCCAGAAAGATAGTTCCTCCCTGCGCCGCCTCGAAGGCTCCGGTTTTGTTCTCAATGGCTCCGGTGAAAGAGCCTTTGATATGCCCGAAAAACTCGGACGCGGCCAAGTCTTTGGGTATGGCGCCGCAATCGACAGCCACGAACGGGGTGTTTTTCCTCAAGCTATGGGCATGGATATAGCGGGCTACATACTCCTTGCCCGTTCCACTCGATCCGGACAGCAGCACCGACATGTCCGTCGGGGCTACCAGACAGGCATGTTCATACAACTGCACAGCCATCTTGCTTGTTCCCGTGATGTAATCCGGTTGCGTTTCCTTCTTCCCGGCGCCGTTGAGCAAATCATTGATCTTCGATAAAAGATCGTTGGGATTTATGGGTTTGGCAATATAATCGGAAGCGCCCGATTTGATCGCCCGCACAGCCGTTTGAATTTCGGCATAATTGGTCATCATTATAAAAGGAGTTTCCGGCGAAGTTTCTTTCTGCCATCGCAACACTTCCATGCCGTCACCGTCGGGAAGCCGCAGGTCGGAGATGATCAGATCGAAGGGAACGGAGGATTTAAGCTTTTGCATGGCATCCTTTATCGTAGCAGCCGTATTTACGGAAAATCCCTTTTTCGCCAGCCAGGTGGAAAGCATAAGGGAAAAGGTAACATCATCTTCAATGATGAATATGGAAAAGTTCTTGTTCAGTGTATTATTCATAAGCTAAAAAAATTCACAACAAACGATACTAAAAAATAGAAAGTGACAAAGATAATAAAAACAAAAAAAGAACACTCTCACGAATGCTCTTTTTCAATTTTCATTCATACAAAAAGTTTCACTCCTGTATGCATTAAACGGGGATAAATGTAGAAACGTTTTTCAGTTATCTATAAATGAAAATACCGTGCCAAAGCAAAACCGGCAAGAACACAAAAGCGTAACCTGCTGTATATGAAAAGGTAAAAGCATTCTCCCCGCGAAACATTTACTCTCTATTCCTCAATCGAATCGGGGAAAGTTTCCACGATTCGCGGAATGTTTCCCCAAGAGCGAACCTACTCCATCTCCATAACGGAAGACACCTGACCAATCACGTCTGTCATTAAACGTTCCCATCCCGAATCGGTCAATTCCGGCGGATTCTGCTCCAGTATCTTGAGCTGCTGCACCAGTGTTTTCGTTCCCAACGTCGTGAACAGGGGGATCAGCTTATGGGCTACCACTGCCGCTTTCCCTCTGTCGGCAGCAGGCAGCGCTTCCTTCAAGAGGTCGGTATGCTTGGTGGTTTCGATGAAGAAAGTTTTCAGTATGGCGGCGGAAGCATCTTCGTCGTTTCCGGCAAACTCCGTAAGTCCGGAGAAGTTGGGCGCTATGCCGGCGTGTTCGCTCTTCAACTGTTTGTTGTCGGGAAGCAGACTTGCGATCAAACTGATCAGACGTCCGCCGGTAAATGGTTTCATCAGCCAGTCCGTAAAGCCTGAATCCTTGAAAATTGCGTCGTTATTACCCACACTGCCCGACAGCGCTATCACGGGCATCGCCTTTATTTCCGCCACCGGCGACATGCGTATTTGTTTGATCAATTCAAAGCCGTCCATCCCGGGCATCTGCACATCGGAGAGCAGAATATCTATCCTGTTATTCTTCAGCATCTCTATCACCGAATAGGGATTGGTGCATGAGATGACCCGTATATTGCTACGTTTCAGCACCTCTTCAACCAGAGCGATCTGCAACAAATCATCGTCCACCATCAGGCAGGTGATCGCTTCTTCCTCAAAAGAGATGATTTCAACGGCATCGTCAGGAATTTCTACCGTCCGGTCGGCTTCCTTCACCGGCAAGATCACGACAAAGTCGCTGCCCTTTCCCGGTTGGCTGTACAAATCGATCTTTCCTCCCAGCAAACGTACCAAACGGTTGGTGATGGACAGCCCCAAACCGAACCCTTCCGCTTTCTCCGCACCCGGAAGACGTGCGAAATCGGCAAATATCTTTTTCCGCTGACTTTCGTCGATGCCGGCGCCGGTGTCGCGCACGGTTACGATCAATCCGCTATCGCCCGGCTTTCCCTTTTTCTGCGGCAGGGAGAGGCGGGAGCAATCTACTATCAGTTTAACGCTTCCTTCGGCGGTAAACTTGATTGCGTTGTTGATCAGGTTGCCTACGATCTGGCGGATGCGAACGGAATCGGCCATATAAACCTTGTCCGTAGCGTTTTCCACCAGCAGTTCAAAGTCGAGACCTTTGGCTTTTGCCTGCGGCAAGAAGCTGTCGGCTATTTCCCGGAACAGTTCGGGTATGCGTAGCGGCACTTCGTGCGTATCCATCCGGCCGGACTCCAGCCGCTGATAGTCAAGCAGGTCGTTCACAAGGGAAAGTATATGCTTGGACGAGCCGGCGATGTTTCGCAGATACGTATTTTGCTGCTCCGTGTAGCGATACCTCTGCATCAGTTCGGTATATCCGATGATCGACGACAGTGGCGCCCTCACATCGTGACTGATCGTGAGGATCAACTTCTCGCGGCTGTCTACCACCTGCTCCAGTTGCTTCCTGTAATAACGGCTCCGAAACAGGTCGCGCCCGATCAGTATCAGGAAAAAGAGCGCCACGAAAACGGAAAGCAGCGCAATGCCCGTGATCAGATAAGCCGTTTCCCCCAACACTCCCTGCCGCTTTTCCATCCGCGCCAGCGAAGCATTCAGTTCTTCTTCCTCTATTGTCCGCAGAATTTGATTGATACGGGAACTGATCATACTGTTATCGTAGCGCAATGCCGTAGAGCGCTCGGCCAGCAGTTCGCGCAGGCGTTCCTTTTCCATCGCCACGTTGTTGCGTATATCGTTCAAGGTTTTGGAGATGGTCGCGTTGGCGTCGATGATCTTCAGACGGGCATCGCGCATCATTTTTTCATTTTGCGACACGATCAAACTCGAATCCGCCGCCGTGGGCACGAACACCTCCCGCAGTCTTGCCATGAACCCCCTCCGTTCCGTAGCTACCACAACGGTATCGCTCTCCGACACGACATTTTCCGTCACCTCTTCTTCCTCTATGGGAGGAAGCAGCGTAGCCAACGCCTTCTCCATATTTGCCGCATACAGATCTTTGTTCGCATCCTTCCATATTTGCAGCAGCGCATTCGTGTTCATCCGCTTCCGTTCGATCAGTATATCTATCGTGTCGATCTGTGCCGACATCGGTGTGCCGACAACAAGCTGACGCAACGAATCCATATTCGCGTGTGCCCTGTCGAGCGTTTCGTTGAAATGGCTGAAATCCTCCTCTTCCATATTCAACAGCTGGCCGATAGCCTCGCTTTCATGCAGGAGCGCCCGGGTGGTGGTGACCAGATATATCTTTTGGCGTGGCACACTGTTTATATCTTCTTCCACCGCAATTTCCCGCACTATTGCATAAATATGGGAAAGGGCGAAGACTGCAATCAGGATAAGGGCTACATATCCCGCAATGACTTTAGGCCCGGCATGGCCTGATTTTCTTTTTCGATGTAACTTTTCCGTATTCATTATATATATCTGTTTATTTGTCCTCTGTTTATCAACACTCAATATCCTCGTAATATATCCGGGAGATCGGCTGCCCGGAAAGCAAAGTGCAACAAAGATAAAAGAATAATATATTCACCCAAATCATACGCACTGAATTTCAGTCATTTTACCCGACGACCGTGCTTCTTCATCCCTAAATCCGGCTTACTCCATTGACGCAACCGCTAAAATGGCATGGATATGTTGTTGCGTTGCTGACGCAACGACAAAAAACCTCATGGAAAGTGCTTGCGTCGCTGACACAACGACAAAAAAGGGGCTTGAAAGTGCTTGCGTCGCTGACGCAACGACAAAAAAGGGGCTTGAAAGTGCTTGCGTCGCTGACGCAACGACAAAAAAGCTCTTGGAAAGTGCTTGCGTCGCTGACGCAACGACAAAAAAGGGGCTTGGAAGTGCTTGCGTCGCTGACGCAACGACAAAAAAGCTCTTGGAAAGTGCTTGCGTCACTGACGCAAGAGGGAAAAAGGGTGTCAGCGGAAGCCTGTTGATTGTTTTTCCCTCTCCCGAATCCCGCTTCCCGCCTGTACTATTCCTTTTCATTATATTAGTATGAAAAAAGGTCATCGAAATTTCTTGGTATAAAAGAACAGTAGCTATACTTTTGCCGCCGCAAAGAACGCAATTAACTGCGTTTTTAATAACCGCCGGATAATTTAAACAGTATTCATAACTAATCAACAATCAACAACAATTAAAAGAATTTCTATGAAGCAGATTTTTTTACTATTTACTTTGGCTGCCATGTTTCTGTGCAGCAGCAGCGCTTGGGGGCAGTCGTATCATCCGGGCGACTTTAAAATACTCAGTGATTTCTTAAAAACAAACGGAATGACTCCGAGAGAAGCGAATATTGATAAATGGACATTCGTGGCCTGGAATAAAGAAAACCCTAAAAGACTTATCTCAATAAATCTTACTCAATGGATAGGGAAGACCGGAACGATAAACTTTTCAGGGGTTGATTCTTTAACCACCCTGGTTTGCAACAACAACGCATGGAAACTGGAACTGTCGGGTAATCCGGCTCTAAAATACTTGCAATGCCAAAATTGTCAATTGACGGAACTGGATTTGTCGGGTAATCCCCATTTAATAAGTTTGGGGTGTAGCAACCAGACGAATTCATTCGCGGGTCCCAAGAACCAATTGACAAAACTGGATCTGTCGAACAATCCCGATTTAAGTATATTAAATTGCAAAGGGAACCCAATGACGGAAGTGAAACTATCGGACAAGACTGCTTTAACCAAGTTGGATGATATAGCAATATCCTCTACTGATGGAGGAAAGGCGGGGGTCACTCAATACGATCCGTCTGCCAATTTGGTAACTATCACAGCTACGCCGGAAGAAGGCTATGCTTTTAAGGAATGGACGACAAAATATAATAACCCCCTGCCCTTTAGTAACGTGACAGACGCTACTGCCTCCTTCACCTTTATCACAGGGGCTGTAGGGGCAATAGCGAATTTTGTAGAGCAACCGCTCTCTACCTCTCCTTCTTCGCTCGACTTTGCCGCCGCAGGCGAAACAAAAACATTTGCAGTTAATACCAAATTGGCATGGACAGCCGAAAGCAGTGAATCGTGGCTAACCATTACCCCCACATCGGGCACCGGAAACGAAACCGTCACCGCAACCGCCGCTGCCAACACGACAACAACCGCACGCACAGCCACCGTTACCCTCACCGCTGAGGGAGTGGATCCGATAACTGTCACCATCACGCAGGAAGCCGCCGCACTAACCCTCTCCACCGATGCCTCCTCCCTGAACTTTATCGCCGCAGGCGAAGCCAAAACGCTTGCAATTACATCAAACACAAACTGGGAAGCCGTTAGCAGTGAATCGTGGCTAACGGTTTCCCCCGCATCGGGCGACAACAGCGAAACCGTCACCGTGACCGCCGCTGCCAACACAGCCACAACCGCACGCACAGCCACCGTTACCATCAGCGGCACGGGAGTAGCACCGGTAACCGTCACCATTACGCAGGCAGCCGCCGATGCCACGCCAACCGTCCCAACTGATCCAACCGATAAGCCGACGTTCGCCGTTTCTTTTTCGCTCAACTTTTCCGCCGCAGGCGAAGCAAAAACATTTTCAGTAGCATCCTCAACAGGCTGGAAAGCTTCCGGCAGTGAGCCGTGGCTAACGGTTTCCCCCGCAACGGGCAACAACAGCGGAACCGTCACCGTGACCGCCGCGAAAAACACGGCCACAACCTCGCGCACAGCCATCGCCACCATTAGCGGAGGCACGGGAGTAGCGCTTACTGTCGCCATCACGCAGGCAGCCGGCACCGCCAATGTGGCGCCTGCCGGATATACCATCACCGCAAGGTCGGGCAACCACGGTACAATTACGCCCGACAATACCCTGAGCATCAACCGGGGCGCCGAGCTGAAGTTCACCTTCCGCCCCGACACGGGCTACGAGGTGGATAAGGTCAAGATCGACGGCGTAGTCAATCCCGAAGCGGCCGCCGCAGGGTTCTACACGTTTAAAGGCATAACCGCCAACCATACGATCGAAGTTACCTTCCGGAGCGTACAGACTACCGCCACTGCCGACGTGAAAACCTCCGCCCTGACGGTCTTCGCCAACGACGGCCGCCTCCACGTGAGCGGACTCACGCCCGGCGAAGAATGGACAGTGTACAGCACAACGGGAGCCACCGTCCGCACGGCCACAGCCACCGGCACCGAAGCAACAGTTATCCTTCCCGCCCCCGGCGTCTATATCTTCCGCACGGCACGGGAAACAGTGAAAGTAATAGATAATTAAAGGCCCCACCAACCTCCCCAAAGGGGAGGCTTAGAATAGAACTCTTTAATAATAAAGAAAAGCCCCTGCGCTAAATTGTACAGGGGCTTTCTAATTCTCTTTGTGTCCGCAGGTTCTTCAAGTCCCCCTTCGGGGGAAACAACGTTCGCTTAGCGAAGCGTAAAGCAATTAGGGGGCTCTCTTTATTCTTAATACCTCCCCAACCCAAAGCACGAGTGAGGTTGAGCCGACGATAATCCCCCAGTCCTTCCAACTTAACGGTACGACGCTGAACATTTCGCCGCCGAAGGTGACAATCAGGTACTGTCCGGCTAGGATAAGAAAGGCGACGGAGAGGAATGTCCTACTGCCACGCAGGTTTGAAAAGGCGGATGCTTTCTCAAGGAATGCCTTCGCGTTGAACATGTTCCAGAACTGTAACATCACAAAGAAAGTAAAGAACCACGACAGGCGGTAGGGATCCAAACCGCCGTTCATCCGGAAATACAGCAGAATAGCCGTGAGCACGGCGACGAAGAGTATACCGACACTCAGGATCATGTACTTCATCGGAGTGGTGATGATAAAGTCGCCGCCCTTTCCGCTTTTGCGCGGTTTGTCGTTCATCACCTTTTCGTTGGGAGGCAACGAGGCCAGGGCAGCGGCGGCGAAGGTATCCATGATCAGGTTCACCCAAAGCATCTGGGTGATGGTGAGCGGCGATTCCGTGCCGAGCAGCGACCCCACGAGGACGATCAGGCAGGCGGCCACATTGATGGTCAGCTGAAAGAGGAGGAACTTCTGAATGTTGCGGTAGAGCGAACGCCCCCACATCACGGCGCGGGTGATGCTGGCGAAAGAATTGTCGAGGATCGTAATGTCGCTCGCTTCCTTGGCTACCGACGTACCGTCGCCCATGGACAG
>JAITVG010000016.1 GCA_031285925.1 Tannerellaceae bacterium
AAATATATTAATCGGCGTTCCCGTGAAATCCCAGTTCTCACGGATTTGGTTTTCAAGGAAACGCTTGTACGGATCCTTGATCCATTGGGGAAGGTTACAGAAAAACACAAACGAAGGAACCTGTCCGGCAGGCAACTGTGTGATATATTTGATCTTGATATATTTTCCTTTCCAGGCCGGCGGCGGCGTTTTCTCTATTATGGGCAACATCACCTCGTTGAGTTTTCCGGTGGTAATGCGTTTCCTACGGTTGTCGTATACTTCCTTCGACGTTTCCAGTACTTTCAGAATACGCTGTTTCGTCAGTGCCGAAATAAACAGAATGGGTATATCCGTAAACGGAGCCAGCCGTTCCTTTATGGTATCCGCGAAAAACTTGATTGCCTTGGTGCTTTTATCTTCAAACAAATCCCATTTGTTTACGCAAACGACCAATCCTTTATTATTCTTCTGGATCAATGAAAAGATATTGATGTCCTGGCTTTCTATTCCGCGTGTAGCGTCGATCATCAACACGCACACATCCGAGTTTTCGATTGCCCGGATGGAACGGATCACCGAATAATATTCCAAATCTTCGTTCACCTTCCCCTTTTTCCGGATACCTGCCGTATCGACCAGGTAAAAATCCAGCCCGAATTTGTTGTACCGGGTATAGATGGAGTCGCGCGTCGTACCGGCAATGTCGGTAACAATATGCCGTTCTTCGCCGATAAATGAATTGATAAGAGATGATTTGCCTGCATTCGGACGGCCGACGATGGCAATACGCGGCAAGTTATCTTCCAGCTCCTCCGTCTTCTTTTCGGGAAGCATTTCAACGACTTTATCCAGCAGGTCGCCCGTTGATGAGCCGTTCACTGCCGAAACGCATATCGGTTCTCCCAGTCCGAAAGAATAAAATTCCGCTGCGTACGGATGGCGGTCGAAGGTATCGGCCTTGTTGGCCACAACTATTACGGATTTTTTTGAACGGCGCAGGATTCTTGCCACTTCTTCGTCGAGGTCTGTAATCCCATTCATTATATCCACAACGAACAAGAGCACGTCCGCCTGCTCGATCGCTATCTTAACCTGTTTGTTGATTTCTTCTTCAAACACATCTTCCGAATTGACCACCCATCCGCCTGTGTCGATCAGGGAAAAATCATGTCCCGTCCAATCAACCAGTCCGTACTGACGGTCGCGGGTAGTTCCCGCTTCCTCGTTTACAATGGCCTGGCGTGTTCCCGTCAGACGGTTAAAGAGGGTAGACTTCCCTACGTTGGGGCGGCCGACTATTGCAACTATATTACTCATTTCTATTCGTTGAAAGTTAAAGGTTGAAAGTTGAACACTTTCGATTTATTTATAATTCATATCCAAATGACTGCAACAGGTTATCCCGGTTCCGCCAGTCTTTTTCCACTTTGACAAACATTTCCAGGAAAACTTTCTTCCCGAAGAAACGTTCGATATCCTTACGCGCCATGGCGCCCACTTTCTTGAGCGCCGCTCCCATGTGCCCGATAATAATTCCTTTTTGCGAATCCCGCTCGACGATGATCAGCGATTTGATGCGGATCAGTTCCTTTTCTTCCTTGAACATTTCGACGATCACTTCCACGGAATAGGGAATTTCCTTCTGGTAATAAAGAAGCACCTTTTCCCGGATGATCTCCGTCACGAAAAAGCGCGCCGGCTTATCCGTCAGCGCATCCTTTTCAAAATAGGGGGGAGATTCGGGCATCAGTTGCTCAACCCTTCGCTTAATATAATCTATATTGAAATTATTCAGGGCTGAGATGGGGAGGATCTCTGCCTTCGGCAATAATTCTTTCCAGCCGGCAACGATCTTTTCCAGATCATCCTGGGTAGTTTGGTCTACCTTGTTGATCAGCAGCAATACCGGGCAATCGACTTCCTGTACTTTCTTCAGAAAACTTTCGTTCTTGTCGATCGTCTCGATCACGTCGGTCACATACAGCAGCACGTCCGCATCGCCCAGCGCCGATTGAGAAAAGTTAAGCATCGATTGCTGCAACTTGTAGTTCGGTTGCAGCACACCCGGAGTATCCGAATATACGATTTGCATATCGTCGGTATTTACGATTCCCATAATGCGATGCCGCGTGGTCTGAGCCTTCGATGTAATAATCGAAATACGCTCGCCTACCAGGCGGTTCATCAGTGTAGATTTTCCTACATTGGGATTGCCTACGATATTGACAAATCCGGATTTATGCTTTTTTTCCGTCATAGCCCCATTTTACATAGATCGCTCCGTAAGTGAATCCGGCTCCAAAGGCAGCCATGATCATGTTGTCCCCTTTTTTGAGTTTTTCTTCAAAATCCCATAAGCAAAGAGGGATCGAGCCTGCACTGGTATTTCCGTAGCGCTGAATGTTCACCAGCACCTGTTCGTTCGTCACTTCCAACCGGCGGGCGGCCGCGTCGATGATCCGCAGGTTTGCCTGATGCGGGATTACCCAGTTGATGTCCTTATTCGTCAATCCGTTGCGGGCAACCAGTTCGGCCGCTACATCGGCCATGTAAGACACCGCGTATTTGAAAACAAATTTCCCTTCCTGATACACATAGTGCATGTCCGAATCGACCGTTTGATGTGAAGAAGGATAAGCCGAACCGCCTCCGCGCATGTGCAGATGATCTATACCGACACCGTCTGTTCGCAGAATACAGTCGATCACCCCCGTGCCATCCGTCGAAGGTTCAAGAAGCAGGGCGCCGCATCCGTCGCCGAACAGGGGTGCCGTGTTACGGTCTTTATAATTCGTTATGGCAGTCATTTTATCGCCCGCCACCAGAATAACCTTTTTATAACGCCCCGACCGGATGTAGTTGGCTGCCGTTTCCAGTCCGTAAACAAATCCGGAACAGGCGGCCTGCATGTCGAACGTTCCGGCGTTATGGCAACCGGTTTCGTACGCAATAAGGGAAGCGGTGGTCGGAAAGGTATAATCCGGCGTAGTCGTTGCACAAAGGATAATATCTATTTCTTTCGGATCGGTTCCTGTTTTTTCCAGTAACTGGTTCACGGCGCGAATACCCATGTATGACAATCCGCGGCCTTCTCCTTTCAGAACTCTCCGTTCCCTGATCCCCACGCGGGTGGTTATCCATTCATCCGAGGTATCGATTATTTTTTCCAGATCGGCATTCGTGATTACATCTTCGGGAACATATCCGCCCACTCCTGTTATTACTGCATTCAATTTATCCATAATCATGCTTTTAATAAGCCTTTAATTTTCCAACCCTGTCCATTAATAACACATTTAAACAAAAACACGGAGACACCGAGGTTTAATCATAGATTAATACAAAACTCTGTGTTTCCGTGTCTTGTGCCTCATACGTGCAATCCGTATGAAAGAAACGTACCGGAACTATACCGCTGCTTCTTTTTCAATTGCCAACTTACCTCTGTAATAGCCGCATTCACCACACACCGTGTGATAAATATGCCATGCTCCGCAATTCGGGCAGATTGCCATTGTAGGAACAACGGCCTTGTCGTGCGATCTGCGCTTTCCCTGACGGGCTGAGCCTTGTCTTCTTTTAGGATGTGCCATTTTCTGTTTTTATTTATTTATAATTATTCTTCTACCAAGTCTTTCAGTGCGTCCCAGCGCGGGTCGGTTTCACCTATCGTTTCATCTTCCATCGTGCCGCCGCCTGCCTGATCGTCACCGTAATCGTCGTCGTCCTGATTATTGCTTCGGCCGGAGTGTTTCTTCAACTTCGTCGTCATGGATTTATTGCATTTTCCGGGAGCATGTATGTGTTTCATCGGCACCGCCAGTGCAACAAATTCGTAAAGAAACCAAGCCAGGTTAATAACTCCTTCATTTTCGGGAATAACCACTACTTCATCGCTTTCTTCGGCGTAAGTAGCGCCAAACTTAACCACCAGCCTATTCCGGGATTCAACGGGGATATCCATATCGTCCAGACATCGGTCGCACGGCACCACTACCGTTCCGCTCAACCGAAAGTCCATCTCGAAAGCCACAGAAGTCCGTTTCAGCGTAAGCTCCACGCTTACTTTCCCTTTCCGAACCTCGTCGCCATCAATGTTTGCAAAAAAAATACTATCCAGTTTGTACTCGTAATTATGCACCCCCGGAGTCAAATTTTTTAAGTCTATTTTATATGAATCGAATTTTCCCAAAGCATTTATTGTAAAAAACTTTGCAAAGGTAAGAAAAAAGAAAACATATCTGCAAGAAAGCGTAATATTTGTTTACTACGGATTTCTGCTTTTTACTCCAGCTCGACGACCGTGATTCCCGCGCCTCCGAACTGAACATGCTCGTCGTGATACGTGTGTATTCCCGATACGGTTCGCAGATAGTCGCGGATCAACTGCCGGAGAATGCCCGTTCCCGTGCCGTGAAGGATGCGCACCTTATTCACTCCCACCAGAATTGCGTCGTCGATATACCAGATAACGGCCTGCAAGGCTTCGTCGCCTCTCATGCCTCTGACGTCTATCTCCTGCTTGAAGTTTAGTTTCTTACTGCGCATGTTGTCGGCCGTTTGTTCGCTGACGAAAGTACTTTTCTGCGTTTCCTTTTTGATCCGGCCTTTGCTTACCTTTTCAAGTTGTTCCAGCTTTAGCGTACTTTTAATCATTCCGAAGGCGACAACTGCCTGTTTTCCCTGAATTTCCATGATCGTTCCGGCGGAAGTCTGGCCTTTCAGCCTTACATGATCGCCGACGGTTATAATATCTTTGTTGAAGACAGGGTCGGCGGCTGAGGTTTTTTGTTTTTTCTTCTTCTGAGCGTTGCATTCCTTGGACTCGCTTTCGGAAGAGAGTATCGAGGTTTTAAATTCATCGAGGGCGCGGCGTGCCAGTCGGGTCTGTTCCTTTTCCGCCTGCGCCTGCTTGATCTCGCGGATCGTATTCTCAACACGAGCGTTCGTGTCCGAGAGGATCCGTACGGCTTCTTCTTTTGCTTCGCGCAGGATTTCTTTCCGTTGTTTGTTCACCGCTCCCAAATCCTTTTCGTAGCGGGCGTTCAGTTCTTCCAGTTTTTTTTCCTGCCGGTGGATATTTTGCCGTTTGGATTCCCAGTAGCGTTTGTCGCGAACGATGTCCTGAAGATATTTGTCCATATCCACATACGCGGAACCGACCTTATCGGAGGCATCGGCAATTACATCTTCCGGCAAACCGATCTTCCGGGCTATCTCGATGGCAAAGGAACTTCCCGGATTGCCTATCGACAGTTTGAATAACGGTTGCATTTGATGGCGGTCGTAGAGCATGGCGCCGTTGATCACTCCTTCGTGTTCTTCGGCGAAGTGTTTCAGGTTTTGATAGTGTGTGGTGATCACTCCGAAACTTTTCCTGCGGTTGAAACGATCCAGAAGTGCTTCGGCTATGGCGCCGCCTATTTGCGGTTCCGTGCCGCTGCCGAATTCATCAATCAGTAAAAGCGTCTTCTCATCGCAGTGGCGAATGAAGTATTTCATGTTCGTGAGATGCGAGCTATACGTACTCAGATCGTTCTCAATGCTTTGTTCATCGCCGATGTCGATAAAGATATTATTGAAGATACTCGTGTGCGAGTTTTCGCAAACCGGGACAAGCAGCCCGCACTGAAGCATGTATTGAAGAAGCCCTACTGTTTTCAGGCAAACCGATTTCCCTCCGGCGTTTGGTCCGGAGATGATCAGAATCCGTTCGTTTTCGCGCAGCACGATGTCTAAGGGAACTACCTCTTTCTCTTGTTTCCGGTGCGAGAGATAGAGCAGGGGATGCACTGCCTTTACCCAGTCGATTTCCTGTTTTTGCTCCATAACCGGCTTGATTGCGTGAATATCTTCGGCAAACAATGCTTTGGCGCGTATAAAGTCAATCTCTCCCATGAACGTGTAGGAATGGAGAATATCGGGAACCGAAGGGCGCACCGTATCGGTGAAAGTCGTCAGTATCCGTATGATCTCCCGCCTCTCTTCCCCTTCGAGTTCGCGGATACGGTTATTAGCCTCTACAACCGCTTCCGGCTCAATGAAGACGGTCTTCCCGCTGGCCGATTCATCATGCACGATGCCCTTTATCTTCCGCTTATAGGCCGGAGCTACCGGTATCATCAGGCGGCCGTCGCGCATGGTAGGCGCCACATCCTTGTCCACAAGACCTTCCGACCGGGCGGAACGCAGGATCGATTGCAGGCTGTGGGAAATACTGCTCATCGTGGCCGACATATCTTTCCGTATGCGTGTAAGTTCCGGAGAAGCATTATCCTTAATCTTTCCGTATTTATCCAGAATGGTGTCGATAGTATTGATTAGCCGGGGAAATACGATCACATCTCCGGCTGTCCGGGTCAGATGCGGATAAAGAGGCTGCTGCTCCTTCTCTGCATCCGGCGCAAAAAAGCGGACAATCTCGTCGATGGTTTGCAGAGAACGCTTCAAATCGAACAGTTCCTTCTCATCCAGCCGGGTACCTTCGGGGCGTATCCGTTGAAGGGAATAGCGCATGTCGAAGAAATAGCCGGAAGGAAATTCTTTATCTCCGCGAAGGATACGTACAAACTCTTCCGTTTCTTCCAGCCGATTGACTACCGCGTCGTAATCGGTTAAAAAATTCATGTCGAAAACCCATTCCTGTCCCAACGGACTTAAACATTTGTCGGAAATGTAACGGCGCACGGTGTCGAACCCCGTTTTTTGTTCAAAGTTAAGCGGATATATCACTTTTCCTGTTTTCTATTTAATATCAATGGTGGCGTCCGTCCGGATTGTCGGTCGGATTGTTACTTCAATCTTTTCCTTGCCGCGCCTGATAAGGAAAACACAAGCGTTATTGCCCGACGGATTGACGTAAGGGGTAAAAAAATACAGATAAGAGAACGGCGCCTGCGCATTACTTTTTTGCAGCGCACTTGCTATCTGCGTATATTTGAATGTATCCCAGTGCATACAATGAGGAAAACCGTTTGCATCCGTGAATCGCGTTTTTGAATCGCGGAAATCCATCGTGTTGAGGATGAAGCGGCGGTATGCAGCGGTAAAATCCTCCGATGTGCGATCCATACGGTGTCGCCCGATCCGCTCCACAATGTCGCCGGCGCGTATACCGGCGGCATAAGCCGGAGAGTTGCGGTCTACTTCCACGATCAGTTCCAGCCGGTCGATGTCATATTGGATGCCGGTGTAATTGTAGCTCTTCTTGCTGATAGCGTAGGGAACGTTGCGGGTGTATTTCACATAAGGATACTGCATGCACATCAGTGGTATGTGAATGCGGGCATAGTCTTCCAGCCGGTAGGAATTGACGAGCAGTTCATTGGCTTCACATTCCCACAGGATACGCCCGGGAATATCGCGCCGGTCTATTATCCGAAAACCGAATTGCAGGAGATATTCGGCTTCCGATTCGGCAGTCTGATAGTTGAGGAAGGGCACCTGCACCATGCGGTTGTAGGCCTTGTCGTAGCGAAACAGGGGTTCCTTATCAACAATCAGCGGGTTAGGACCTTTGTAGTTCGTATTGCGGTCGAAGTAATAGTAAGTCTGAATCAGCACATCCGGTTTCTCCGTATTCTGCACCATACCTTTTTCCATTAATTCCTTTTCGATACTTTCGTTTATCGTATTTTCCAAAGCGATGTTGTTTTGATCTAACGAAGAAAAGTCGTATGTTCGGAATGTGGCGAAATCAACCGGATCGCTTGTCACGGTTATTTTAAACGGACAAACAAACTTGCGTTCCACAGTGGTTTCGAGGCTATACATGTTAAAGGCTATCGCAAGCTGATCTTCGGTAATCGTGTTTGAAAGCTTGCACTCCTTCCGTATGCGCAGTTCCCTGGAAGAATTACCGGTGGAACGCACCGCCAGCACAATTTCATACTTGTCGATCGGATTGATCAACTGCCGGAGTTCATCTTCCGTAAGCCCTGCGGTGGGAACGGCATCGATGCTTTCTATGATGTCGGCATATTTCAGTCCGGCAAGCTCGGCGGAAGAGTAAGGAATCACTTGAGTTACGACCGGAAGCCCGTTTCCCCAATTTGCACTTTGGCTGATGTCGTAGGAAAATCCCGAACGACAAATAAAATTATTTTGCCCTTGCACGGCAATCGAGAGGAATACACTGATCAATAAAAGTAGAATCCGTTTCATAACTAATTGTTTCAACTGTTTTAACTTATGCAAAGTTAGAGATATTTTCAACATGGCAAATCTCGCGTGATAATATATATATACAATAGAATGCCTGAACAGAAAAAGCAAGTCCGGCAGGGCTAAGGACGAAATAACCCTAACACACAACTGCACAACGCATTACTAATTGTTAAAAAGTGTTTCTATATATAGTACGCGCTCGTAGTACCTATACAACGGCGCCGTACTATAGGTAGTACGCGCTCGTACTATATATACCTTTTTTTGGGCGAACACGCAGGTTCGTCCAAACCTTCCACCGGCGAGTTATACTTGCTATTGTCATATAAAACGACTAATATTGCAGTCTGTATCCTAAATATTTTTTTTTATGAAAAGAGTAGCAATATCATTTGCATGCCTGATTGCATCGCTTACACTGTTTAATTCCTGTTTCGCACCGGAAAAGTCGGGGGACAACCGTTATGTCGTGGTGCTTTCCATGGACGGTTTTCGTTCCGATTATCCGGAAATGGCGAATACACCGACTTTGGATTCGCTGGCCAAGGTCGGCGTAAGGGCTAATTTCCGTCCAAGCTTCCCCAGTGTGACCTTCTCCAACCATTACGCGATGGCAACAGGGTTGCATCCCGACCATCACGGGCTGGTAAATAACTTTTTCTATGCGGAAGATCTCGATAAAATCTACACGATAGGCAACCGCAATGCGGTGGAGAACCCGGATTTCTATGGTGGAGAGCCGATTTGGAATACGGCACAGAAGCAGGGCGTCAAGGCAGCTTCGTTTTATTGGGTGGGCAGCGAAACGCCGGTCAATGGCCTGCAACCTTCCATCTGGAAAGAGTTCGACGGAAGCGTTCCGCATAAGAACCGGGCGGACTCGGTGCTCTCTTGGCTGCGGCTCCCGGAAGATGTGCGGCCTCACCTGGTGATGTGGTACATCGAAGAACCGGATGCTATCGGCCATCGGGCTACTCCCGACTCCATTGCCACCATGCAGGTGGTGGAAGAACTGGATCGGTTGCTGGGATATTTCTTTGCAGAAGCTCGTAAGCTGGATATTTTCGACAGTATAGACTTCGTTGTCCTGTCCGACCACGGCATGGCAACCTACTATCCGGAGAATTACGTGAACCTGAACGACTATCTTCCACGCGACAGCTTCGATTTTGTATTCGACGGCGTGCCCACACTCCTCTATACAAAAGAAAGCTACCGGGAAACGGCTTACGACATCCTGCAAAACGTGCCGCATATCAAAGCGTACAAGAAAGAAGAAGTGCCTGAGCGCTTTATTTACGGAAAGCATCCCCGCGTGGGCAACATTGTCGTGATCCCTGATGTCGGAACCTACGTGCAATTCCGCCCCGAATCGAGTCCGCGTCGTGCCGCCACGCATGGCTACGACAACTATGCCCCCGAAATGGAAGCCATCTTCTATGCCGCCGGCCCTTCATTCAAGAAAGGAGCGCGCGTGCAAACCATCCCCAATGTCAATTTATATCTGCTGATCTGCAACCTGCTCAACCTCGAACCTGCCCCGAACGACGGAAAGCAGGAAGAGGTGAATTTGCTTCTGAAATAAGCATATGTTGTTTTTAATGATTTACCGACAATACGCATTAAATAAAATATCAACTTTCTAAAATCAAACGGTATATGAAAACAAAAGTCTTTAACAAGTTTGGATTATTAGCTGCGGTAGTCATACTCATCGGGCTGATAAGCTGTGATAAAGAGGAGGGAGAACTCCCTTATTACGATGAGATAGAAAATGAAAAAGTGATTGCAGAACTCGACAATGTGCCTGCTTATGTGTATGATACTTATAGGGACTGCGTATTTATCTGTTATTCCGAATATGCCGATGAATACTATAAGGCTCGAAATGAGGATCCGGAACGTTTTTATGCGTTTCCTAATGAAATTGATGAAGATATTTGGAATCATCAAATAGGAGTAAAACGTGCTGATTTTGACACCTATGGCATACCGCTTAATAGCAAAGTGTATGTTTCTGCCTTAATTACGAACAATAAAGCAGTAAAGCTTGATCCGAACATAATTGATGCTGCTTGGGGAGGTCGTGCTCTTGAAAATAAGGCTTATCTGATAAATATAACCCCACGTAATTAACGTATAAATTCCAAATAATCATGAAAACAAAATTAATTTCTATTTTATTTTTACTCGTAACGTATGTATCGACCCATGCCCAGCAACGAATTATAGGAGGATCTGCTGTGGATATTACCGGAAGGCCTTATCAGGCTGCCGTTTTTGTAGGCGGAGAGTTTATTGGAGGCGGCGTTATTATTGCCGATCAATGGATCGTAACGGCTGCACATGTCGTAGAAGGATGCTCGCCTTCGTCCGTCAATGTCAGTACGGGATACACGAATCTTAATAGCGATCCGCGACGTAGCACTGTCAGTCAGATTATTATTCATCCGAATTATATTCCGTATTCCAATGACATTGCTTTAATCAAGTTATCTTCACCTATCGCTTTCGGTTCAACGAGAAAGCCCATCACAATTTCCAATGTAAATACTTATCCTGCAGGGACTGCCGCTGTTGTTTCGGGGTGGGGGCAACGCGCAGTGGGAGGGGCGCCTTCACTAACACAATTGTATAAAGCAAACGTAACTATAGAATCATGTACGCCGATGAGATTACATGTACCTGTATCTAATAATATGTCATACATTGGAGATAGTGGCGGCCCGTTGACAATACCGTCTTCCATTGGAGAAGTGTTGATTGGACTTGTTTCTACCGGTAATCATATTAATCCGACCGGTCGTCCGACCGACTATACCAATATCGGTAATTATTATAACTGGATATTAACGAATTGTCCTAATTTATATACTGTTTCGGGGCCTGACTTGTTGGAAAGTACAGCAACCTATGCCATAACTCCTTTGCCGCAAAATTACACGTTGGAGCTTAGTCCCAATATCAGCCTTGTTTCACAGTCGGGAAATTATGTGACTGTGCGTGCAGTGAGTACACTGGCTAAAGGAAGAGCCTTTATCAATGTGGAAGTAAATAACCGGATTGTCGGACAAAAATTCTTTTGGGTAGGTATACCGATAATATCCGGGGTTACAAATACCGGTACGCAGTTAGAGGTTGAAACGCTTGGAATCAGTTCTTCTATTTCGCAAACCGAATGGACTATCGATGGCAATATGTTTAGCGCTTACGATGATTTTATAAGTATTCCGAATGTCGGTGGTAGGACATTTAATGTAACTGTGCGTGCGCGTAACGCTTGCGGTTGGAGTATGCCGTTCAGTACAAGCATAACAATTGAAAGTTCATATTATTATCGTATTTCCATGGATAGTAATACACGCCAAGCGGTCATATCTCCTTATTCGGATGACGCTGAGCAAACCCCTGTTTATAGTAGATCCGCTAACAGCATGATGCGTTATATGATCATAGATATGCTGACAGGTTCGCAGGAAGCGTACGGAACATTGTCAACTATTGGAGGAACGATTGATCTTAATAGCCTGTCAAAGGGTCTATATTTATTAAAGTTGGATATAGGGGATGGAAAAACACAAACATTCAAAATTAATTTGAATTAGGTTCAACATTCATTATGATATCTCTCACTTCGTTCGAGAACGACAAAAAGCAGGAAGATAAGGAGTACATTTGCGGAAATAATTTGCCGACAATATGAAACGGATATTTTTGACTGGCTACATGGGTGCAGGCAAAACAACGGTAGGGAAAAAGCTTGCACAACTGGCCGAACTTTCTTTTATTGATTTGGACAAGCATATCGAAGCCCGCTATTCCCGCAGTGTCAGCCGTATTTTTGAAGAAAAGGGGGAAGAAGAGTTTCGCCGGATCGAGCAGCGGATGTTGCATGAGGTGGCCGCTTTTGAAGATGTGGTTATTTCTACCGGAGGAGGTGCTCCCTGCTTTTTTGACAATATGGCGTTCATGAAAAAATCCGGGCTGACGGTCTATTTAAAGGTATCAGTCGATGAACTTGCCAAAAGATTGGATGTGGGCCGCTCGACCCGCCCTGTTTTGCAGGGAAAAACGGGGGATGACCTAAAGCGGTTCATTGCGGAAAACCTGAACAGGCGGGAAGAGTTTTATAACCGGGCGGATATTATATTTAACGCGGAAGTGATGCTGACAAAAACAGACATACATGCCATCTCCGCCGAATTGAAACAAATGATCACAGAAATACCGGCGCAATGACGGAAAAACAGACACAGGGAAACTACAATCCCCGGGAATTATTAAAAGAGATCAGCAAATCCGGCAATCGTTTACTGATCGGAATCCCGCGCGAAACTACCGGAGGAGAACGTCGGCTGGCGCTTACTCCCGAAGCGGTGGACATGCTTGTGGAAGCAGGCCACAGAATACTGGTGGAAAAAGATGCCGGACTGGGAATCAACTATTCCGATAATCATTATTCCGAAGCGGGGGCGGAGATCGTGGATACACCCGAAGAAGTTTACAACACGGATTACATCCTGAAAATACTCCCCCCGCAGCCGAAAGAGGCGGCCATGATGAAAAAGCGCTCAACCCTCTTTTCCATGGTGCAACTGAACGTTTTCGAGCAGGAAACGTTTGAAATCCTTATGGACAAAAAGATTACCGCCGTAGGCTACGAATTGATTGCGGACAACCAACACACATTTCCCGTTCAAAACGTGATCTCCGAAATAGAAGGGACGGCGGCAATCACTATCGCATCCGAAATGCTGAGTAACAATCAGGGAGGAAAGGGTATCCTGCTCGGAGGAATACCGGGTGTGTCACCTACCGAGATCGTTATCATAGGCGCCGGTAATGCCGGAACAGTCGCGGCGCGGGCAGCGCTATCCCTGGGGGCTTCGGTCAAAGTGTTCGACGACGATATAAACAAGCTGCGAGCAATACAGCAAACCCTGGGGCAGGGGCTGTTTACTTCCACTTTCCATCCGAATGTATTACACAATGCTTTCCAAACGGCCGACGTCGTGATCGGTGCCATGCGCTATATCAATACGTACCGGCGCTACATTATCGCCGAAGATCTGATACGAAGGATGAAGCGGGGCGCATTGATCATCGACTTACGGGTGAACCAGGGCGGTTGTTTTGAAACGACTCTGAACCGGGTATTCTCCGAACCGACGGTGTTCGAGCAGTATGGCGTGCTTCATTACTGCAAACAAAACATCAGCAACCAGGTAGCCCGCACCACGTCCATGGCGCTGAGCAATATATTTGTACCCCTGCTTTCTCGGGTGGGAGAAACGGGAAGCCTTCAGGCCATGATCAAATCGGACGAAGGGTTCAAACTCGGCGTATATACATATTACGGCAGGCCTGTAAATTCCTACGTCAGTTCCCGCTTCAATATCCATTCAAACAGCATAGATATTTATTTGGCAGCGTTTTAGTAATCAAGTAGTCAAGTAGTCGAGTAGTCAAAGTAGTTAGATCGACAGGCGTTTTTTTCTCTGACGCAGGCAAGTAGGTTTCCGTGTTAAACACAGTCAAAAAGTTGTTAAACACGGCTGCGCCCCGTGTGCACTCCGATACCCCTCGCTGTTTAACAGTGGGGGTATGTGCGTTAAACAACGGATTCGCGCTGTTTAACAGCCTTGCAACCTCCGAAGTTGCGCTTTTCCCTGTTTTCCGCCTTTTTTTAAACTCCGAAATGCAAAAAACAGGGTAAAAAAGCTTCAAAAAGAGATTAAACACGGAGGCACAGAGGCACGGAGTTTATTTTATTGTACTAATAATGAGTAAGATACAAAAAGCCTGTTTCTATTCCTCTAAGTTTCAAATTGTAAGCAGGAGGGAAAAAAGCGGGAAAAAGGCAGGCTTTCATGCTGATGTTTTAGTTAAAATTTCCGGCCGAAACCGGCAAATTGGCAGGGTAGGTGAAAAATTGAAAGTGGAGTAGTCAAGTAGTCAAGTATAAAATAGTACTTTTGGGAGCTAATATATATGGTATATGCAAATGGAAAGATATAGAAAGGCGGCGATCCTTGCGTGCTTCCTGTGCGCAAGCATGGTCTGTTTTGCCCGGTATGCGGTGAGAGGCGGCGAGGGTACTCCGCTGAAAGTGATCGACGACAGGCTGAACCGGATCGAAGTGTGGCTTGTCTATGGAATGGAAGGGGTGGAGATCAGCTACACCTCGACGACGGCCTCTCACAAGTGGTACAGGTATACATCCCGCATCGCGGAGAACGAACCGGTCGGCGGGGAAATCCGGAACGGCACGACTTCGACCATCTCCAACCTTGAAGAAGGTTGCGGCTACTTTGTGGAGCAGGAATCGGTGCCGACTTCCTATTGTATCTGGCTGATCGATTACAGCAAATACCTGTACGATGTGAATAGCCTGAAAGCCGTCGCAGGATCGGATCCTTGCGCGTATGTAAACCTGATGGGCGACCTGCCTGTACGCGCCATGAGCTACAATAATCCTGCAGGAATACCCGCGGCGGTGGAACGCTCGTTCGACGTCAGCTACCGCACGCAGGAGTGGGACGAGGCCAACCGGATGTTCAACAGCAAACTTGTGGAACTCTCCGTTGCCGATCCCTACGGAAACAACATCCTCCCCACCCCGCTCTGCGACACGGAGTTTCAACTCAAGGGCGATGCCTTCGCCACCCACTTCGGAAAGGGGAAAACGATTACGACAGATCCTTATCAGGCTGTAAAAGTAGAAGCACACGCGGATACAACCTTGATCCCGGACAACTATCCGGGGATGACCGGCGGAGATGAGGGACTTTCGGCTCCGGCAACGATTTCTTTTCGCGCGATAGCCAACGAACCGGTTGCCGCTTTTTATCTTTGGAAGATCTACCGTTCGGAGGATGAGAACGGGGCAGACAATCCCCTGGTGCGCTATCCGGGTGAGGAAATAGAATATACGTTTGCGGAAGCCGGAAAGTACAAAGCCGTACTGGAAGTATCCGACCGGACATCCGTCTGTTCGGATACCTCGGTGGAATACGAGATCAACATTGCCGAGTCGTGGATTCAGATACCCAATGCTTTTTCCCCCGGAACCACGCCGGGAGCTAACGACGTATTTCGCGTAGCCTACAAGTCGATTACCCGTTTCCGGGGATGGATATACAACCGCTGGGGCGTACAGATGTTTCACTGGACGGATCCTTCACAGGGTTGGGATGGTAAAAAAGGAGGCAAATACGTACCGCCGGGAGTTTATTTTTATGTGATAGAAGCAGAGGGATCCGACGGAAAGAAATATAAAAGATCAGGAGACATCAATATTCTCCGTTCAAAAACGATACAGGATGAAGCTATCAATTAAATTTATCTTATCCATGTCGGCGGGAGCCTTGTTCACCGTGCTCCTGTGGCTCTGCCTGGGCTTGGACGACGCGAAGCAGGTACGGGAGAAACGCCCGGCCGTATCATCCATGACGGTAACGCCCGACACGCCGCTATCCGTCGACTTTTGCGGCAAAGCCTACGACCTGTCCCGTTACGACATGCATGAGGGAATCGACAGGGA
>JAITVG010000189.1 GCA_031285925.1 Tannerellaceae bacterium
CTTGTTGCCTTGCCGGGAGAATCCATACATGATATTAAAGAGGTGAACTCCCACCCTATCGCCCTGATGCAGTGTACCGAATATCTGGATACCCTGCCGAACGTAAAGCTGGTGGAAAAGGAAGATACGGCGATGAGCGCCCGCCGGATTTCACAAAACAAACTGAAAGGACACGCCGCTATCTGCGGGAAGGCTGCGGCAGAGATTTATGGAATGGAAATTCTTGTGGAAGGTATTGAAACGAACAAACGGAACTTCACCCGCTTCCTGGCCATCGCCGACCGCTGGGTGGCGGAAGATATTCTCCGCCGAGACGACATCAACAAATCCTCGCTGGTGTTTTCGCTTCCCCACACGTCCGGCAGCCTGTCCAAAGTGCTCACCATTCTTTCTTTCTACGATATGAACCTTTCCAAGATACAGTCGCTTCCGATAGTCGGGCGCGAGTGGGAGTATCTTTTTTATGCCGATCTGACCTTTACCGACTATACGAGATACAAACAGGCTTTGGATGCGATCCGGCCATTGACGAAGGACTTTAATATTTTAGGAGAATATGCAGAAGGTAAACAAAGCGTGTGAAATAATGCCTGCCGCGCGTGTCGGTAATGTGCAGGAATACTACTTCTCTAAAAAGTTGCAGGAAGTAGCGGAAATGAATGCCGCAGGGAAAAACGTAATAAACCTCGGTGTGGGAAGCCCCGACCTTCCGCCTTCCGAACAAACAATAGAAACACTTTGCCGGCATGCTCATCATGCCGGCGAACACGGGTATCAGCCTTATACGGGTATCCCGGAATTAAGGAAAGGTTTTGCCGACTGGTACAAACGGTGGTATCATGTGGAATTGGATCCGCAAACGGAAATCTTGCCGCTGATCGGTTCCAAGGAAGGCGTTTTGCATGTGTCCCTTGCGTTTCTGAATCCCGGCGACCGTGTATTGATCCCCAATCCGGGGTATCCTACCTATACGTCCGTCAGCAAACTTGTCGGCGCCGAAATAATCAACTACGACCTGAACGAGGAATCGGGATGGATGCCCGACTTTGAGGCTCTTGAAAAGACAGACCTTTCCGGCGTCAGGCTGATGTGGGTAAATTACCCCAATATGCCGACAGGAGCCAACGCAACGATGGAACTTTTCGAGAAATTGGTTACCTTCGGCCGCAAACACGGGATTATAATCTGCAATGACAATCCATACAGTTTCATACTGAATGATCATCCGCTAAGCATCCTCAGCGTGCCGGGTGCGCGGGAGGTTTGTATAGAGATGAATTCGATGAGCAAATCCCACAACATGCCGGGGTGGCGCATCGCCATGCTGGCCGGCAATGCCCGGTTTATCCACTGGATACTCAAGGTGAAAAGCAATGTGGATTCCGGACAGTTCAAACCCATGCAGTATGCGGCGGCAGAAGCATTGAACGCATCGAAAGAATGGTACGAACAGATGAACCGGGTGTACGCGAAACGCCGTCTGCTTGCCGGGAAAATAATGAAAGCGCTGGGGTGCCGGTACGACGAAAAGCAGGTAGGCCTGTTTCTTTGGGGACACATACCCGATCAGGCGGAAAATGCGGAAACGCTTGCCGACAATGCATTGCACAATGCCAATGTATTCATCACTCCGGGATTTATCTTCGGCAACCGGGGAGAAAAGTATATCCGCATCTCTCTTTGCAGCAATGAAGAGATGCTGGAAGAGGCGTTGCGGAGGATAGAAAGCCTCTCCCCTAAAGACCTCTCCCCTAACCCCTCTCCGCAAGAGAGGGGGAGAAGGATAGTTACAGTTTCGTAAAACCAATAAAAGTAATAATAACAACATATCAACCTCGCTATCTTTCCCCCCCCTCTCTTGTGAGAGGGGGGAAGGAGGGGAGGCTTTAAACATCATAACAAATGAACTTGGAATTAAAACCAATCGTATTACCGGGCGTTGATCCTGTACGCCCTGTCGTAATTGCCGGGCCTTGCAGCGCGGAATCGGAAGAACAGGTATTGCAGGCGGCTAAAGCCCTTTCCGCCCGCGGCGTAAAAATATTCCGTGCAGGGATATGGAAACCCCGTACCAAACCGGGGGGATTTGAAGGTGTCGGAACGATCGGACTTTCGTGGCTAAAGAAAGTAAAGGAGCAAACCGGCATGTATGTAACAACCGAAGTGGCGACCAAAGACCATGTGAAAGAAGCCCTGGATATGGGTATCGACATCCTGTGGATCGGGGCGCGCACTACGGTCAATCCTTTCGCCGTTCAGGAAATTGCGGATGCACTGCGGGGAGTGGATATTCCCGTATTGATCAAGAACCCGGTGAACCCCGACCTTGAACTGTGGATCGGGGCGATAGAGAGGATTTATGGCACCGGTATTCGCCGGATCGGAGTGATCCATCGCGGATTCAGTTCCTACGATAAAAAGATGTACCGCAATCTTCCGCTGTGGCATATCCCGATCGAACTGCGCCGCCGGATGCCCAATCTGCCCATCTTCTGCGATCCAAGCCATATCGGCGGCAAGCGGGAACTTATCGCTCCCCTGTCGCAGCAGGCGATGGATCTCAGTTTCGACGGACTGATGATTGAAAGCCATTGTGATCCGGACAGCGCATGGAGCGACGCCGGGCAGCAGATTAGTCCCGAAGTGCTGGATTACGTATTGAACCTGCTGGTGATCCGCGACGTGCAGCAAACGACCGAGAACCTGAGCGAACTGCGCCGTCAGATCGACCAGATCGACGAACAGCTGCTTGAACTCCTGGCCAAACGCATGCGCATCTCGCGCGAAATCGGTGTCTACAAGAAGGAACACAACATGCCCGTACTCCAGTCGCCCCGTTACAGCGAAATACTCACGAAGCGTTCCGACATGGGAGAAGCGATGGAACTGAATACCGACTTTGTGAAAGGTATCCTGCAGGAAATACACGAAGAATCCGTTCGCCAACAGGTAATAATCATGAACAGGCAATGAAAATACTGATACTTGGTGCCGGAAAGATGGGATCTTTCTTCACCGACCTGCTTAGCTTCGACCATGATGTTGCCGTTTTGGAACAGGATCCGAAACGGATGCGCTTTATCTACAACGCCCTCCGCCTGCAAAAACCGGAAGATATCCGGGAGTTCGCCCCGGAACTGGTCATAAACTGCGTCACTTTGAACTATACGGTAGATGCGTTTAAAACTATTCTTCCCCATTTGCCTCCCTACTGTATTATTTCGGACATCGCTTCGGTGAAGACTCACCTGAAGGAGTTTTACGACACATGCGGTTTTCCGTATGTGTCCACCCACCCGATGTTCGGGCCTACCTTTGCCAACCTGGCCAACCTGGCCAACGAAAATACGATCATCATTTCCGAAGGAGATCATCTGGGCAAAGTGTTCTTCAAAGACCTCTACAACGGGCTGCATCTGAACGTCTGCGAATACACTTTCGACGAGCACGATAAAGTCGTGGCCTATTCCTTAGGCATACCTTTCGCTTCTACAATCGTTTTTGCCTCGATCATGAAACATCAGGACGCACCGGGTACCACCTTCAAGCGCCACATGAACATCGCCCGCGGCCTCTTTTCGGAAGACGATTACCTGCTGACGGAAATCCTTTTCAATCCGCGCACACCCGGACAGATCAACCGCATTCAGGAAGAGCTTTCCGCCCTTCAGGAAATCATCTGCAAAAGGGACAGCGAAGCAATGAAAGAGTATCTGAAGAAAATACGTAAAAACATTGAGTAAAAAACCGACGGTGGTTTCCCTTAAAACCGGCGGTGGTTTTCCCAAAAACCACCGCCGGTTTTCTCCTAATCCCTTAAATAGGCCTTACAGCCTAAGTTGTACACACACAACGCATTAACTGACTGTTAAAAAGTGTTTCTATATATAGTACGCGCGCGTACTACCTATACAACGGCGCCGTACTATAGGTAGTACGCGCTCGTACTACCCGGTTGAAAATCTACATACTATTAATAGCAATTTTAGCCTCTCCCTTACTACCTCAAAAGGCACGGTTGTTTGTCGTAAAAACTACTTTTTTCTGATACTACAGTAAAATATTTCATTTTTCCTTTTGATTTCTATGATATTTATTTATAACTTGCCGTCATTTATCTGTGAACTTGGCCGGAATTATTTGTGACTTATCTGCTACAAACCATAAAGTCACTAATTGGCAAACATGCAACTTGCAGATATTCAGAGTATTGCAAGTATTTTTGCTATTTATATAATAAGGTATTAAGAAGAACAAACCAACTGTACATTTCCGATCGATACAACAAGGTTGTAACCGGCAGGCAACGGTTAAGGTTCCGCTGATGTTAAAAGCCCGGGAAGAAAACAGATTACTTACTTTTAAACAGATTTATTTATGAAAAAGACACTTTTGTTAAGTATTTTCTGTCTTATCGTTAGTGTGTTGAGTGCACAGACGGAAAAGGCAGCATGGGATTATCCGGTGAAACCGGGGATGGAAGAATGGAAAAAATTTCAGACAGGGCAGGAGATGCTTGATGCCTGTCAGATACCTGCCAAGATTTTGAGCAAACTGACAACGGAGGCTCTCGTTGAAATTTGCATAAACTATCCAATGGCATTTGACTATCTGGCATATAATAATGAAAGGGAAGCTATTTCTTTCATGATAGAACACTTTAATGGTCTTAAAGAATTAAGTAGAAGAACTGATGGAGCTTCAGATCTGCTTAAGGCATACAAAAATTTCTCTTTCTCTAATAGCGCTGTGGCAGGAACACAAAACAACAGGTCATCATCTCTGATGTTTGGATATTTGGAATTGTTGCTTGTAGATGATTTGTTTATCAGCAAACTTTCAACAAGCGAGTTAAGTGACTTAAAAAATATATCATTGGAGAAATATAGTTTGAAACTGAATAATCCTGAACACTTCGGTCTGTTGAGCATTAAAAGATCTTTTTTGATTAATTCAATTGTTATTATGAAAAATAATATATCATTGGACAAATCAGAAAACTCCTCTATTCAAGAGTTTGTCTCTAACTATCAGAGCATCCCGGCAGAAAAACTGGAGCGTATTTCAAAACTAATCGTAGAAAAATAAACATATTATGAAAACAATAAAATTATTTGCAGTTTCTTTTATCTGTCTGTTTTTATTTTCTTGTGGAAACAACAGCGAAGAAGAAGTAGGACCGATCCCGTACATCACAAGAACCGTGGATGCTTCATGTACAGGAATCCCTGTTCCTGAAGATACGTATGCTTATCCTGTTCTTCCCGGAACGGACGAATGGGAAAAACTTTCTCAAAAAGAAATGAAAGAAGTGCTCAAAGCCTGTCAGGTGCCCGAAGATATTTTGCGAAAGCAATCTACACATGCCGTCATCCAGACTCTTTTTGATTATCCTTTTTCCGTGAGTGATATGTACTCCAGTTCTTCAACACTCCTTGACGGATTTGAACGGAGCGCTGAATACAATCCGGCCTATCCGGAATTATTAAAGCGAAAGGATGCCGGCACATGCCTGCTGGAAAGATACCTCATGTTGAATCCGGTAGGGTGTGATGGAGCAACAACCTTAATAACTGATTTCTATGAAATGTTATTGGCACAGCCTGAATTTTATTCCCGATTGACAGCAAAAGAAAAAAAAGAGCTTGTAAAGATTGCGTTGGAGAAGATAAAAATCCGTATGGATTTCGATCCACTATTAGTTTATCATAATGAAACAACATGCCTGCTCATCGGTCGTATTATGGTTAGTGCGGAATTTGCTTCTTTCACAAAAGAGGTAGCGAATAACAAGGAACTGGCTCAATATCTTGAAACGCAATATCCTTATGGAGATTATGACAATATATTGTCTTATGCTAATCAATTTATCAAATGAGAATATTATGAAAAAGAAATATTTTTATATACTATTCCTCTGCATATCATGTCTTGGAATAACTAATTCTATTCAGGGACAGGGAGTTATGTTACGTACTCCAAAAGGACATACCGTTTATGCTTTCGAACGAAGTGAATTTACAGTTAATGAGATAAATAGCATAAATCAACAATACATTCGACAGTATCCAAACGCAACATTAGTGGCAAGCGCGTCGAATACTTACAATTGTCACAGTTATGCATGGAATATGACGGAAGGAGGAGTAACCTGCTGATTGAATCAGAGTCCTGATCTGCACTGGTATTGGGATGATGGGAGTTATGAGGAAACAATCGAAGCATCTGCTGCAAAAATTTTCTATTACAATGGCGATCATTCGGCAATTAAATCTCCGACACATCCGGGGATGTATGAGTCCAAATGGGGACAAGCACCTCGTATGAGGCATGCTCCGGGTTACGGACCGGCTAATTATAAGATGATTTTCAAAAAGTACTATACTCCTATCTCCGGCCCTTCACTCGTATTGAACACCGGCAGTACATATACTTTAAATGGAAGCAGTGGAAGAAATGTAACCTGGACATACAGTTCAAACCTGAAAAAGTTAAGTAGCAGTAACACTTCTATTACCGTTGAATCTCAGTCAGCAACATTCAACGGCGTCGGATGGATCCAGGCATCGGTTGGCGGTGTTTCTATTCCGCGTTATGAAGTTTGGGTTGGTAAGCCGGTTATCACAGGAATATTCGGAGACACATTTATTACACATCCAGGTGAAAACGTTTATTTCTATGCGCAATACGACGAAAAGGCTGCTGTTACAAGCTTCGATTGGGTATTTATGCAGGGGATTGACCCAACATTTTGGAGTAGTACTTCAAAGAGCTGAATTTACAACTTTATCGATGATGGCAGTTACCAGCTATTTGTACGTGCTACCAACGCAAACGGAACCGGAAATTATTGTTTTATCTCAATCACCGTAGACTTTCCCGGCATGAGTCCGTCACCGCCATCTGCCTACCGTGTATCTCAATATCCCGCATCCAATGAATTGACAGTAAGCCCGGATACGTCGGTTTCGCAATTATCACCTCTTTCGCCTTCAAGCGGAGCCGCGGCCAGCAATTATACAGTTTGCCTGTATAACGCCGGCGGAGTTGTCGTGAAGCAGGCTGTTTCACCACAAGGCGGAGAAGTGCGGCTTGATGTGTCGGGATTGCCCAACGGTATTTATTATCTGTTGATAGATGGCGGAAACGGTGCAAAACCGGAATCGCATAAGATTATTATCAATCATTGATGATCTTTCGAGGCTGTGTCAAAAGTCGTTTAAAGATGTAGTATGAGTAACGCAGGACAGCCCAGCTCCATGAGGGTTGTAAAAAAAAGAGTAACTTTGCATTCCATTATTATTAAACCGAAATGAATTATAATATCCTGGCACCTGCCGAGCCTCTGCGGACATCCGTCCGGCTTCCCGCTTCCAAAAGCATCAGCAACCGCGTGTTGATACTGAATGCGTTAAGTTACAGCGCATACGAGGTACAAAACACGGCGGAATGCGACGACACGGAAGTGATGCTGCGCGCATTGCAGTCGAACGACATCCATTTCGATATCCGGGCGGCCGGAACGGCTATGCGTTTCCTCACCGCTTTCCTTTCAAAGATCGTTGGAGAATGGACGATCACCGGGACGGAACGGATGAAAAACCGTCCGATCAAGATTCTGGTCGATGCACTGAACAGCCTTGGCGCACGTATCGAATACATGGAAAAGACCGGCTATCCTCCCCTCCGCATCTACGGCAGCGCACTGCAAGGCGGGGAAGTTTCCCTGCCGGGGAACGTCAGTTCGCAATATATTTCCGCCCTGCTGATGATTGCTCCGTTAACGGAAAAAGGCCTGGTTCTGCACCTGGAAGGAACGGTTATTTCCCGGCCTTACATCCGGATGACGCTGCAACTGATGGAAGAGTTCGGAGTGAAGGCGGAATGGAACGGGCGAACGATCCGGGTGAAGCCCCGAGAATACACGCCGGTTCCTTTCACCGTAGAGTCCGACTGGAGCGCAGCTTCCTACTGGTATGAGATTGCAGCCCTGTCGAAAGGTTCCGAAATCGAATTGCCGGGACTGCTAAGGAAAAGCACACAGGGCGACTCTGCCGGAGCGCTGCTTTTCAACCGCCTGGGGGTTGGCACAACCTATACTCCGCACGGAGTTCTTCTAAAGTCCAATGGAAACACTTGCAAAAAGCTGGTCTATGACTTCGTGAATGAGCCTGACCTGGCACAGACGTTTGTCGTCACCTGTGTTTTTATGGATATACCCTTTCGCTTTACCGGTTTGCAGACGCTGAAGATCAAGGAAACCGACCGCATAGAAGCCCTGAAAACCGAAATGCGCAAGTTGGGCTATGTATTGAAAGACGCCTCGGACAGTATCCTGGAATGGGACGGCGAACGCTGCACGCCGGAGGCTGATCCGGTAATCGCCACCTATGAAGACCACCGGATGGCGATGGCTTTTGCACCGGCTGCACTGAAACTGCCCGGAGGAATCCGTATCGCCGACCCGGAAGTGGTAACCAAGAGCTATCCGAAATACTGGGCAGATCTGAAATCCGGAGGCTTTCGGATAGTTGAGAGTGGAACGTTGAATGATGAAAGTTGAAAGGGGATGATTATTCATTATCTGATTGGCGGATTAATTGCCTTGGGTATTGTTGCCGCCCTGCTGGGATATGTGCGCAACAGGAAGTTCGAGCGGATGCTTGAGCGGGGAGAGATTGCGGAGATACCCGAAGCCGAGGAAATCCCTGAAGCGTGTTGCGGGAAACATGAGGTTTGCGAACGCGACAGTTTGCTGGCGGCCGTAAGTAAAAAGATCGAATACTATGAGGATGAAGACCTCGACCGCTACCGGGGAATCTCCGGAGAGGCCTACGGGGAGGAGGCCGTATCGGAATTTCAGGAAGTACTGTATACCTTACGGGATACGGAAGTGGCCGGCTGGTTGCGCAGCCTCCAACTGCGAGGTATTGAACTGCCGGATTCGCTGAAGGATGAAGCGTTTCTGATTGTGGGAGAACACAGAATTTAAAGGAATGGATATATTGCAATATACTTTTTTCCAAAACGCCTTGATCGGCAGTTTGCTGACGGCGATAGCCTGCGGCATGGTCGGCGCTTATGTAGTCGCCCGGCGACTGGTCTTTATCAGCGGGGGGATAACACATGCCTCTTTCGGCGGCTTGGGATTGGGATTCTATCTGGGAACCAATCCGGTGTGGATGGCGATGCTCTTTTCCGTGCTCTCGGCTTTCGGTGTAGAATGGATCAGCAAAACCCGGAACGTGCGGGAAGATTCGGCGATTGCCGGAGTATGGTCGCTGGGGATGGCACTGGGAGTGATATTTATCTTTCTCACTCCCGGATATGCGCCCAATCTGTCCGCGTTTCTTTTCGGGAATATACTGACAATCACGCAGGCGGATATTCTTTGGATCGGTGTATTGGTGTTGTGCCTGCTGCTGCTTTTCTCCCTATTCCTCCGGGAGATCGTGTTTGTGGCTTTCGATCGGGATTTCGCTCTTACTCAGGGATTGCCTGTGCGGCTGATCGAATATGTGATGATGTTCTTTATCGCGGTCACCGTCGTGCTGTCCATACGCTTAGTCGGGATTATGTTGTTGATGAGCCTCCTGACCCTTCCCCAGATTACGATGAATATTTTTACCTCCGACTTCCGCAGAATAGTCTTGGGAAGTATCGGGATCGGCTTTATGGCTTGTGTAGTCGGCCTTTTTTTATCCTACCTTTTTAATATCCCTTCCGGCGCTTTTATCATTCTTGTCCTGGTCGTCCTCTTTTTGATCGCAAAAGCAATAAAAACAGTTGTTTAGCGTTTTAGAAAGGATGAGAAAAGGCTTTTACTTTATACTGTCTTTATTTATACTATCCTTGCTTTGGTCGTGCAGCACACAGAAGAACACTAAGGCAAGCCGCTTTTATCATTCTTTCACCACGCGCTATAACATCTACTACAACGGGAAAGTTTCTTTCGACGAGAGCCTAAACGCCATGCTGAAGAACTACAAGGAGAACTATACGGACATGATCTACATGTATCCGGTCAGCGCCCTGCCGAAAGACAAGGAAACTCCCGGAGGACCTTTTGACCGGGCGATAGAAAAGAGCAACAAAGCCATCAAACTGCATTCCATCAGAACCAAACCCGAAAGAAAACCCGGCCGGCAGAACGACGCAAAGCAGATGGCCTTTCTGGAAAAGGAAGAGTACAATCCGTTTCTGAAGAACAGCTGGCTGATGCTGGGACAGGGGCAATTCCATAACGCCGACTTCCTCCAGGCGGCGGCAACCTTCTCTTACATCGCCCGGCATTACGCTACGGATTCGGAAGTTGTGGCAGAGGCACGCCTCTGGCAAGCCCGTTCGTATGCCGAAATGGGCTGGCTTTTTGAAACGGGAGATATTCTGAAAAAGCTCAACACCAACGGCATCCCCAAAAAGAACCTGAAGCAGTACGCAGCAGTCAATGCCGACTATCTGATCAAGGAGCAGCGTTTTGAAGAAGCCATTCCCTATCTGCTTCAGGCGATCAAGAACGAGAAGAACAAATTGCAGCGCACACGGATGAGGTATCTTCTGGGACAGCTCTACATGGATCAGGGATTGGATGGGATGGCATACGATATGTTTCGCAAGGTTGCCGGCGCAAGCCCTCCCTACGAACTTGAGTTTGCTTCGCGTATCCGGCAGACGGAGGTTTTCTCCGGAAGCGATTACCGGAAGATGGTAAGGCAACTGCAACGGATGGCGAAGAGCGACAAGAATAAGGACTACCTCGATCAGGTATATTACGCCATCGGCAATATTTATCTCAACAGAGAGGATACGATTCAGACCATCGAAAACTACGAGTCGGCCGTAGCCCTTAGTACGCAGAACGGAATGGACAAGGCAATCGTTCAGATACGCCTTGGGGATATTTATTTTAAAAAAGGCGATTACATCAAGGCGCAGCCTCATTTCAGCGGAGCGCTGGCGGGTATTCAAAAGGAATACAAGGACTACGAACGTGTAGCCAAGCTCTCTTCCGTGCTCGACGAGTTGGTGATCCATGCCGAAGCCGTGCATTTGCAGGACAGTTTGCAGACCATTGCCCGGATGCCCGAGGAGGAACGTCTGGCAGTGATCGACAAGATCATCGAACAGGTGATCAAGGAAGAGGAAGAAGCTAAGGCCGCCGCCGAAAGAGATGCCTATCTGGCCGAGCAACAAGCGCAAGGCTCCGGACTCGAACAGCAGGAAACGGCCGGTATAGCCTTGCCTTCCGCCGCAGGCGAAGCCGCATTCTATTTCTACAGCCCGCAGATCGTGGCACAGGGAAAGACGCAGTTTCAGCGCCGGTGGGGACGCAGGGCGCTGGAAGACGACTGGCGGCGGGTGGAGAAAACCATGTCTACCTTTGAAGATCCCGCGGTAACCGGCGAAGTAGTCGATGTCTCGTTTGGAGGAATGCAAGACAGTACTTTCATGGCAGACAGTATCGGCGGAGAGCTTGATGCCGGTATGGCCGACGACCCGAAGTCGCGCGAATATTACATCCGCCAGCTACCGCTTACACCCGAAGATATTGACGCTTCCAATATAATCATCATAGACGGACTCTTCAACATGGGCATGATCTACAAGGACAAGCTCGAAGACCTCTCGCTATCGATTGCCGGGTTTGAGGAGCTGAACCGCCGTTTCCCGGAAAACGAACACAGGATGGAGGCGTACTACCAGATATTCCTCATGGCGCTTCGCCTCGGGAATACGGCGCTGGCCGAGGAGTATAAGAACCGGCTGAGGGAGGTTTATCCCGCTTCGGACTACGCCATTGCCGTGGCCGATCCCGACTATGAATACAATGTCCGCATGATGGACGTCGTGCAGGACTCTATCTATCAAACCACCTACGAGCAGTATCTGGCAGGCAATGCCGATGCCGTGCGCCGAAGTTTCAAGGAGGTTAGCGAGAAATACCCGCTGGCCAAGCTACTGCCCAAGTTCATGTTCCTCGACGCCCTCACCTACGTGGCGACGGCCGACGTGGACGGTTTCCGCGAAGCCCTCAAGGCTTTGCTCGACAAGTACCCGAAAGCCGACGTAAGCGAGCTGGCCGGCGAAATGCTGAAAGGTGTCCTTCGCGGTCGGGAGCTGGT
Organism: Tannerellaceae bacterium; assembly: GCA_031285925.1. Taxonomy (GTDB): domain Bacteria; phylum Bacteroidota; class Bacteroidia; order Bacteroidales; family Tannerellaceae; genus QVMG01. Next base: position 12,123 of record JAITVG010000189.1, read on the forward strand.
GCAGGGCAGCGTGAGAGGTATGACCTGGGACTTGCGTTTCGGAGGCGAAGAGGCGCTTTCCGCCGAGGATTCCGCCCGGACGTTCAGCGCAGCCGACAATCTTCCCCACCGCATGATGCTCGTTTTCCCCGCGGGAAGCATCGAGCGCAACCAACTGCTTTTCGCCGTGGCGGCCTACAATTTCGCCAACTTCATGGTGAAGCAGGTCGATCTCTCGATCGAAGAGGCGGGCACGGCCGAGATGCTGATGATCACCGGCTTCTATAATTTCGACGAGATCATGCAGTACTATAAAATGATCCACGCACCCGAAGGCTACGCCGCTGCTCTGCAAAGGAACATCTCGATCTTCCCGATTTCGGAAGAAAACTACACCGTTTTGATGCGGGGCAAGACACTCGACGACTACGTTGCCTTCTTCGAGGAAACCTACGGCGCGCAGTATCCCGACGTGATTGCCCGCTGGCAGTTGCGCCGCGACCGGGAAGAAGAGGCCGGCGAGGCGGGTTCTGAAGCCATCCGGGAAATGGAAAGCGAAGTAGAGGACATTCCCCTGCCGCCGCCTGTTGAGCTTGCCCCCGACACTCTTCCGAAACCGCAGCCTCGTCCGCAGCAGGAAAAGAACCTCACCCTCGAAGATATTGAAGCCATTCGCAAAGCGGAAGCAGAGGCAGAAGCGGAAGCAGCATCCCGCGAAGCGGAAACCGAAGCGGGAACCGAAATATCCCGCGAAGCGGAAGCCAAACCCACCCCGCAACAGTTGGAAGCTGCCCGCAAGGCCAAGTTGAAACAGGCCGCCGCTGATCGCAAAGCCCGCGAGAAAGCCCGGCGTGAGCTACGCAAACAGAAGGAAAAAGAGTACAAGGAACGCCTCAAACAGCGTGAGAAAGACCGCAAAGAGCGCGAACGGGAATACCAACGGAAGCTGAAAGAAAAGGAAAAAGCGCAAGCCGAATCCCGAAGGGCGCGTGGTTAGGGCACACGATAGTTTTTCCAAAAAATATGGAAAGTATTTCTTATTCGCTTTTTCGGGCTAACATATTACCGTTTTCAGCCCACAGTTGATTAGATTGCATATCAGTAAGATTTGTTACCAGCTCCCATCCCTCTCCTTCGGAAGAATCAGTTCTTTTATAGCCAAGATAAGCGAAAATACCCTTTTCACCTTGAGTATAAATAACTTTTTCCTTAGGAGGATTGTATGTTTTTTCCCGTTTATTCCATACGGCATACTCCGCTTCTATCTGCTCCGGACTATAGTTGTAAGTCAGCAGGTAGTCGGGATTCCACTTTTTGCGGGAAGCATCCCACTTATACGCTTCTTTTTTGGTCATTCTGCCTTGCCTGTCATAACTGAAATTGTATTTGCGGTGCAATTCCAAATATTTGCCATCGGCATCCGGTTTGCATACAATCTGTTCAGGATTCAAATCGCGGATGCCGGAACTGCTGTAATAAAAAGGATAGGACATATTTGCTTTCCCATTATTTCCTTTCCCTTCTGCAAACGCAGGAAAACCAATTGCGCCGATCAATAAGGCGATTGCTGCGATTCTTTTCAAAATCCTGTTTCCCGTCTTTTCTTTCCCGTTTAATTCTACGGATTTTAAATTCTCCATAATCATACTTGTTTTCATAAAAAATTGTTTTAAAAAAATTATTACTGTTGTTTATATACGGCGCAAAGTTCGTGTGTCTCAAACGATTACTACGTTATCAAAACCTTATGTAACGTTATCGAAACCTTAAAATTAAGGGAGTGTGTCAAAATTGGCCGGCATCTTGAATTATGCTACGATTTTCTATAGGTAGTATTTCTTCGTACTATATATACAACGGCGCCGTTGAATAGGTAGTACGAGCGCGTACTATATATAGAAACACATTTTAACAATATGTAATGTGTTGAGTGTGCGCGTGTTAGGCAGAATGGCATTTTCGCTTAATATTTTGAAAAGTAAGGTGTTCAGAAGAAAAACGCGAGCTAAATTTAAACAGTTCAAAAAACAGATTTATTTTCCAATTATATTGGTGGTTTCAAAAAAGGGTGTATCTTTGTGCCCGAAATGCAAAATAGGCATGGGGTTTGAACAATGCTTATTTGCGACAATAGAACGTAGACGACAGGTTAAAATCCTGCCTGTTCGTTCACGCGAGGAATAAGCGATTCTCTTGCTATTAAGTATTGAAAGCCCAGGTGGCGGAATTGGTAGACGCGCTCGTTTCAGGTGCGAGTGGTTAATAGCCGTGCAGGTTCGAGTCCTGTTCTGGGCACCCCGTTGTTGATGCGCAGGTGGTGGAATTGGTAGACACGCTACTTTGAGGGGGTAGTGCCGGTTACGGCGTGTGAGTTCAAGTCTCATCCTGCGTACAAATCTCCCACCTCCCTGTAACATCTTTACAACGAAATATCTGTCTTTGTTCTGTGTATGATGCTGATGCAGGATGAGAAGATTTGTGCTTTTCAAGGTTGGAAATTTGCACGTGTAAATTTTTATGCGTTAATTTGCGCCCTGCTTATGATATGAGCAGGAAAAGAGTAGGAAATAATTAAAAGAATAAATAAAGAAATGTCTAAGATTTGTCAAATTACCGGAAAAAAAGCAATGGTTGGCAATAATGTTTCGCACTCCAATCACCGTACGAAACGTAAATTTAATGTAAACCTGTTCAGAAAAAAATTCTACTGGGTAGAAGAAGATTGTTGGATTAGCCTGAACATTTCAGCTGCTGGTCTGCGTACTATTAATAAGGTGGGTTTGGATGCAGCGATTAAAAAAGCTGCTGAAGAAGGTTATCTAAACGCATAATTTGGGAGGAAAATCAAAGATGGCAAAGAAAGCAAAAGGCAATAGAGTGCAAGTGATCCTTGAATGTACGGAACACAAAGACAGTGGTATGCCCGGTACTTCAAGATACATAACTACCAAGAACAGGAAAAATACGACAGCCCGCCTGGAACTGAAGAAATACAATCCGATCTTGAGGAAAATGACTTTACATAAAGAAATTAAATAATAGGAGATTTTAAACGATGGCAAAAAAAGCAGTTGCAACTTTTAAGAAAGGTGACGGCCGTACCTACTCAAAGGTGATCAAGATGGTAAAGTCTCCTAAAACGGGAGCTTACATTTTTCAGGAAGAAATGGTTCCCAATGAAGCCGTAAAAGATTATTACGCAAAATAATCATACAGCCTCGAATGATAACAAAAAAATCCTCTCCGACAGGGGAGGGCACTGAAAAACACTTCGTTTTTCAGATTGTCATTCGGGATTAGCTAACAATTAAAGTCGCCAAGTTCAGAGAATGGACTTGGCGACTTTTCTATATTCTCCCCAAAACACCCGA
>JAITVG010000232.1 GCA_031285925.1 Tannerellaceae bacterium
GAAATCATCTAATTGCCTTTGGAAAAGCAATTCGCATGAATAATGCAGGAGTATATACGCGGCATAAGAGTTAGCACCTCAATTTAATATTTCGCCCAAAATGCGAACAAAATTTAAACAGGCTCTAAAGAAATTGACTACTTTTGTATATCTTTGGAAAAGATGCTAATAATATATTGTAAAAACATTATCAGGTTATGGCGAAAATAAAAGGAGCGGTTGTCGTGAACACGGAACGCTGCAAAGGATGCGACCTCTGTGTTGTCGCATGTCCATCGGACGTGCTGGAACTCCACCCGCGCGAAGTAAACAATAAAGGGTATCATTACGTCTACATGAAAAACCCGGACAACTGTATCGGATGTGCCAACTGCGGTTTGGTTTGCCCCGATGGTTGCTTGACGATATACAAGAAAAAAATTGACAATTGACAATTTAAAAGAATTATGTCAGAAGAAATAAAACTCCTTAAAGGTAATGAAGCAATAGCCCATGCGGCTATCCGGTATGGCACCGACGGATATTTCGGCTATCCGATCACGCCGCAGTCGGAAATCATGGAAACATTAATGGCCGAAATGCCGTGGGAAACGACCGGTATGGTTGTTTTGCAGGCCGAAAGCGAAGTGGCTGCCATAAATATGGTATACGGCGGGGCGGGAACGGGCAAACGGGTGATGACCTCGTCGTCGAGTCCCGGCATCAGTTTGAAACTCGAAGGGATTTCCTACATCGCAGGAGCCGAACTTCCCTGCCTGATCGTAAACGTTATGCGCGGAGGCCCCGGCCTCGGAACGATTCAGCCCAGCCAGGCCGACTATTTCCAGACGGTCAAGGGAGGCGGGCATGGCGACTATCGCCTGATCACGCTGGCGCCTTCCTCCGTGCAGGAGATGGCGGACTTCACTGAGCTTGGTTTCGACCTGGCTTTCAAGTATTCCAATCCGTCGATGATCCTGGCCGACGGTATCGTTGGGCAGATGATGGAAAAGGTAGTGCTCCCTCCTGCCCGTCCGCGTAAAACGGATGAAGAAATCAGCACGGAAAGCCCGTGGGCAGCGCGCGGCAAAACAACGGGACGCAAACCGAACATCATCACTTCGCTGGAGCTCGACGCCGCCGCTATGGAAGAAAACAACCTTCGCTTTCAGGCCAAATACAGAAAGATCGAAGAGAACGAGGTGCGGTATGAAGAATTTATGTGCGACGATGCGGAATATCTGCTGATCGCATTCGGATCCTCTGCCCGCATTTGCCAGAAGGCTGTGGAAACAGCCCGCGCCGAAGGCATGAAGTTGGGACTTTTGCGCCCCATCACCCTGTGGCCTTTCCCTACAAAAGCGATTGCCGGATACGCAGGCCGGGTAAAGGGAATGCTGTCGGTTGAACTGAACGCGGGACAAATGGTGGAAGACGTTCGCCTGGCAGTAGAAGGCAAAGTAAAAGTGGAACACTACGGACGCCTGGGGGGAATTATTTTTACCCCGGACGAGATACTGGCAGCCTTAAAAGAAAAATTGATTAATTAACAGATAAAATATAATGGATTATGAAAAGGAATAGCGGATGGGACGAGCTTTTGACCGGGATATTTATGTTGCTGGCCGTAGCTGCGATAGTATGCTTCTTCGCCGTAGACGGGCGGGGATGGTTCCTGGGTGTCGGAGGCGCAGCCGTTGTATTGCGCATTGTGCAGTATGTACTCCGCTATATCGGATAATCGATAATCTGAAGTAAGGTATAATATGGAACTTAACGAAATAATAAGACCGGAGAATCTGGTACACGGCAAGCCCCGGTTGATGAACGACAATCCGATGCACTATTGCCCCGGATGCAGTCACGGAGTGATCCACAAATTGATCGCCGAAGTGATCGATGAAATGGGAATGGAAGAAAAGACGGTCGGCGTTTCTCCCGTAGGATGTGCCGTTTTCGCGTACAATTATCTGGATATCGACTGGATCGAGGCAGCGCACGGGCGCGCACCGGCAGTTGCCACGGCAGTAAAACGCCTGAACCCGGACAAAATGGTTTTCACCTATCAGGGAGATGGCGACCTGGCGGCAATCGGCACGGCGGAAACGATCCATGCGGCCAACCGCGGAGAAAATATCGTCATTGTTTTTGTCAATAACGCGATCTATGGAATGACCGGAGGACAAATGGCGCCGACAACACTGGAAGGTATGCCGACATCTACCACCCCTTACGGGCGCAATATCGAACTGAACGGTTATCCCCTGAAAATCGGTGAACTTCTGGCCAAGGTAGAAGGTACCTGCCTGGTAACCCGGCAAAGCGTCCATACGGCAGCCGCCGTCAGGAAAGCGAAGAAGACACTTCGCAAGGCATTCGAAAACTCCATGAACAAAAAGGGGACTTCCGTGGTGGAATTTGTTTCCACCTGTGCTTCGGGATGGAAAATGACTCCGGATAAATCCAATAAATGGATGGAGGAAAACATGTTTCCTTTCTATCCCCTGGGTGATTTAAAAAATAAAGAAGAAGGAACAGGTATATGAAACAGGAAATAATTATTGCCGGCTTCGGAGGACAGGGAGTCCTCTCAATGGGAAAAATACTTGCCTACTCCGGTTTGATGGAAGGAAAAGAAGTAACCTGGATGCCTTCATACGGGCCGGAACAGCGGGGAGGCACGGCGAATGTGACTGTTATTCTAAGCGATCAGCCGATCAGTTCCCCAATCCTGAACGAGTACGACATCGCAATTGTTCTGAATCAACCTTCGATGGATAAATTCGAAAGCAAGGTGAAACCCGGAGGAATCCTGATCTATGACGGATATGGCATTCACAATCCGGTAAAAAGAAACGACATCAACGTGTATCGCGTAGATGCGATGGACGCCGCCACGGAAATGAAAAATGAAAAAGCATTCAACATGATCATTCTCGGAGGTTTATTAAAAGTCGTTCCCATGGTGCAGTTGGAAAACGTTTTGCTCGGATTAAAGAAATCATTGCCCGAACGCCACCACAAGTTGATCCCGATGAATGAAGCCGCCATCAGAAAGGGCATGGAAATCATACGGAAAGTATAAGCCTCATTTAGCCTGTATTATTCACACACTTAGCAACAGTTTCTTGGAATTTTTATGTATGTTTGCCGTGAGGCTCATAAAAGTTTTAAGATAGAATGGGAAACGACAGCGTTGGTGACGAAATGGAAGAATATTTGATCCTTGAATTAAAAGAAGGCTCAAAAGATGCGTTTGACAGAATTTATCAGATTTATGTCAGGCGCCTCTATGCATACTGCTTTCAGTTTACCAAATCGCATGAGGATTCGGAAGAAATCGTACAGGATGTTTTTGTAAAACTTTGGTTGAACCGTGAAAATATAAAATCGACAAACACGCTAAGCTATCTTCTTTTCATAATGGCCAAACA
>JAITVG010000019.1 GCA_031285925.1 Tannerellaceae bacterium
CTTGCCGGATAGTATCTCCGCCGCCCTGCACGAGGTTATCGGGAACAATCCCTGCCTCGTTGAAGGTCAGCCGTGGTATCAGGGCGACCATAGCCTTTTTCTGCAACAGGGTCGTCCGGCGATTGCTGTTTCATCGCAATGGTTTATAGAGAATATGGAAACCCAACAACTTACCCACACACCTGAAGACAACCTGAACGTGGTTGATTACGGGCGGATCACGGAATGTACAATCGGGATCGCCGGGTTGATAGAAGAATTATTTCGGTATAAAGAAACTGTTTTGAATTTTTACAAACAAGCCTTTTTATTTATTTTATCGTTGTTTTCGTCTATGCTTTGAGCGTCTTTCCAGCCATATCCACCCCTCTTCTTCGTCAGATAGCCCGCTATCTTCCTCATCAAAGGGATGAATCTGCCTCGAAAAGCCATCTCAAATCATCAGACGAAAAATTCAAAACAGTTTCTCACTCAAATCATATAAATCACAGTTCAGACAACCATCAACCTAACACGCGCATAATCAACATACTACCAATTGTTAAAAAGTGTTTCTATATATAGTACGAGCGCGTAGTACCTATACAACGGTGCCGTAGTATAGGTAGTACGCGCTCGTACTACCTATACCGTTTTCGGGCGAACACGCAGGTTCGACCCTACCTTGTCTTACACCTGTAATATTGCTCCAAATCCGAAAATATATCGGATTTATCGGATTCAATTCCAAATTTATTGTATTTTTGTGGTACACAATAAAGTCATTATGATACATAGAATATTAGAAAATACAGTCAGGAATAAGTTGAATACCGGTAAGGCGATCATACTAATGGGAGCCAGACAGGTAGGGAAAACAACCTTGGTAAAAGAACTCTTTAAAGGTTCCGGTGAAATGATTTGGCTTAATGGTGATGAACTGGATGTGCAAAACCTTTTTGAAAACGTTTCGGCTACCCGTTTGAAGTATATTTTCGGAAACAAGAAATATGTTGTGATTGACGAGGCACAGCGAATCAAGGATATTGGCTTGAAACTGAAACTGATTACAGATGAATTGCCCGAGGTACAACTGATTGCAACCGGCAGTTCTTCTTTCGATTTGGCCAATGAAGTAAACGAGCCTCTTACCGGTAGAAAGTGGGAATATAAAATGTATCCCATATCATTTATCGAAATGGTGCAGCATCATGGACTGTTGGATGAAAAAAGATTGTTGCCCCATCGTTTGGTATATGGCTATTATCCGGATGTAATAAACAATCCGGGGAATGAAAAGGAAATTTTGAAACAGCTTTCAGACAGTTATCTGTATAAGGATATTCTGATGTGGGAACAGATTAAAAAGCCGGAAAAACTGCTGAAACTGTTGCAGGCCGTTGCTTTCCGGATTGGTAATCAGGTATCTTATGCCGAATTAGGCCAGCTTTGCGGGTTGGACAGTAAAACAGTAGAAAAGTATGTGGTGCTGTTAGAGCAGTGTTATGTTATCTTTCGCTTAGGTTCATTTAGCCGCAATCTGCGGAATGAATTAAAAAGCAGCAAAAAGATATACTTTTATGATAACGGTATTCGCAATGCCATTATAGCCGATTTTTCTTTGCCGGAAAGTCGTTCCGATATTGACGCTTTATGGGAAAACTATATTATATCCGAAAGACAGAAAAAATTGGAATACGACAGGATGTGGCGTAACAGTTGGTTCTGGCGCACGACAGATCAGAAAGAAATTGACTACATTGAAGAAGGCGACGGACAAATCCACGCCTTTGAGTTTAAATGGAATCCGATGGCTAAGTATAAAATTCCTAAACAGTTTTTGGAGAACTATTCCGGCAGTACTTTTTCGGTCATTACTCCGGCTAATATGGAAGAGTTTTTATTATGAAGGATGGATTGTTGAATATAATGCAGCTTAAAGATGTTTTTTCGTATGGCAGAAATGCACATCTTTTTGGTCGTTCTCAATTATTTTCTTTTCCTTTGTACAATATATATTATACGCATCTATTTACTTAAATAATTTATTACTATGAGAACAAACAGAAGAGACTTTCTTAAGACTCTCGGAGGAATAGCCGCTTTTACGATTGTCCCCAGACACGTGTTGGGGAGTGGCTTTATTGCTCCAAGTGATCAACTGACCAAAGGGATCATCGGCACCGGAGGCATGGGGCGGGGGCATGTGAATTATGCCGGTACGCGCCTGGTCGCGGTTTGCGATGTGGATAAAAAGCATTTGGAACTGGGCAAACAATTGGTTAAGGACAAAATCGCTGCGTATCACGACTTTCGCGACCTGATCCTCGATCCGAATGTGGATATAGTGCATATCGCTACTCCACCGCACTGGCATGGATTGATGTCGACAGAAGCGGCAAAGGCCGGGAAAGACATCTGGTGCGAAAAACCAATGACCCGCACCATCGGGGAAGGGAAAAGAGTGATGGAAGCGGTGAAGCAATACGGGCGAGTGTTCCGGCTGAACACCTGGTTCCGCTTCTCCGATACCTTCTACGGACTGGGCACACCGGTGAAACCGTTGAAGAAATTAGTGCAAAGCGGGCTTTTGGGCTGGCCGCTGAAAGTAACGATCAGCAAGCATACCGGTTTCGACTGGAAGTTCTACTGGGTAGGAAAGGAATACCTCGAACCGGAATCCGTTCCGGCAGAACTGGATTATGAAATGTGGTTAGGCCCGGCTCCCTATAAACCCTACAACGCACACCGCACGCACGGTACGTTCCGCGGATACTGGGACTACGACGGCGGCGGCCTGGGCGACATGGGACAGCATTATATCGACCCCGTGCAGTATTTCCTCGGTAAAGACCATACCAGCCCGGTGAAAGTGGAAGTAGACGCTCCGCAGCAGCATCCCGATGCGGTGGGCACCTGGCGCTCCATTACCTATACGTATGAAGACGGATGCCAGATCGTTCTTTGGGGCGGTGATTACGGCAATCCCGATACGCCCTACATCTCCGGGCCTAACGGAAATGTATATAAAAACTTTGTTTGCGATATTCCCGACTGGGAAAAGAAACTCGCCGCCTTCCCCGAACCGGAACCGCAGGTGACGGACTTCCTCGAAAGCGTAAGAACACGCCAACCTTTCGCCCTGAACGAACAGAACGGTTTCCGCTCGGCAACGATCGTAAATATGGGAGCCGCTGCCTTGCGCCTAAACCGGACACTTCATTTCGATCCGGTGAAACTGGAATTTATTAACGACGAGGCGGCAAACCGGCTGATCGATCAGCCAATGAGAGCACCCTGGAATATTTGAATCTGCGATTCAAATATTCCAAATTGAAAATTCCAAATTGAAAATTGAAAATTGGAATACAGGAATTGAAAGAACAAACCAAATAAAGATCAGAAGATGAAATTATTGAAATATATCAAAGCATTTAATTGTCAATTATCCATTGTCAATTATCCATTGATACTGATGTTGCTTGTATCCGCATCGGTATTTGCCCAGGGCGGGCGCACGAATAAAACTATTGTTGCCGACGTACTGGCGCAAATGCCGGCGGAAAAGGCGGACAATTATAATAAGCAGATTGCCGACCTTGCCTCTACCGGAGAAGAAGGTGTGCTGATGCTCGTGGACATGATGCATGCTCCGGGCAAAGGGAGCAATGCGCAGGTGGAATATGCGTTAAGCGGATTGAGCCATTATGTCGCCGCCAAAGGACAGGAAACGGCCTGTGCCGCGGTAGTGAACGGATACCTGAAAGCGTTGGAAAAAGCGGAAGAGCGTGAAACGAAAGCTTTTATTATCCGCCAATTGCAAATCACCGGCGGGGATGAAAGCGTAGACCCGCTGGCGCGCTACCTGAACCGGGATGAGTTGAGTGGCCCGGCGGCGCGCGCGCTGGCTGCTATCGGAACGGAAAAGGCAAAGCAGGTATTGCAGGCTTCGCTTATGCGCCGGATGGGAACGGCCAAAACGCAGCAGGACGTTATTTTAGCCATAGGAGAAGCCCGATTGCCGGTTGCCGAAGATTTATTGCTGGGCATGGTCGGCAACGGAGATATTGAATTTCAGCGGACAGTGCTGTACACGTTAAGCCGCATGGGAACTGTCAATTCATTGAAAACGCTGGCTACGGCGGCCGATAAGGCAGGTTACCGCTACGAAAAGACCCAGGCAAATGAAGCATACATTCTTTTGATTAAACGCATAGCCGCGCAAATCGCCCCGAAAGCGGCGGAAAAAGCCGCGAACGATTTATTGAAAAAGGCGACGAAAGCGGGACAAACCGCCACACGCATAGCTGCACAGGAAATTTTATCCGGACTGGGAAAGGCGAATGTGGCGAAGGAACTCCTGTCCGCTCTTAAAGATTCGAATAAGGAATATCGCAACGCGGCTTTAAACTTTGCTTCTGCCTACGCGGATGCTCCGCTTTATACCGAAATGGTCAAGGCGCTGCCCAAAGCCAAACCGGAGGTAAAGACCGACGTGCTGAACTGGATCGGGCGCGAAGCTGCCTGTCCGGAGAAGAAAGCGCTGCTGGCGAAGCTGGATATTCGTTTTGATCTTCCGGCACGGCAGCTGATTGTCGAGCAGCTGAATGATCCTTCTTTTGAGGTGAAGGAAGCGGCCGTATGGGCATTGACGAAGATCGGCGACCCGGTGAATATCCCTTTATTGGCAGGCTTACTGGCTGATGCGGATAAAGAGGTAGTTCTTCTGGCGCAAAAAGGCCTGGCTGCTTTCTCCGGCGATATAGATCAGGCGATGGTTCGCAGTTTCGCGCAATCCGGAGATAACGGGAAAGTCGCGGCTTTGGAACTGCTGGCTTTGCGCAAGGCCGACGCTACGATCAACACGGTACTGGATCAGGCCAAATCTTCTTCCCCCGCAGTCAAGGCTGCTGCCTATAAAGCATTGAAGGATGTGGTCAGGGAAAAAGACTTTACACTGATCGCCGGCATGTTGGAATCCGCCGGTCAGGATGTGGTTAAGCCGCTTCAGGATGCGGTTATATCTTCTCTTTCCACACAAACGCCGGAAGCTCGTGTGAACACCCTCAACCAGCGGATGAGGCAGGCAGGAGCGAATAAAAGATATTTGTATTACACCGCCCTGGCAACGACGGGAGAAGCTCAAGCGTTGCAAACTCTGGTCGATGGCTTTAAGGCGGGAAGCGGTGCGGCCAAGGACGAGGCTTTTGAAGCATTGCTGCAATGGCCGGGAACGGAAGTAGCCGGCGAACTCTATGCCGTGGCTACCGATCCGGGCGCTTCTTCTTACTTCGACCGTGCATTGTCGGCTTATATCCGTCTGGTTTCCAATCCTTCGATTACTCCCGAAAACCGGGTATTGCAACTGCGTAAGGCAATGGAAATAGCAAAAACGGATGACCATAAACGTACCATCCTGCGCCAGATACAGCGTGCCGGCACATTCCATGGAATGCTCTTTGCCGGTAAATACCTCGACGACAAACCTGTACAGGAAGCAGCGGCACAGGCGGTTATGAATATTGCCTTGGGCAATGTGTCTTATACCGGGCAGGCCGTGAAGGATCTTTTGAATAAGGTAATCCAAGTGTTGAATAACCCGGATGCCGACTACCAGCGGGAAGCTATCCGGAAACACCTTTCCGAGATGCCGCAGGGCGAAGGATTTGTTTCTATCTTCAACGGAAAAGACTTGTCCGGATGGAAAGGTTTGGTGGAGAATCCGATCAAAAGGGCGAAAATGACTGCCGCTCAACTGACTGCCGCCCAGGTAAAAGCGGATGAACAAATGCGCAAGGACTGGAAAGTGGAGAACGGCTGTCTGGTATTCGACGGAGCGGGATATGACAATCTGTGCAGCGAAAAACAATACGGTGACATGGAAATGTATATCGACTGGATGCTGGCGGAAGGCCCGGAACCGGATGCCGGTATTTATCTCCGCGGTACGCCGCAGGTTCAGATTTGGGATATAGCCCGCACGAAATCAGGGGCGCAGGTGGGTTCCGGCGGCCTGTACAATAATCAAGTACATGCCTCTAAGCCGCTGAAAGTGGCCGATAACAGGATTGGAGAATGGAACACCTTCCATATTAAGATGATTGGCGACCGTGTAACGGTTTACCTCAACGGCGAACTGGTCACCGACAATGTGATCCTTGAAAACTACTGGGATCGCAAGTTGCCGATATTCCCCGTAGAGCAACTCGAATTGCAGGCTCACGGAAGCAAAGTTTATTATCGGGATATCTATGTGAAGGAACTGGAACGTGCAACGCCTTTCCAACTCTCCGCGGAAGAAAAGAAAGAGGGTTACAAGATTCTTTTCGACGGAACGAACATGTATGAGTGGACGGGCAATACGGTAGACTACACACTGGAAGACGGCGCCATTTCATTAGTTCCCAGCAAAGGATCCGGCGGTAATCTGTATACGAAGCAGGAATATGGAAACTTCGTTATCCGCTTCGACTTCCAGCTCACTCCGGCGGCCAATAACGGATTGGGTATCCGTACACCTTTGGAAGGGGATGCCGCTTACGGGGGCATGGAACTGCAAATTATAGACAATGAACATCCGGTATATAAAAATCTGGAAGTCTATCAATACCACGGCTCCGTATACGGCGTGATAGCTGCCAAGCGCGGTTTCCTGAAACCGGTCGGCGAATGGAACACACAGGAAGTGATAGCTAACGGCGATCAGATCAAGATAACCCTGAACGGTGAAGTGATCCTCGACGGCAATATCCGCGAAGCGGCCAAAAACGGCACGATCGACGGCAAAAACCACCCGGGATTATTTAACAAGAAAGGGCATATCGGCTTCCTGGGGCATGGTTCTCCGGTGAAGTTCCGCAATATCCGGATCAAAGAATTGAAGTAGTGTTTAGCTGCATACGTATGTAGCGATGAGTTACATACGTATGTAGCATACAGCTACTAACGTATGTGGTGATGTATACGTTAGTAGTCATGCGCTACATACGTATGTAAGAAAAAGGGGGGGATTATGGGGCTGACCCGAAAGTCGATTTAAGAGATTAAACACAGAGGCACGGAGGCGCAGAGATTTATATATTCTCCTGATACCAAGCAAAATAAAAAAACTCTGTGCCTCCGTGCCTTGCTGTCAGCGTTCACGACCGGGTGTATGCCAATCCCGCAGATCCGGTTAATATGCTGATCTACTGTTATCTCTCCTCCCAGATACGCCGCAAAATATACAATCCGGCATATTATTTTAATGAAGAAAACAAAAACAGGATGGAAAGCCTGAACCTGTTGCTAAAGGTGCAGGATACGGAAGATTATGTATGGGATACCGGAACGGCATACAATGGTCAGCCTTTTCTGACGGACGAAATCACCGGT
>JAITVG010000034.1 GCA_031285925.1 Tannerellaceae bacterium
TCTTTCGAAAGTTCCACCTCGTTGGGAAGCAGCTTGCCTTCCCTGTATTCATCCTGTTGTATCATCATGCGGAGCAAGTCTTCAGCCTGCTTGTGAAGCGGCTTGGGCAAATTAGAGTCAAGTTGAAGTTTCATGAATATGTATTGATATAGTCTGTATGTTCATGCAAATAAAAACAAAAAACGAATTGCGTATAATTATTTTTGAAATTTTAACCGAAAATACCAACTTTATTACTCGGATGGCCTTCAAAAAATCATCTAATCGCCTTTCCCAAACCATTTAGATGATTTTTAAAATCATTTAGATGGTTTGCCAAAGGCATTTAGATGATTTTTTGTATGTTTGCAAGCGTTTTTTCCGCCCCTTTATTTAATGAGTAAAAACACCTTATGAAAATAGATTTCAAGCCCATCACATTAAGTGATAAAGAGATAATAACTTCCTACACGTTTCCGGGTGATTTCCGGAATTGCGACTTTTCCTTTGCGAACATGTGCAGTTGGCGGTTTCTGTACGACAGCCAGTTTGCCGTTGTGGAAGGCTTTCTCGTCATCCGTTTCTTTATTGAAGACAAAAGCCGGAATGCCTACATGATGCCGGTGGGGCAGGGCAACTTGACGAGGATCATCTCTCTGCTGGAAAAGGATGCACTGCATCAGGGGCATCCCCTGTTGTTGCTCGGAATCACTCCCGACGCGAAAAAGGAACTGGAAATGGCCATGCCCGGCGAATTTCATTATATTCCCGAACGGGATTATTTCGACTATGTTTACCTGAGGGAAGACCTTGTGAACCTGACCGGTAAGAGATACCAGCCAAAGAGAAACCATATCAACAAGTTTAAAAAGCTGTATTCCTACGCGTACATGCCGATCACACCGGAGCTGGTGCCGGAATGTCTGGAATTGGAATCCAAATGGTACAAAGCCAACCGGACGGAAGAAGACCGGGAAGAATTGAGCTACGAACGGCGTTCCATTACGTATGCCCTGAAACATTTTGACGAGCTTGGGCTGACGGGCGGAGCCATCTGTCAGGATCACCGGATCATCGCCTTTTCGTTCGGTATGCCGATCAATCACAATACTTTCGGTGTGCATATCGAAAAGGCCGATACCGGATACGACGGCATATACGCCCTTATCAACCAGGAATTTGCCGCTCATCTGCCGGAACATTATACTTATATCAACAGGGAAGAAGACCTCGGCATACCCGGATTGCGGAAAGCCAAACTTTCCTATCATCCGCATGAATTACTTGAAAAAAGCGCAGCCGTGAAGAAAGCGGCCGTTCATTATGAAGCCTTCGGAACGCAAAAAGCAAATCAGGACTCTCTGGCAGAAATGTTTTGACGACAGTGAAGAGTTTGTCGAATTTTACTTCGAGAAAGTTTACAGAGACGAAAATACCTTGAGTCTGGAGAGGGCAGGCAGGGTAGTGTCGGCTATGCAGATGATACCGTATCGTATGCTTTGGTGCGAAACGGAAATTACGGTGGCTTACGTTTCAGGTGCATGTACCGCTCCCGAAGTAAGGGGGAAAGGCTTGATGACGGAGTTGCTGCACAAAGCCTTTCGGGAAATGCGGGAGAGGGGATACGACATCACGGCCTTGATCCCGGCAAGCGAATCGCTGTTTGAATATTACAGCGCTTACGGCTATACGGAGGTTTTCGACTACTCCCTGCAAGTATTTGAACGTGTAGAAATTCCTTCCACAACGGGAACGATGCCGTTCGTATTGCTTGATCCAAACGCGGGCAGTTGCTGGTTCACTTATTTCGACAGGCAATTACGGAAGCGTACTTCCTGCATACTCCACTCCGAGGATGATTTCCGAAACATCATTACGGATGTCATTATAGACCGGGGACTGGTTGTCGGCGCGCTGAACCCGGACGGGAATCCTGCGGGAATGGCATTTATTACGCCTTCCGGCGGAGGGGCTTTCATTAAAGAGATGTTTTACGACAGTGAAGAAATCAGGGAAAGGCTGTTGCAAAAGGCGGCGGAGGCTTTTCAAACCGGCAAGGTGGCGTATAAAACCCCTCCCGTGCCGCCGGAAACCCAACGTTACGGCATGGCGATGATACTGAACAGGGAAAAAATGATCCGCCAATGGCTGGATGTGCATCCCGGCACGCTGCTTTCCAAAGATGCGCTCGATCGGATGGATTCGGCATCGTTGGCATATCATCTTTTCGGATACGGACAAAAAAAATCCGGCATGAACCTCATGCTGGATTGAAATATCTTATGCCGGATTGAAATATCTTATACAGGCTTCTAAAATACCTTTGTCATCTTTTGGTCGATGTGAAACAGATGGATAGTCGATCCGGTTTCAACCTTTGCGGACAGTTCCTGCAAGTCTTCTTCCTGCAAATCCTTTTCCGGTAGACAGGCAGACGGGACGGGTACAAGGGTTCCGTTGAAAAAGACAACGCCGGCAATCTCTTCCCGCAAGGGGAAAATGCCGGACAGTCTTCCGTTTTCGTCCCATTCCATATAATGCAAGTGGTAAACATGTCCGGAGCACCGGATAAAATGTGAGGCGGCTTTACCCATGACGGTCACTCCTCCAAAGGTTTTTCTTCTTCAAGCACTTCGAATTCCGTGCCGTAATTATATCTTGTGAGTGTGATATTGTCGATGTAGATCTTGTTGTAAGTGGAGTCCGTGTTGTTCATCCAGATGTATCCGTAAATCCTTCTGACTTGTCGTGTGGGCATTGTGCGCAGTATGGTTTGGTAATATCCGTCCTTATCGATTTTGCTTTCCACCCGGATAACCGTATCTCTCTGTTCGGCGCTCACGCGGATTTCCGGACAAAGCTCCATCCCATCCCTTAATCCCCACACGCGCATTCCCAAAACGAACGTACTACCGGAGGGATAAATGATGTCGGGTTTAATATCGAAAGTGGCTCCACTGAATACGGATTGCGGGGAAATGGTAAGGTAGGTTCGGCGCGGCCATATTTCAACGGAATCTCTTTTTGATGAAGAAACGGCTACTGTCTGTATATCGCCCAGATCATGGATCCTTATGCCTAAATCGGCGATGATCCGCTCGTAAACTTTCATGTAAATATCCAGGTTCTTTCCGTACCAGACCAGAGAACTGTCGTATTTCTCCCTGTTGATTTTATGCTTGCGGAATACGGATTCGTATAAAGCCAGTTTAGAGGTGTCGTTTGCGTATTCATTGCCTTTTACTCCGACAAGGGCATCGGCCAGGATCATGTCTGCCTGAACCTGCTGCATTTCTTTCTCCGATAAAATCCCTTTGGGCGTTTTACCGCAGGCTACCGCCAAAAAAAACATTCCCAAACAAAGGCCGGCTATGTGCCCTTTATTGCGCATCCTTAATTTCCTGTTTCTTGTTTTCTTTGGAAAAGGTTTCCGACAGCGTCCGGCGATAAAATATAAACAAAAGGAAACCGCCTACGCATATACATGAATCGGCCACGTTAAAGATTGGCCGAAAAAAGATAAATTCATTTCCTCCCCATACGGGCAACCATTCCGGAAACGTCGTTTCGATGAGGGGGAAATAAAACATATCGACCACTTTGCCATACATCCATGCGGCATATCCTCCGCCTTCAGGCATAAAAGCGGCTACTTGCCCGTGGCTGTGGTCAAAGAAAACTCCATAAAAAACGCAATCGATAATATTTCCTGTTGCTCCGGCAAAGATCAAGGCGATGCAGGCGATATAGCCCATCTTATAATTCTTTTTCACCAAAGTATACAGGTAATATCCGATGAAGATTACGGCAACGATCCGTAAAACCGTCAGGAGTAATTTATTGATGATCTCCATTCCGAATGCCATTCCCGGGTTTTCCGTGAATAAGATATAAAACCAGGAGGTTATTTCTATGCTTTCATGCAACTGCATGTGTGTCTTGATCCAGATCTTTAGCATTTGGTCAAGCAGAAGGAGCAGCATTATAATTAATACTGCTCCGAATCCTTTATGAGAATTGACAAAAGTCCCCCTGCTTCCAATCAATTGTTCTTCCGTGTTCATCCTTTTGTCTTAAATTGTCAATCAGCAATTGTCAATTTACTTCACTCCTCCTTGCTTGGCTTCTATACTCAAAGTGGCATGAGGTACGGCGCGCAACCGTTCTTTGGGAATCAACTTGCCTGTTTCACGACAAACGCCATACGTTTTGTTTTCGATGCGCACCAATGCGGCTTGAAGTCCCTGAATGAACTTCATTTGTCGTTGTGCCAGGCGGCCTGCTTCTTCTTTCGACAGTGTTGCAGCTCCCTCTTCCAACACCTTAAATGTAGGAGAGGTATCGGATACGTCGTTCCCGTCCGAATTGGTTATGCCTTCTCTCAGCAACTCATAATCTTTCTTCGCTTTATCAAGCTTTTCCATTATAATGGCGCGGAACTCCTCAAGCTCGGCATCCGAATATTTTGTCTTTTCAGCCATGTTTTTTACAGCATTAAATTATACAATCAGTTTTATGCAATTACAAATATAATCGTAATTTGGAAACTACCGGTTATCAGGTACTAAATTATTATATCTTTTCTACTTTTACGGATAATTTGAAGTCTTCAAAATCAAGTTCAACGGCATCGCTGATCACTTCCGTCAGCTCAATGGACTCGGCCAGCACCTGATTGGCTATATAATTCCGGTAATCATTGACCGCTTCATCCATATCGTCGTTTGAGAGAATAGTGATGTTCACTTTGTCCGTAATATCGAAGCCGTTGCTCTTCCGCATATTCTGTATACGGTTTACCAGTTCGCGGGCAAGTCCTTCCTTGCGTAGCTCTTCCGTAATCGTTATATCCAAAGCTACGGTCAGTCGTCCTTCGTTCGCCACCAGCCATCCGGGAATATCTTCGGAGATGATCTCCACATCGGCCAATTCCAACACGGCATCCTGCCCTTCCACATTCAAAGTGCAGGTTCCGGAAGCTTCAAATGCGTTGATCATATCCTGATCCATACCCTGTATCGCAGTGGCTAAAGACTTCATAATCCTGCCATAGCGCGGCCCTAATTTCTTGAAGTCCGGCTTGATCTTCTTTACCAGAATACCGGCTGTGTTATCGACAAACTTCATCTCCTTTACGTTCACCTCGTTCAGGATCAGGATTTTTACGGCTTCGATATTATCCTGCTGGTTGGCATCCGGCAGCGGAACCATAATGGTTTGAAGCGGTTGGCGCACTTTGATATTTACTTTCCTGCGAAGGGCTAATACCATAGACGACATATCCTGTGCAATCTGCATACGTTCCTCCAGATTCTTGTCGATGCACTCCTCCGAGTATTCCGGGAAATCGGACAAGTGAACCGATTCTGTCTTTTCACGCCCGCTTACCGCAATCAGGTCTGTAAACAGTTGATCGGCATAGAAAGGCGCGATCGGGGCTATCAGTTTAGCTACCGTTTCCAGGCAGGTATAAAGCGTCTGGTAGGCCGACAGCTTGTCTTCCGTCATACCGCCACCCCAGAAACGGCGGCGATTCAAACGCACATACCAGTTGCTCAGGTTATCATTTACAAAGGTGGAGACAGCGCGCCCCGCACGTGTCGGTTCATACGTTTCATAATAACCGTCCACATCCTTCACTAATGAGTTCAGCAGGGAAAGTATCCACCGGTCGATCTCCGGACGTTTATCCCATGCAACATCCGGTTGGCTGTAATCGAAATTGTCTACATTGGCATAAAGGGCAAAGAACGAATACGTATTATATAATGTACCGAAGAATTTCCGGCGCACTTCGTCCATCCCTTCAAAGTCGAATTTGATGTTGTCCCAGGGCGACGCATTGGTGATCATATACCAGCGCAGCGGATCCGAACCATACTGTTCGATCGTTTCGAACGGATCGATCGCGTTACCTAAGCGTTTGGACATTTTATTACCATTCTTGTCGAGCACCAACCCGTTCGACACTACGGCTTTGAAAGATACGCTGTCGAATGCCATCGCTGCAATCGCATGCAAAGTAAAGAACCATCCGCGTGTCTGATCGACGCCTTCGGCGATAAAGTCGGCAGGGTAGCGGCCCCCTAAATCCCCCTCAAACGGATAATGAATCTGCGCGTAGGGCATGGCTCCCGAATCGAACCAAACATCGATCAGGTCAGATTCCCGCTTCATCGGTTCACCTTTGGCGTAAACCAGTATGATCTCATCCACATAAGGACGATGCGGATCGATCTTCTCATAATTCCCTTTCGAATAATTACCCGGCACAAATCCTTCAAATGGATTGCTTTCCATCAGGCCGGCTTCGATAGACTTTTCTATTTCGTGAAACAGTTCTTCAAACGAACCGATACATTTTTCTTCCGTCCCGTCTTCCGTGCGCCAGATCGGCAGAGGAGTTCCCCAGTAACGGCTACGGCTAAGGTTCCAGTCTTGCAGGTTTTCCAGCCATTTGCCGAAACGTCCCGTTCCCGTGCTCTGCGGTTTCCAGTTGATCGTATTGTTCAATTCGATCATCCGCTCGCGGCAGGCTGTCGTTTTGATAAACCAGCTATCCAAAGGATAATACAGTACCGGTTTGTCCGTACGCCAGCAATGCGGATAACTGTGGGTTAGCTTTTCTATGCGGAACACGCGGTTTTGCACCTTCAACATCATGCAAAGGCGCACATCCAACGATTCATCCTTGTCGGTCAGATTGGGGTCATAAGCGTTTTTTACGAAATTCCCGGCAAACGGGTCATAATCCGTAGCATTCATACGTTGCTGAACAAATTCGGGATCCAAATCTTCCAACCTGTAATATTTGCCGGTCAGGTCTACCATCGGGCGCATAACACCATCTTTATCCGTCATCATCAGCGGAGGAACACCGTTGGCTTTCCCCACGCGGTCATCGTCGGCGCCGAAAGTAGGAGCAATATGTACAATGCCCGTACCGTCTTCCGTAGTTACAAAATCACCCGTAATCACCCGAAATGCACCCTCGCCCGGATCGACCCAGGGAATCAACTGCTCGTACCGGATACCGGCAAGTTCCGATCCTTTCCATTCGCCTGCCACTTTGAACGGGATTAATTTATCCCCTTGCGTATATTCTTCCAACGCCAAGCCTGCCGCTTTCGGATTAAAGTAAACATCCAGCAGGTCTTTGGCCAAAACTGCCGTAAGCGGCATTCCCGTATAGGGATTGTAGGATTGAACGGCCACATACGTGATATTCGCCCCCACGCACAAGGCGGTATTGGAAGGCAATGTCCAGGGCGTAGTAGTCCATGCCATAAAGAACGGATCGCCAAATCCTGCCATTTCCGGTTTCGGTTCCCGGATGAAAAACTGCGCCGTGCAGGTCGTATCTTTCACATCCCGGTAGCATCCCGGCTGATTCAATTCATGCGTACTCAATCCCGTGCCGGCAGCCGGCGAATAGGGCTGAATAGTATATCCCTTATAAAGAAGTTCCTTGTCGTAGAGCTGCTTCAGGAGATACCACAATGTTTCGATATATTTGCTTTCATACGTAACGTAAGGGTCATCCATATCCACCCAGTAACCCATTTTCTCCGTCAGGTCTTCCCACTCTTTGGTGTATTTCATCACATCCTTGCGGCAGGCAGCGTTGTATTCGGCTACGGAAATCTTTTTACCGATATCTTCCTTGGTAATGCCCAAAGCTTTCTCCACACTCAGTTCCACCGGCAGCCCGTGGGTATCCCATCCTGCCTTGCGCTTCACCTCAAAGCCTTTCATGGTACGGTAGCGACAGAAAATATCCTTAATCGAACGGGCAATCACGTGATGAATACCCGGCATACCGTTTGCGGAAGGAGGCCCTTCATAAAACACAAACGAGGGTTTTCCCTCACGTATCTGAAGGCTTTTACGGAAGATATCCCCTTCCTGCCATTTCTTCAGTACCTCTTTATTGACGTTCGACAAGTCAAATTTCGAATACTCGGCAAATTTCTTACTCATATCAATCTACAACTTTATATCTCACACTTAA
>JAITVG010000068.1 GCA_031285925.1 Tannerellaceae bacterium
TAATCATGTCAATCATTCAAATCATAAGAATCACAGTTCAGACGAACTTCCGTGATACACCTTCATTATTTCATCCCTCCATTTTCGCGGCAAATTTCATATATATCGTGTACTGCCCAAATATCGTTATCAGTATGCAATGCCCACCAATGCTCCATCAAAAAAGCCAGTCCGCCATATTGTTTCAAATACTGGTATGCCTGCGGCACTCCCATTTTGTAATCGGCCGCAAATTTCGGAATAATATAACTGATAAAGCTCACCTTATCGCTCGTCTGCTTATCCAATACTTTTGTTTCCATATCCTTGTGTATTAATTCTTTTGCAAACATACAAAATATAAACGGGCAAACCTGCATTTAAAAGAACGTTACAACTCCCTAAAATCAACAAACATAAAGACATTACTGTCCTCTTCTTCATTTAGAGTGGATGCCAACTCTTTCAATTTCCCACTCAACCCGTTTTCTCTATATGCCTCTTTGAGTTCAAAAATATCCAATTCAAAGTGATATCCGTTTTCATAATAATTCGAAAGGCGTGGATTGAAATAAAACACTTTCTCTTTATAATCGGGAAGAATAAACTTCTGACGGAATATTTCACCTGTTTCCTTGTCGCGCATATAATATTTCTCGGACGGAGATTCATTCTCCCGGTAGAAAGAGAGGGATATGAATTGAAATCCGCCTGCAGCCATGCAAATGTCCATAACTGCCAAAGGATTTGAATCACTCAACAGCGGTTTCTTATGCATAAAAGGGATTAAGGATTTGTCTTTGGTGTAAAGGAAAACCGTGTCATTTTCCGGATTGTACAGGAAAAGTCCATCCGGAGATTTTCTCACACGTGCGTACCCGATTTGTCCAAAACCTGTATGATCGCGATAACTTAAATCTATGTTATTGCGTGGCAGATCGACGTATTCCAGCACGGTTCCATCTGCGCAGGAAATAAGATAAAAAGAGGAATCTGCGGATTGTTCCGTGAAAGTCATTTTTTCATTGGAATATCCGTTGACGATACTTTGCCATAAATTCGTGTTATCATACACCAATATGGATTGATCATCGAAAAAAGCCATCTGGCCATTGATGTTTCTTTGCGGCAAGGTTAGTTTTCTTTTGTATTGGCCGGAGGCAGAATACACATTGATATAATCACTGAAATCCGGAGAAACATATACCTCATCCGCCGTTTCGTCATACATTACAAAAGCCGCATCCGTATATTCTTCAGGGCCTTGCCCTCTACGGTTAAAACGTGATTTGGGGCTTCCGTCTTTTGCAAAGAGCAACACGCTGTTTGAAGAGCGGTCTGCCACAACGATTGTATTTTGAGTTACATAATTGATGGTTCCTTTGTAAATAAAATCGGCGCTATCCGTGTTCAACCGTACATAAGATATATCAGCGATGCCTGTCAAGTTGATTTCCTTTTCAGGATAGTCTTTTTGGGCATCAATATATGGTAATTCTCCATGCGACTGCTTGTTTGAAGAGCAGCTCATGGAAAAGATTGACAATAAAAACAAATATAATACAATTCTCATATACTCTCAGTTTATAATTTATGCAACAAAGAAATATTGAAACTGCTTTATCGTCAAATAATTCAATATGTTATTCAACATGAAAAACGCATCTAACCTGCATTATTCATACTGCTTTTCGGTAGTAGTCCAAAGGGCTTTACTTTCATAACCGCAGGCGAGCGAAGCGTTGCGGTAGTACATGGGAGGACACTGCTGCCCGGACGGGCAGAACAAAGTATAGATACTACGAGCGCGTACTACCTATAGTACGGCGCCGTTGTATAGGTACTACGAGCGCGTACTATATATAGAAACACTTTTTAACAACTCGCAATATGTTGAGTGTGCGCATGTTAGGTTGGTTACCGATTTAGTACCGAAAAGTTGTTAAACACGGCTGCGGCTCGTGTGCACTCGGATACCCCTCGCTGTTAAACAACGAGGGGGTGTGCGTTAAACAAAATTTTCGCGCTGTTTAACAACTTCGCTGCTGCTTGTGTATGAACCGGAATTCCCTCGCGCGCGTGCGTATATATATATATTGTATGAATTTAATATTTCGCCTGTTTACCCCGGCTAATAGTAGAAATAATGAAAGAAGATTTGTAATTTTGTCGGTTGAACATAAATAATGGCAGTGTTACGAAAAATAACGTATTTATGGCAAAAGCAGATATTCAGCAAATAAAACAACGCTTCGGCATTATCGGCAACAATCCGGCATTAGACCGGGCTATTGATATTGCTTTGCAGGTAGCGCCTACTGATCTGTCGGTATTGATTTCGGGAGAAAGCGGAGTGGGGAAAGAAACTTTTCCGCAGATTGTCCACCAGAATAGCGCCCGCAAGCATGGACAGTATATTGCGGTGAACTGCGGGGCTATCCCGGAAGGAACGATCGACTCCGAACTGTTCGGGCATGAAAAGGGATCGTTTACGGGTGCACTGATCGACCGGAAAGGCTATTTTGAAGTGGCCGACGGCG
The DNA here is from genome assembly GCA_031285925.1 of Tannerellaceae bacterium. Taxonomy (GTDB): domain Bacteria; phylum Bacteroidota; class Bacteroidia; order Bacteroidales; family Tannerellaceae; genus QVMG01. The sequence goes on from JAITVG010000068.1 coordinate 2,520, forward strand.
GTACGATCTTCCTGGATGAGGCCGGCGAACTGCCTATCCCTACACAAGCCCGTCTGCTGCGCGTGCTGGAAAGCGGCGAATTTATAAAGGTGGGATCTTCCAAAGTGTTGAAAACGAACGTTCGCATTGTTGCTGCCACGAATGTAAACCTGGAAAAGGCGGTGAGCGAAGGCCGGTTTCGCGAAGATCTTTACTACCGCTTGAATACGGTGCCCGTGCAGGTGCCTCCGCTACGCGAAAGGGGGGCGGAAGACATACTGCTCCTTTTCCGGAAATTCGCCGGCGACTGTGCGGAAAAATACCGGATGCCGGCTGTGCGCCTCGACGACGAAGCGAAAAACCTGTTGGCGTCCTACCGCTGGCCGGGTAATGTGCGCGAATTGAAGAACCTGACCGAGCGACTGTCGGTGATCGAAGAAAGCCGGGATATTACGGGGACAGTGCTTCGCCTGTATCTGCCCGACCTGAATGTAGAGAAGTTTCCGGTACTGGTAAGGCACGACGACGAGCGGAAAATATTTAACAGCGAACGGGAAATCCTCTATCAGGTGCTTTTCGACATGAAGAAGGATGTTACCGAACTGAAAAAGCTGGTGCATGATATTATGGCAGGAAACATGCAGATGCCGCAAATGGAGGAACCCGGCTATACGCATACGATAGAACCCTCTCCGATACAAGAGGCTTCTCCTGTTCAGGAAGCCGAAGATGTGGTGGAAGAAACGGTTTCGCTGGCGGAAGCGGAAAAAGAAATAATAAGACAATCGCTGGAAAGAAACAGCGGACGCCGGAAAAATGCGGCGGCCGAGTTGAAGATATCCGAGCGTACCCTATACCGTAAAATGAAAGAATATGCTTTACTGTAATATGCGAAAAAAACGATTCGCCCGCATTTTTTCCCTCGCGATATTGTGCCTGGCGGCTACGGCCTGTACAATATCGTACAAGTTTAACGCGGCTTCTATCGACTATACGAAAATCTCAACGATAACGATCAACGACTTCCCCAACCAGGCGGCAATGGTTTACCCTCCCCTGTCGCAGTTGTTTACGGAAACCATGAAAGATTTGTATAACCGGAAGACGCGCCTTCAGCAAGTTCAGCAGAATGGCGACCTGGAACTGGAAGGAGAAATTACGGGATACGATCTGGCACCTACCGCAGTGAATGAAGATGCCTGGGCTTCCCGAACCCGGTTTACGATCACCATACGCGTGCGCTATACCAACCGGAAAGAGGATGAAAAGGATTTCGAACAATCGTTTTCCGCTTACCGCGAATTTGACGCCAACCGGATGTTGACGGATGTACAGGATGAACTGATTAAGGATATTTCGGATGAAATAGCCGACCAGATATTTAACGCCACCGTAGCCAACTGGTAAAATGAAAGCGGCTGATTTTTATCGACTGATGCAGAATCCTTCGGAACTTACGGAATCGACGGTTCCGGTGCTGAAAGATATTGTCGATGAATATCCCTGGTTTCAAGCTGCCCGCCTGCTTTATCTGAAAAGCCTGGCACTGACGGAGGATATCCGTTTCCCCGTCGAATTGCGTAAAATGGCGGTACTCGTGCCCGACCGCAGGAAACTGTTCCTGCTGCTCGAAGGCGAAAAATACGGTTTGTCACTCTCCGTCCGAGGAAAAGAACAGTTGTGCGAAGACGATACTTTCTCACTGATCGACACATTCCTTTCGGTGTATGGAAAGGAAAAAGAGCAGGGAGAATCCCCTCTTTTGCTCCAGTCTTCCGTTTCTTCGGATTATATCTACTGGGCGATGTCGGCCGGAGAAGAGAGGGAAGGCGAAGAACAGACTGCCGCCATTCCCCTGCAACACCAGGAACTGATCGACAGGTTTATCCGGACGGAAAAGGTAAATCCTGCCGCCATGCGCCTCAAATCGGAAGAACTTCCGCCCGCGTCCACACTTGAACCGCTTCAAACACCGGGTAGCGAAGAAGAACTGGACGAATCTTTCTTTACGGAAACACTGGCACAGATATATGTCAAGCAAAAGCGATACGACAAAGCTTTGCAAATAATTAAAAAGCTAAGTTTGAATTATCCGGAAAAAAGTATTTACTTTGCAGACCAAATCAGATTTTTGGAAAATATGATTATTAACACTAAAAAATAAGCTTAAAATGTATGTAGCAATTGTTATCTTAATCCTGATTGCCGCGATCATATTGATCTTTGTCGTTTTGATACAAAACTCCAAAGGCGGAGGGTTGGCTTCGGGATTTTCTTCTTCAAACCAAATCATGGGAGTGCGGAAGACTACGGATTTTCTGGAAAAAGTAACCTGGGGATCGGCAGGCGTGGTTATCGTATTGAGTATCGTGATCACATTCTTCATCCCGCGCGGACAGCAGGCGCAACAGTCGGAGATCCGTCAGCAGGTGAACGACGCGGTGGTGATCGATCCCAATATAGTTGCTCCCGACTTCGGCACGGCACAACAACCGGCTGCTCCGGCAGAAGAAGCACCGGCGGAAGAAACACCGGAAGAATAAGAAGTTGACTATACGATATGAAAAAGGCATCCCGGCTGTAACCGGGATGTCTTTTTTTGTTGGTATCGAAAAAGCCAAAAAAATGAATACATTTGCAGCATAAACAAAATTAGCATGACAAAGGAAGATATATCCTGCCTGCTGGAACAGGAAGCGGAGGCAGTCCGTAATATCCCGATAACCGGCAGTTATGAAGAGGCGGTTGAACTTATTTATAAATATATCCACGAACAGGGAGGCACGCTGATTACCTCCGGCATGGGCAAAGCAGGACAGATCGCGATGAATATCGCCACTACTTTCAGCTCAACGGGAACGCCCTCTTATTTTCTGCATCCAAGCGAAGCACAGCATGGCGATTTGGGGATCGTGCGAAAGAATGATCTCATGCTGCTTATTTCCAATTCCGGAAAAACAAGGGAACTAATCGAATTGGTTGATCTTACCCGCGGAATAGCGCCGGATATGGAATTTATAGTCATTACCGGGAATCCCGAAAGCGCTTTGGCGCAGGAGGCTTCCGTATGCCTGCCGACGGGAGCGCCCGGAGAAGTTTGCGCGTTGGGACTTACGCCGACTACATCCACTACGGTAATGACGGTGATCGGGGATATACTTGTTGTCGGCACGATGCGCCGGATCGGATTTACCAACCGCGACTACGCCATCCGCCATCATGGTGGTTACCTCGGTTCCAAAAGCCGGGAACAGTGTGAAAAGGAATAAATAAATCTGTTGTACCCATGCGAAAAGTGATAGGTATAGGCGAAACCATCTTAGACATCATATTCAAGGACAATAGTCCCTGCCGGGCAGTTCCCGGCGGAACGGTATTCAACGGAATGGTTTCCTTGAGCCGGATGGGGGTTTCGACAACATTCATCAGCGAACTCGGAAACGACCAGGTGGGGAATATCATTGCTTCCTTTATGAAAGAGAACAACCTTCCCACCGATTTTATCGACCGCTATCCCGACGGGAAAAGCCCTGTCGCCCTGGCTTTTCTGGATGAGAAGCAAAATGCAGGCTACATGGTATTCAAGGATTATCCGGCGCAACGGCTGGAAGTGTCGTATCCGCAGATCAATGAAGACGACATATTTATTCTTGGCTCCTATTATGCGCTCAATCCTGCCCTGCGCAGCCGCGTGGTAGAGTTTCTCCGGTATGCACAGGAAAGAAAAGCCATTATTTATTATGATCCGAATTTCAGAAAACCTCATGCAGACGAAGCCCTCCGACTACGCCCCGATGTGCTCGAAAATTTTGAATTTGCCGACATAGTAAGAGGTTCGGATGAAGACTTTTCCCTTCTTTTCGGCAAAACGGACATGCAGGAAATTTATGACGAATATGTTTCATTCCATTGCAGCAATCTGATCGTGACCCATGCGGCCGAAGGAGCAGACCTGTACATGCGCAGACAGCCAAAGGAACATTTCGACGCTCCTGTTATTCAGCCGGTAAGCACGATAGGTGCGGGCGACAATTTCAACGCAGGCCTTATCTACGGAATGTTAAAGTATAATATCCGCCGCAACGACCTGCCGACACTGAGCAGGGCTGACTGGGAACCGATCATCAATTGCGGCATGGCTTTCGCCGCTAATGTGTGCCTGACTTTCGACAACTACATATCCCTTTCTTTTGCAGACGAGTACAGGCGACTGTCTTAAATATATTTAATCCGGCATTATTGCAATTATAGTTTTCATATCTTTGTGTTTCACGGATTAATTCTTGGGAAAATTATGTTTCGGAATATTCTTTCATCAATAATCGGTATGGTTGCGTTGGCAGGATGTACATCAAATGCCCCGGATATTCATACTCTCTGCTTGCGTGACGGAATAGGAAACTATGTGATCAAGTGGGAAACGAATCCTCCCGCTGAAGGAACGGTAAATATATACGTATCCGAAGACCCTGAGAAATTCAAGGAAAACTCGCCTGCACTTCAGGCAAACATCAGTCAGGGAGTTACAACTTATATCACGACGGACAACATCACCCGCAAGTATTTCAAACTTGTTTTCAACGGGAAATACAGCCAGGTAGCAGGCGCACGCTCCGTGCCCCTCGACAGCATTCAGAATCTGCGCGACATGGGAGGCTATTTCAACAACCGGAACAAAATGATCCGGTGGGGAAAAGTGTACAGGTCGGGCGATATCAGCAACCTTAGCTATATAGACTCTCTGCGGTTGGACAAACTCGGACTGAAAACCGTTATCGACTTGAGAAGCAGGGACGAAATGGCGCGGTCGCCGCTGGCGCTTCCGGGAGTCAATATCATAAAAGCACCCCTTTCCGCCGGGAGCCTGACCCAATTGCAACCTTATCTGCAATCAGGACGAATCCGCAAAGGAGATGCCATCGTGTACATGCAAGACCTTTACCTTAAATTTATTACCGAAAACGAAGAATCTTTCGCAAAAGCGTTGAATGTGTTTCTCGACGAAGACAATTATCCCGTTCTGTTCAATTGCACACTGGGGAAAGACGGCGTCGGCTTTTTGGCGGCACTGCTGCTTTCCGCGCTTTCCGTTCCCGAAGAAACCATCATGCAGGACTACCTGGCATCAAATGATCACATAATGACCGCCCGCTATACGCACTTTGCCCGCGATTTAAGCCCGGATGCACAGGAATCCATCACCGTGTTGCTTTCGGCCAATGAATCCTTTATCAATCCTTTACTGCTCCGGATCGGAAAGGATCATGGCAGCATGGATAATTATCTGAAAACCGCCTTAAATATCAGCGACAGGGATCAGGACAAATTGAAAGATATTTTATTGTATTGAATTGTATCCGAATTATTTATCTACCTTTGCGGCATATATATATATCTTACATAATATCTTACATAATAAAAATCATATTTTTTTGAAAACATTTGAAGAATTGGGAGTTGCCCCGTTAATATTGCAGGCAATTCAAGAAATGGGTTATGAATCGCCCATGCCGGTACAGGAAGAAGTGATTCCCCTGTTACTGGGAGAAGATAACGATGTCATTGCTTTAGCGCAAACAGGTACAGGGAAAACAGCCGCTTTCGGTATTCCCATCCTCCAGAAGATCGAGATCGGTAAATATCACCCGCAAGCTTTAATCCTTTGCCCCACAAGAGAACTTTGTCTGCAAATCGCGGCAGACCTGAATGATTATTCCAAATACATGGAGGATTTGAAAATACTTCCGGTATATGGCGGATCAAGTATTGAAAGCCAGATCAAAACATTAAAACGGGGAGTGCATGTCGTAGTCGCTACTCCGGGGCGTTTGTTGGATTTGATGAACCGCAAGACGGTTGATTTGGGCATGATCAGGAATGTGATCCTCGACGAAGCTGACGAAATGCTGAACATGGGCTTTTCCGACAGCATCAATGCCATTCTGGCCGAAGTGCCCGAATCGCGCAACATGCTTCTCTTCTCGGCTACCATGCCTCAAGGTATTGCCGGAATCACACGTAAATACATGCGCGATCCCAAAGAAATTGTAATCGGCAAGAAGAATGAAGGGAATAAAAACATACGCCACATCTATTATATGGTGCGGGCACAGGATAAATACCTTGCTCTTAAACGGATTGCCGACTTCTATCCCAACATCTACGGCATTGTCTTCTGCCGTACGCGGAAAGAAACACAGGAAATCGCAGACAAACTCATACAGGACGGCTACAACGCCGACTCCCTGCATGGCGAACTCAGTCAGGCACAGCGGGATTATGTGATGCAGAAATTCCGCATCAAAAACATCCAGCTACTGGTAGCAACCGATGTGGCGGCAAGAGGTTTGGACGTGGACGACCTTACGCACGTCATAAACTACGGCCTGCCCGACGAAATCGAATCATACACCCATCGCAGCGGACGCACGGGACGTGCCGGAAAGACAGGTATTTCAATCTCGATCTGCCATATCAAAGAGAAAGGAAAGATCAAGGAAATCGAACGGATAATCAACAAGAAGTTCGAAAAAGGAGAAATGCCCGACGGAAAAGCTATCTGTGAAAAGCAACTGTTCAGCCTAGTGGACGAAATAGAGAAGGTAAAGGTAAACGAAGAAGAAATCGAAAGCCTTATGCCTTCCATCTTCCGGAAGCTGGAATGGCTCGACAAGGAAGACATTATCAAAAGAGTGGTTTCCTTAGAGTTCAACCGAATGATCGACTACTACAAGGATGCCGATGAAATCGAAGTAATTGATGAAACCTCTTCCCGCAGGGAAAAAAGAGAAAAAGGCGAGAAAAACGGAAAGAACGAAGGAAATCGGAACAGTCGGAAATCCTTTAACGCGGAAGACGGTTTTACGCGTTTCTTCCTGAACTTCGGCAAAGTAGACGGCTTATATCCGAATAATTTAATTGAACTGATCAATAAATGCGTTCCCGGAAGAGTAACGATCGGCAAGATAGACCTGCGCGATAATTTTTCTTTCTTTGAAGTGGAGGAGTCCGAAGCCAAAAGAGTAGCCGACCGGATGAACGGATTCGAGATAGACGGTCGGCGCATCTCCGTTGAACCGGCACAAAGTTCCAAGGGAGAAGGCGGCAAAAACCGCAACAAATTTGCCGACCGCTCTACGGGTGACCGGAAGAAATGGAAAAGCGACAGTAAATCCCGCTTCAACGACCGGGAAACAGGAGGAAGCAAAAGCGAAAAACCATGGCGCCGTTCATCTTCGGAACGCCAAGCCCGTAAGAAAAGATACAATTAAGAATATCCGTTCCGGTAAAATAAAAATCCCAACCTGTTCCACATGTACAGGTTGGGATTTTTTTATCTAAAAGCCGGAAAGATAAAGGTGGATGATACGCGGAACGGCATACGCATCGAGTTCATCCGGCGTAACCTGCAGATAGGAAGCAAGAGTAGCCGACGGTTTTTCAATCTCTATCCGGTAGAAAGTAATATCGAGAACCTGATGCGAAAGCACATGTTTTTCTTTCGGACGCTCAACGGTTATCCGCAACTCTCCGGTATCGGCGAAAATGCGCCGGAATGTTTCGGCGCCTTGAAGGGTGGCAAAATCCGAAGGAGTATCCGTTTCGATCAGCGGGAATTCATACAATCCCGTCCATATATCCCCGGCAAGGCGACGATGCAACCACGTATTGCCTTTATATATGATATGGAAATAGTGAAAATAACGATTTCTGGTTTTCGTTTTATTTTGCTTGACAGGATAATACTCCACCTGCCCGGAAGCATAAGCCCGGCATTTATCCGTGAATACACACTGCCGACAATCCGGTTTTTTGGGAACACACTGCAACGCTCCGAACTCCATAATCGCCTGATTATGCAAGCGGGCTTCGGCAGGGTTCATTAACAATCCGGCCAACCGTGTGAATTTATTCTTCCCTTTCTGCGAATCAATCGGCGTATCTTCGGCAAACAGCCGGGATAAAACCCGGAATACATTTCCATCGACCACCGGATAAGGCATGTTCCATGCCGCAGAAACAATAGCCGCAGCCGTATATTCGCCAACTCCTTTTAAGGAAAGCACCTCGTCGTAGGATTCGGGAAACTTCCCCCCGTATTGTTCCCGTATCATTTTCGCCGCAGCATGCAAATTCCTTGCCCTGCTGTAATATCCCAACCCCTGCCAGTATTTCAATACCTCATCCTCTTCGGCTGAAGCCAGGGAAGCCATATCGGGAAAACGGCGGATAAAGCGGAGATAATAATCCATTCCCTGCGCCACGCGCGTCTGCTGCAATATAATTTCAGAAACCCATATCCTGTAAGGATCTTCGGTTTCCCGCCAGGGAAGTTCCCTCTTATGTTCCAAATACCAGCCTGTCAGCTTCCGGCTGATTTCCCTGTCCGCGGGAAAAAACAATTCATCCTCAATAACCTTCTCCATAAAACTATTGTCCATACTTCTTCCGTTTTGAGCAAACCTCGAAGAAGAAATTCGACGGCTAAAATACGAAAAAGAATTTACCCGCCTCTGCGTTTTATTGTGATTACAGGACTTTTGACGGAAAAAGGAAGAAAAGACTACTTGTCCGTTTCAAAAGAGAGAAGAAATAAGAAAGAAAAAAAGAAACCGCGTGAAGTGTACGGAGATATGCCGGTACAGGAAAAATCTTTTTTGCAAAAATTGACTGCCAAATTTTTTCCACACAAATAAAAGCTATATATTTGCAGTCCAAAAAATTAAGTACGTAAAATCAAATAAATATTCATAGACATGACTAAAGCGGATATTATTGCTGAAATAGTGAAAAGTACCGGTATCGACAAGCTAACGGTAACGAGCAGTGTCGAATCTTTCATGGGGATCGTAAAAGACTCTCTTTCCCAAGGAGAGAATGTGTATCTGAGAGGTTTTGGGAGTTTTATAGTAAAGAAAAGGGCTCAAAAGACAGCCCGCGACATCTCCAAAAACACAACGATCATCATACCCGAACATAATGTCCCCGCTTTCAAACCGGCGAGAGCTTTCGTGAGTGAAGTGAAATAAAGAGAAATATATATTCAAGTTTAATTTTTAAAACGTAGAACTATGCCAAGCGGTAAAAAAAGAAAAAGACATAAAATGGCTACGCACAAGCGTAAGAAAAGACTGAAGAAAAATAGACACAAGAAGAAATAAGCGAGTCTATATTTTCCGGAAAAAACTCAAAAGAACAAACTTAAAAATAGGTTTATTAAGTTTGTTCTTTGTGTATGCAATAACCTGAAATTATTCGGGAACTCAATAAATCTATATATAAGTGATCAGTGAATTAGTAGTTGATGTACAGCCCAAGAAGGTATCCATTGCCGTTTTGGAAGATAAGAGTCTTACGGAACTTCAGAAAGAAGCCCGCAATGAGTCATTTTCCGTCGGCGACATATATCTTGGCAAGGTTAAGAAAATTATGCCCGGGCTAAACGCTGCTTTCATTGATGTAGGTTATAAAAAAGATGCATTTCTTCATTATCAGGATTTAGGCGCGCACTTCAACACACAACAGAAATTCCTGAAACAGGCACTTAGCGGCGACAGCAAGAAGTTTCCATCTCTGGCTAAAACACAGATCATGCCGGATATTGAAAAAAGCGGCACTATCGGCGACGTGCTCAAAGCAGGACAGGAAGTGTTAGTGCAAATTGCAAAAGAACCTATTTCCACCAAAGGCCCCAGGCTGACTTCCGAGCTTTCCTTCGCCGGAAGATACATTGTGCTGATACCTTTTTCCGACAAGATATCAGTTTCTACCAAAATCAAATCAAGTGCGGAACGCGCACGCTTGCGTCAGTTGATCCAAAGTATCAAACCGAAGAATTTCACCGTGATCGTAAGAACATCTTCGGAAGGAAAGCGCGTAGCCGAGCTTGACCATGAACTCAAAACATTAGTAAAACGCTGGGAAGACAACATTGTGAAAGTGCCCAAAGTCAAGACACCGGCCGTCGTGTATGAAGAAACAGGACGCACGGTAGGATTGTTGCGCGACATTTTCAACCCCTCTTTCCAGCACATCTATGTGAACGACACCGACGTCTGCCGCGATATTCGCGACTATGTAAGCCTGATTGCTCCCGGAAGAGAGGACATTGTGCAGCAATACAAAGGCGAACTTCCGATTTTCGATAACTTCGCCATTACCAAGCAAATCAAATCACTTTTCGGACGGACGGTTACTTACAAAAACGGAGCTTACCTCATCATCGAACACACCGAGGCTATGCACGTGATCGACGTAAACAGCGGAAACCGTTCCCGCGGCAGCGATGCTCAGGAGAAAACGGCGATCGACGTAAACATGGCTGCTGCCGAAGAGATTGCACGGCAGCTCCGTTTGCGCGATTTGGGAGGAATCATCGTGATCGATTTCATAGATATGGCAGAATCTGCCAACCGCCAAAAACTATTTGAGCACATGGCAAAAGCAATGGCCAACGATCGCGCTAGGCACAACATTCTACCGGTCAGCAAGTTCGGGCTTATGCAAATTACACGGCAACGTGTTCGCCCCGAGATGGAAGTGAACACGAACGAAATATGCCCCACTTGTTTCGGCAGTGGAAAAGCCCAACCTTCTATTTTATTTACCGACAGCCTGGAAGGAAAAATCGACTACTTGGTCAACAGGCAACGCATGAAGAAATTTAATCTGCACCTGCATCCCTACGTTGCAGCGTATGTGAAAAGAGGGTTTATCTCTCTGAGTATGAAATGGAAATTCAAGTATACCCTTGGATTGAAAGTTATTCCCGACCAAAGTCTGGCCTTCCTTGAATACAAGTTTATCGACCACGATAAAAATGAGCTGGACACAAAGGAGGAAAAAGAAACTGAATAGCGAAAAGCCCCGGTATTGCACAAGAATACCGGGGAGCTACGATTTGCGCTAATGTGTGGGTCGCAAGGGATATGGCGCCGGGAGAAGCTATTCATCAATTGTCAATTGTCAATTAAATTCTATGAGCACAGCGAATTTCGAAATGGTGGCCAAAACCCTGCACGGGTTGGAAGATGTATTGGCCGAAGAATTAATCGCATTAGGAGCTGATAACGTTGAAAAAGGGCGCCGCATGGTTTCCTTTACAGGGAATAAGGAACTGCTCTATAAGGCTAATTTTTATTGCCGCACGGCGCTTCGTATCCTGAAGCCGATCTACCACTTCAAGGCTAAGGATGCCGATACGGTCTACAATGAAGTGAAAAAAGTGGAATGGGAGAAGTACCTCACGCCGGAAACCACTTTCGCGATCGATTCGGTGATTTTCTCGGAAGACTTCAATCATTCCAAATTTGTTGCCTACCGGACGAAGGATGCGATTGTGGATTACTTTATGGAGAAAATCCAAAAGCGCCCTTCTGTCAGGGTCAATAATCCGGATCTTTATATCAACATCCATATTTCCCACAACGACTGCACGCTCTCTATCGACAGTTCGGGTGAAAGTTTGCACAAGCGCGGATACCGGGTCGAGCAGACGGAAGCTCCGCTGAATGAGGTTTTGGCTGCCGGAATGATATTGATGGCCGGCTGGCGGGGAGAATCCAACTTCGTGGATCCGATGTGTGGGTCGGGAACGTTATTGATAGAAGCCGTCATGATCGCGCTGAATATAGCTCCCGGTATCCACCGGAAAGAGTTTGCTTTTGAGAAATGGATTGATTTCGACCGTGAATTGTTCGACCGCATTTATAATGACGAGAGCCTGGAACGTAATTTTGAATACAAATGCTATGGTTCGGATGTTTCTCCCGCAGCGATAGAGATAGCGCAGAAGAATGTACAGAGCGCAGGACTGTCGAAGTATGTCGAATTGAAAGTATTGCCTTTCCAGAAGTATGAAGAAGTGCCCACGCCGGGAATCCTGCTGACGAACCCGCCTTATGGCGAAAGAATCTCTTCACGCGATTTGGACGGCCTTTATTCCATGATTGGAGAACGGCTGAAACATGTGTTTATGGGATATAACGCATGGATACTCAGCAGCAATGAGAAATGCCTGGAGAAAATCGGATTGCGTCCCAGCGTGAAGGTCAAACTGATGAACGGATCGCTGGAATGTGAATATCGCTGTTATGAAATGTTTGACGGGACAAATAGAGAGTATAAAAAAGCCCTGAACGAAAAGGAAAGCGAACGTTCGTTCGGCGGCAGAAGAACGGGAGAAGAAGACCGGCCGCGTAAAGTGATCGAACGCCGCCCCGACTTCAAGAGAGACCGCATGGATCGTCCGGAACGCCGATTTGCCGCTACTCATGCGGAAACGGATGAAGGCAGAACCTCTTTCATGCCCAAAAAGAAATTTTATGAAGAGGATCGCCGGGAAAAAGACAGTCGTCCTGCCCGGAAACATTTCTCCGGAGGAGGAGATAAACATCCCGACAGGAAACGTTTCAAGGATAATGACTATGGAGCGAAATCAGGGAAGAAACCTTTCAGGAAAAAAGGAAGAGAGGATTTTAATTGAGAATTGACAATTTAAAAAGAGATGAACATTTTATTATTGGGTTCAGGAGGAAGGGAGCATGCGTTGGCCTGGAAAATGGCAAAAAGCCCGAAAACAGATCAATTATATATCGCGCCGGGAAATGCCGGAACGGGATCGGTGGGTATAAATGTGGCGGTGAAAGCGGATGATTTCGAAGCGATCAAGGCATTTGTTCTTACTCATTCCATCGACATGGTAGTAGTAGGCCCGGAAGATCCTTTAGTGAAAGGGATATATGATTATTTCAAAAACGATCCTTCCCTTGCGAAAATTCCCGTGATCGGGCCGAGTAAGGAAGGCGCACAGCTGGAAGGCAGCAAGGATTTTGCGAAAGCGTTTATGAAACGCCATCATATTCCGACGGCAAGATATAAAAGCATAACTGCCGGAAACTTGGAAGAAGGATACGCTTTCCTTGAACAGCTTGAAGCGCCTTATGTGTTGAAAGCCGACGGACTCGCTGCCGGAAAGGGCGTTCTGATTATTGACTCCCTGGAAGAAGCAAAGGAAAAATTGAGAAAGATGCCGGAAGGAATGTTCGGTGATGCCGGCAGGACGGTTGTTATTGAAGAGTATCTGGACGGCATCGAATGTTCCGTCTTTGTCGTTTCGGACGGAAATGACTACAAGATATTGCCTTACGCCAAAGACTACAAGCGGATTGGGGAAGGCAACACCGGACTGAATACCGGCGGTATGGGAGCCGTTTCCCCGGTACCCTTTGCCGATAAGGTTTTCATGGGAAAAGTGGAAGAACGGATCGTTCGTCCTACTGTTGTCGGCTTGAAAGAGGAACATATCGACTATAAGGGCTTTATATTCTTCGGACTTATTTCCGTAAAAGGCGAACCGATGGTCATTGAATACAATTGCAGGATGGGAGATCCCGAAACGGAAGTTGTCATGCTCCGTATTGAAAGCGACCTGATCGACCTGCTGGAAGGAGTAGCGCAGGGTAATCTGAAAGAAAGAACATTGCGGGAAGACCCCCGTGCGGCAGTCGCGGTTATGCTTGTCAGCGGCGGTTATCCGGAAACTTATGAGAAGGGAAAGGAAATAACATTCCCGGACGATGTAGCCGGGGAAAGCATCCTGTTTCATGCCGGCACAAAAGAATCCGGCGGCAGGATACTTACGAATGGCGGCCGTGTGCTGGCAATCAGTTCATACGGTAAGGATAAGGAAGAGGCTTTGGCACATTCCTTTAAAGCAGCGAACCAAATTCGGTTCGACAAGAAATATTTCCGCAGCGACATTGGCTTTGACCTGTGAGAAGCTACTACGAATTAAAAAGGAAAAGAACATACGATCATCCGGCTGTTTTCATCTGGATAATTGTTGTCTGCCTGCTATGCCGGGTTGCCGGATATTATACTTCCACCGACTTTCCGTTTCCCCGCCTTTTCCCCGACCGGCTGTATGCTTACGTTGCGGGAATTCTGTTGATGGTCGGGGGAGGTTATCTGCTTTATCGCCTTAACTATGCGCTGGTATTGATCCGGGAGAAAACGTTTCTTCCCTTTCTGTTGTTTGTCTTACTGTCGAGTACGAATCCGGATTTCCTTTCGCTGAAAGCTTCTTCCGTCGTTTTCTTTTGTATGCTGCTGGCCGTCTACCAGCTGTTCATATCCCATCATAATACATCTTCCACGGCAAATGCCTTTAAATCGGCTTTATTGATCGCGGCGGGAAGCCTTTTATGGGTTCATGTCCTGTGGTTTATTCCCTTGTTCTGGATCGGGATGTACAATTTTCGTTGCCTTGCTCCCAAAACATTTATGGGTTCTGTGTTGGGATTGATGGTTGTTTACTGGTTCGTTTTGGGATGGGCTGTATGGAAAATGGATTTTTCCGTATTTACAATCCCTTTTGATACGCTGTTGTCTTTTGATTTTACTCATTTGAAAGGAAATTGGACAGGCCGGATTTCCCTTATCTACACCGTTCTATTGGCCGTCATCGCTTATGTTAATGTACGTACGCATGAGCATGAGGACAGTTTGCGCTCCAGGCAATTCCTCTCCTTCCTGATGTTGTTTTTGATATGGGCATTAATCCTCTCCGGAATATACGGGAATTACTCCGGAGAATTTATTTACCTCTCAAGCATGTCTGCTTCCGTTCTGTATGCCCACCTCTTTACTTCCCGGCGAAACCGGTATACTTTCCGGTTGTTCCTGTTCACCATAGTGCTTTATCCTGCCCTCTGCTTTCTGCAATTATGGAGTATCTTATAGAATATGGCTATATAGGCGTTTTTGTTGCAGCCTTTCTGGCGGCTACTATATTGCCGTTCAGCAGTGAGGTTGTGCTTACCGGTGTTTTACTGGCGGGAGCATCATACTGCCCTTGCATGATTGCGGCTACCGCCGGAAACTTCCTGGGCGGAATGACCTGCTACTGGTTGGGGATGCTGGGCAAGATCGAATGGATCGAGAAATACCTGAAGATGAACCGGAGCAAAATAGATAAAGTGCAGGAATGGGTACGTAAAAAAGGTGCCTGGAGTGCGTTTTTCGTTTTCCTTCCGGGCGTAGGCGATTTTATTGCGGTAGCCTTGGGCTTTCTCCGGGCGAATGTATGGCTTGTCGCCCTCTTTATGCTTGCCGGAAAAGCCGTGCGCTATTGGATCTGGATGGAATTTGTATATCTTTCTTCTTCTTTTTTCACCTTGTAATTCAGCCTTTTACAGGTAGCCGAAAATCATCTAAATCCCTTTGACAAATCATCTAAATGACTTTTAAAATCGTTTAGATGGTTTGCCAAAGGGATTTAGATGATTTTCGGCCTTTGATATATTGCTGTTCCACTATTTGCTGTTCCACCGGAAAACAACTATGAATACCTATATTTTGCTTTCATTTTCAAATAATTAGCAAGAAGTTTATTACATTTGCCCCCAATTTTACAGAGAAAAAATAATTAGAAAGAAAATTATGCTTAATCCCATTCAAAAGACGATCGATTTAGGTGATGGAAGAACCGTCACGATCGAAACGGGGAAATTGGCCAAACAGGCGGACGGCGCTGTTACCGTCAGGATGAACAACACGGTGTTGCTCGCCACTGTTACTGCCGCAAAAGATGCAAACCCCGGAGTTGATTTCATGCCGCTTCAAGTTGAGTACAAAGAAAAATTCTCCGCATTCGGCAGGTTCCCCGGAGGTTTTACAAAAAGGGAAGGAAAGGCCTCCGACTACGAGGTGCTGACTTCGCGTTTGGTAGACCGTGCCCTCCGTCCTCTATTTCCCGACAATTACCATGCGGAAGTATTCGTAAATATAATCCTTTTCTCCGCCGACGGCGAAGATATGCCGGATGCATTGGCCGGATTGGCGGCTTCGTCGGCGTTGGCCGTATCCGATATTCCGTTCAACGGGCCTATTTCCGAAGTGCGGGTAGCGCGTATCGACGGACAATTCGTGATTAATCCGACATTTGCCGAGCTTGAAAAGGCAGACATCGACCTGATGGTAGCCGCTACCGCGGAGAATATCATGATGGTGGAAGGAGAAATGGAAGAAGTTCAGGAACATGAAATGCTGGAAGCCATCAAGGTTGCCCACGAAGCGATCAAGAAGCAGTGCCAAGTGCAGATG
Organism: Tannerellaceae bacterium; assembly: GCA_031285925.1. Lineage (GTDB taxonomy): Bacteria > Bacteroidota > Bacteroidia > Bacteroidales > Tannerellaceae > QVMG01. Next base: position 18,603 of record JAITVG010000068.1, read on the forward strand.
GAACTGATGGAAGCTGTCGGCAAAACCGTAAAACGCGAATACAACCATGAAACGAACGATGACGAACTTCGCAGGGACGTGCGCGAAAAATGCTACGATAAAGTATACGCCGTAGCCGTTTCCGGACAGGATAAACATGCGCGTGCCGAAGCTTTCCGTGCGATCAAGGATGAATATAAGACGCAGTTCACGGAAGAGGAGTTGGCGGAAAAGACAGAGATGATCGGCCGCTACTACCACGACGTGGAAAAAGAAGCCATGCGCCGGGCTATCCTTGACGAAGGGAAACGCCTTGACGGACGCAAAACGACGGAGATCCGCCCGATATGGATTGAAACGGATTACCTCCCCTGGCCTCACGGATCGGCAGTCTTTACCCGGGGCGAAACCCAATCGCTGACAACTGTTACTCTGGGGACAAAAGCCGACGAGAAGATGATCGACGATGTATTGAACCACAGTAAGGAACGTTTCCTGCTGCACTATAACTTCCCTCCGTTCTCCACAGGCGAAGCCCGCCCGCAACGTGCCGTCGGCCGCCGGGAAATCGGACACGGAAATTTGGCGCACCGCGCGTTGAAACGAATGATTCCGAGCGATTTTCCTTATGTGCTGCGGATCGTTTCCGAGATTCTCGAATCCAACGGTTCTTCTTCCATGGCTACTGTTTGCGCCGGCACACTTGCGCTGATGGATGCCGGTGTACAGATACGCAAACCGGTATCCGGTATAGCAATGGGGCTTATTTCCGAAAACAAAGGCCGTAACTATGCTATCCTTTCGGATATTCTGGGTGATGAAGACCACTTGGGAGATATGGACTTTAAAGTAACCGGAACAAGAGACGGCATCACCGCTACACAGATGGACATCA
>JAITVG010000084.1 GCA_031285925.1 Tannerellaceae bacterium
TTTCGCTTGATCCCGGCGATATTCATTTGCAGATATCCTATATCGGTTTCCTGCCCGAACTGATCACGTTTCCCTTTATGGAGAGGGATACATTAATTACCATCGAACTGGAAAACAGCGCAGCCCTTCAGGAAGTGGTCGTCTTGGGCGACGACCGGGAACGGCTCGCAGTACACAACACAAGGATGGGCGCTTTGGAATTCGACAGGCAAACGATCCGCGCTACGCCGGTGATGTTCGGAGAAGCCGACATCGTGAAAACGTTGCAACTGACTCCGGGCGTGACTTCCGGAACAGAAGGATTAGCCGGAATGTACGTGCGGGGAGGAAACCTGGATGAGAATCTTTTTCTGATCGACGGGAATCCGGTTTACCAGATCAATCACCTCGGCGGTATGTTTTCCGCCTTTAACCCGGAGGCGATACGGAATATGGAGTTCTTCAAGGCCGGTTTCCCTTCGCGCTACGGCGGACGCCTTTCTTCGGTGATCGACGTGCATACGAAAGAAGGGAACATGAAGGAATTTCACGGCAGTGCGACCCTGGGACTGATTGCCGGAAACATTAATCTGGAAGGGCCGATCGTGAAAGACCGCACTTCCTTTTCCGTCGCCCTCCGCCGCACCTGGCTCGACGCGATTACCGCTCCCGCCCTGGCGATAGTCAATCACAAGTATATGAAGACAGACGGAAAAAAGGTGCATTTCAATTATAACTTCTACGACCTGAACGCCACGCTGAACCACAAGTTCTCCGAACGGAGCCGTTTCTATTTCAGTTTTTACAACGGCAACGACGCCCTGAGCGGCGGAGAGGAAGAAGTTTATAATAGCGAATATTTGAATGATACGGAATATCCTACCCGCATGACCTCGGAATATCGTGCCCGCCTTAGCTGGGGGAACCTGCTGGCTTCGGCCGGATGGACGTATGTGTTCAGCAACAAGCTGTTCGGGAAAGTATCCGGTGTATTTACCCGCTACGGCTCTTCCATGATGTATTCTTCAAAGAGTACACAATCAAGCGGTTCTTATCAATCCGGTTCATCTGATGAAACGGCCAACACGACTTCGATCCTTGACCTGGGCGGGCGTGCTGCCTTCGATTACCTGCCGCGGCCGGATCATCACATCCGGTTTGGCGGCGACTTGCTGTTTCATCGTTTCCGTCCGGAATATAGCCGGAGGAAATTAGACGATACGTCGCCGGAGGAATCCCAATCGCATACTACTGTCTTCTCGGACGAACTTTTGTGGGCACGCGAAGGATCGGCTTATCTCGAAGACGACTGGGACATCTCGAAGACACTGCGGATCAACGGCGGATTGCGTTTCAGCCTGTTCAATGTGGAAGGGAAAACCTATACCGGCATCGAGCCTCGCCTGTCCCTTCGATGGAAGTTGCGCGACGACTTGAGTCTGAAAGCCTCCTATTCGCGGATGAAACAGTATATCCATCTGGTAAGCCAGTCATTCATCAGCCTGCCGACGGATGCCTGGATGCCGGTTACGCGTAAACTCAAACCACTCGCGAGCGACCAATATTCGATAGGCGCCTATTACAATATGAACCGGCAATACGAACTTTCGCTGGAAACTTATTACAAAAAACTCTATAACCTGTTGGAATACAATGAAGGCTACTCCTTTTTGCCTTCATTCGCTTCGTGGGAAGACAAGATGACTGCGGGAACAGGACGTTCGTATGGCCTGGAACTGATGCTGCGGAAGAACACGGGGCGTACTACGGGATGGGTCGGCTACGCACTTTCCTACGCAGACCGCCAATTCGACGAGATCAACAACGGACGGCCTTTCCCGGCCAAATACGACACCCGGCACAAGCTGAATATCGTGGCGATGCACAAACTGTCGGATAAAGTGGAACTTTCGGCGGCCTGGACATTAACTTCGGGAACGTATACCACGCTGTCGCTGGAGAGCTACGAAAGCACATTGAAGAATGAAATGGGCTATTGGACTGGTGATTGGAGCTATGGATATAATCCGAATCGCCCGGAGCACATTGCTGTCGACAATTTCACCGAACGGAATAATCACCGATTTCCCACATATCACCGGCTCGACCTCGGTATCAATATCTACCGCCCCAAGAAAAGCGGCCGCATGGGAATATGGAACGTAAGCATATACAACGCCTATAACCGGCGTAATCCGGTGGCCATATTCAAAACGAGCGAATACGAAACAATTCCCGCAAATGAAAGGCCGGAAGGATATGAGGGACCGGGATATAAAGAGGTTTCTCGATTCAAATACGCCAGTCTATGGCCGATAATTCCTTCCGTTTCTTACACCTATAAATTTTAAATGATGAAAAAGAAAAGCTTATACCTTTTAGGGATTGCCCTGTATTCCGTCCTGTTTTCCGGTTGCGAATGGACAGTGGATATGGAAGAGATGAGGCCGGCGCCCCGGCTGGTGCTGAACAGCGTTGTGCGTACGGGCGAACCGGTAACGGCAAGAGTTTCGCGTACCTGGTTTTTCACCGAAGAAAATCCGAACGTCGTCATTCCGGATGCCGAAGTTTCCCTTCACATCAACGGGCAATACGTGGAAACCCTGGCCTGGACGGAAGGCGACAAGGAGAAGAATGAGCAGGGCTACTATCAGGCGGCATACACTCCGAAAGCCGGAGATCGCATCGCTTTGACTGCCGCCCGCGAAGGATACGTTACGGTTTCTGCAGAAGTCGTTGTGCCCGTTTTCGCTCCGGTATTCAAAGTGGAAGACCGGATAACCGGAATATTGTATGACGGCGACATTAGGTTTAATGCCGAACGGCAGCTGAGAGTCACGTTCAAGGACAATCCCGGTGAGAAGAATTATTATATGTTCTTTTGCGAAATCGAATATTACGCGAAGGACAGTACAGACAATATGGCTCTAATGGGATGGGACTATCTGAATGCATCGTATGAGGACGAACCTTTGTTTAGTGGACAAAAGAACGGACTTGAAGAAATAGTAGGCTACGACAGGGTGTCGGGAAGATACGGGCGGGTCTTCACCGACGAGCAGATCAACGGAAAAGAATACACTTTGCGCCTCCCTAACATAAATTCGGCTTTCGAGATGGATTACATTTACAATGGTGTTGAAGGTGATTATGGCCACCTGCCAAATCACCTACCGAATGACATTTTAATCGATACCATAATATCTCCCATCAGGCATTACCGCGTGAGCCTCCAAACGATTTCCGAATCCTATTACCGCTACATGAAAGCCCTAATCGAGATGGAAGACACCTCTTTGCATGGCGATCTGATAGATGTCGGACTGGCCGAACCAATCAGCATCTATTCCAACATCAACAACGGCTTGGGCATACTTGGCGCCTGCAGCGGGCAGAGCGTAACGCTTGAACTTTCCACGAAGAAGGAATAAATAGAAACGAGTAGTCAGAGTAGTCAAGTAGTCAGAGTAGTCAAAGTAGCGAGCGTAGCGAGTGGCCGGTAAATTGTGAATTGAAAATTTTCCACCCCTGCCGAAAACCATTATTTTTGCGCAGCATGAAAGAGATACAATATTATATAAGGAATACTTTGGCAGAGCTTTATTCCGTGGAGGAGAAGGAGGCGTTGATGTGGCTTGTGCTGGAGCATGTGTGCCGCAAGCCCCGTTCTCGTCTGCTGGCGGAAGGCGAATTGCACTTGACGGACGGAGAGCGCGAGCAGGTTCGTGTCATTGTCGGGCGGCTGCTTCTGTTCGAACCGGTTCAATATATTCTGGGGGAAGCCTTTTTCTGCGGACATCTTTTCCGGGTAAACCGCGACACGCTGATTCCCCGTCCCGAAACGGAGGAACTCGTCCGGCTTATCCTTGCTGATTATGCGGATAAGAAGCACTGCCGGTTTCTGGATATGGGAACGGGCAGCGGATGTATTGCCGTTTCTTTGGCGAAGAACCTTCCCGGTGCGGATGTTCTCGCTATGGATATTTCGGTCGGCGCGCTTGCGGTTGCCGAAGAGAATGCCCGTTTGTTGAGGGTGGAAAATGTTTCTTTCTTCCGGGCAGACATGCTTTCCCCGGCGGATTGGACATCGTTATGTCGGGGCGCTGTGGACTGTATTGTCAGTAACCCACCCTATATAAGCGAGAAGGAGAAGGCCGCGATGGAGAGAAACGTGCTCGACTATGAGCCGCCGGCGGCCTTGTTCGTTCCCGACGACGACCCGCTGCTGTTCTATCGCGCCATTGCTGCTTCGGGATTGGAACTGCTTACCCCCGGCGGGTGTATCTATGTAGAAATCAATGCGGAATATGGCCGTGAAGTACAGGAACTGATGACGCAGGCGGGCTACCGGCAGGCGGAATTGATTCGGGATATTTTCGGGAAAGACCGTATTATAAAAGTAGAACGATGAAAGAAATAACCGAAGCCGAAATGTTACACAAAGCGGCAGCCTACTGCTCCGCGGCGGAACGGTGCCGGCAGGATGTGGAAAAGAAGATCGTGGCCGCAGGTTTATCCCGCGAAGCGGCCGACCGTATACTTGATCGTATGGAGAGGGAACGGTTTATTGATGAAGCCCGGTTTTGCCGTAGCTTCGTGAACGATAAACTGCGGTATAACAAGTGGGGGCGCGTGCGGCTGAAATATGAATTGCGCATGAGGAATATTCCGGAAGATACGATTTCCGATGCGCTGGATGCGATAGACGAAACGCTTTATCTCGATACGCTTCGCACGGTGATAAAAGAGAAAAGGCGGACGATAAAGGGGAGCGATAGCCGGGATGTTTTCGGTAAATTGCTGCGTTTCGCCGCCGGTCGCGGTTTCGAGAATGAACTTGTTGTGAAATGTTTGCGTGAATACGGCGACGATGAGGAAATGGATCGGGAAAGCGATTACTGATTTACTTAATCTGTTCTATCCGCCTGTTTGCCTGCTGTGCGGGTCGGCATTGGCGAATGGGGAAAAACAGTTGTGCGCCCGATGCGTATGCGGTTTGTCGTATGCCGGCTTTCGGGGAGTGTCTGATAATCCGGTGGCGTATTTGCCGGTCGCCGGAGAGAAACCGGTTTCGGCCACGGCGTATTACCGTTTTGAGCAGGGTGGGGGAGTGCAGCGGTTGATACACGCCGTGAAGTACCTCGGCAATAAGGAGTTGGGCTATCTGCTTGGGCGGTGGGCAGCTTTGGATTTGCTTGCTTCGGATGAAGATTTGTTTCGCAAAGCGCAATTGTTGGTGCCGGTTCCTCTTCATCCCCGGAAATACCGGAAGAGGGGATACAATCAATCGGAATGGATCGCGCGGGGAATGGCTTCGGTGTTGAACATTCCGGTATGTACGGCGGCGATTCAAAGAAACGTCATGACCGAAAGCCAGACAGGGAAAACCGCTTACAACCGGTGGGCAAATGTAGCCGATGTCTTTTCCGTTTCCGATCCGGCACAGATAATGGGAAAGTATGTTTTGCTGGTGGACGACGTGATCACTACCGGAGCGACTGCCGGAAGCTGTATAAATGTACTTTCTTCCGTGGAAGGAACGCAGGTCGGCTTTTTCGCCTTGTCGGCAGCGTTGCCGTGAAGAGGGGCGCACCCCCTAATATATTGGGCGCACACGCAGGTGCGCCCCTTCCAATTTGTAACCACTACCTCTTTTTTTACCCCCCCAAAATACACTCATATTTTCGCCCCCTCCGTGTTAAACACGGCCGAAAAGTTGTTAAACACGGCAAATCCCCGCGTGCACTCCAACACCTCTTGCTGTTTAACAGCGGAGGTATGTACGTTAAACAACGGATTCGCGCCGTTTAACAACCTTGCGGCATCCGAAGTTGCGCTTTTTCCCGTTTTTCGCCTTTTTTCAGGCTCTGAAATGCAAAAAACAGGGCAAAAAGGTTTCAAAAAGAGATTAAACACGGAGGCACAGAGGATACAGCGTTTTTTTATTATGCTCATTATCAGAATAATAAAAAACACGTGTTCTCTGCTTCTAAGTTTCAAATTGTAAGCAAGCGGGAAAAAACCGGGAAAAAGGCAGACATTCATGTAGTAGTTTTAGTTAAAATTTGCGGGAATAATCAAAGGATTGACAAGGCAGGTGAAAAATTGAAAGTAGAGAGGCCATACATAATATATATTTATCTACTTTTGTCCGTTCAGACAGATTGTTTTATTTTATTATTCGATATGAAAACTCTTGAAAGATTAGTTGCAGAAAAGCTGTTAAAGATCAAGGCTGTTAAATTGCAGCCTGCGAATCCGTTTACCTGGGCATCGGGCTGGAAGTCGCCCATATACTGTGATAACAGAAAGACACTTTCCTATCCGGAAGTACGGACTTTTATCAAACTGGAACTTGCGCGTATTATCAGCGAAAAGTATGAAAACGCAGACGCTATTGCCGGAGTTGCCACGGGCGCTATTGCGCAGGGCGCTTTAGTCGCAGACTTGTTGGGACTTCCTTTCGTGTATATCCGTGCCACTCCGAAGGATCATGGTTTGGAAAACCTGATCGAAGGCGAATTGAAGACGGGATCGAAAGTGGTAGTGGTTGAAGACCTTGTTTCCACCGGCGGAAGCAGCCTCAAAGCGGTGCAGGCCGTTCGTAACTTCGGATGCGATGTGATCGGTATGGTGGCCATATTTACGCATGGTTTCCCCATAGCCGAAAAACAATTTAAGGAAGCGCAGGTTACTCTGACTACGTTGAGCAATTACGACGCAGTGATAGAAGAAGCTCTCCGCACGGACTACATCGACCGTTCTGAAATATCTACCTTGCAGGAATGGCGGAAAGACCCGGCGAACTGGAAGCCTTAATTATAAATAGATATCGAGGATGGCTGAATTTGTGAGCGGAACAAAACATATTCCGCATAATGACGAGCGTATCTTTGCCATGCTGTCCGATCTTTCCAATCTGGAAAAGGTGAGGGATCGCATTCCGCAGGATAAGATTAAGGATTTTGAGTTTGATAGCGACTCGTGCAGTATTACCGTCGATCCGGTAGGCAAAGTTACATTCCAAGTGGTAGAGCGGGAGCCTAACAAAACGATCAAGTTTGTTACGACCAATTCTCCGATACCTCTTTTTCTGTGGATACAGTTAAAGCAGGTGGACGGGGAGGATACTTGTATGCGTTTGACTGTGCGTGCCGACTTGAGCCCGCTTATACAGCCGATGGTGTCGAAGCCCCTTCAGGAAGGCCTGGAAAAGATAGCCGACATACTGGCCTGCCTGCCCTATTGAAATAGGCCCCACCAACCTCCCGGGGAAGCCATGTAGGGGCGACCCTCGCGGTCGTCCTTCGGAGGAGTAAAGACATAGTTTATAATTTA
>JAITVG010000143.1 GCA_031285925.1 Tannerellaceae bacterium
CGTATGGAGAATTTGTTGTGAAAGGAATTGGCATTTATCACTCCCGAATAGTTGCTGAGATTGAATATTTCATAGTACGATTGCCCGTAGTGCGGAGAGAAAAAGACACCCAGAAAGGGAAGTTCTGCTTGATAACGGAATGTCAGGGGATAGTTCCCTATATTCAGACCGTAAATCAGTATGGCGGAGAGATTCAAATCGATATCGACTTTTGCGGAAATCGGATTATTCCCGTTGCGGGTATTATAAATGAAGCCGCCCATCGTCCGGGCGGAAGCGCCTGTCAGTATCTTTAACTGTGGAAAAGGTTTAAACCGGTAGTGGTATCCCAGGCTGTAATCAATAATACCGGCAAAATTCGTTGCCGTTTCTGTCGGGTTGTCGGTAAAGGCGATGTCGAAATTCAGTATCTGCTGGCGGGATACTTTATTATCGGCCGAGCGGATCATCTTTATCCGTTCGTTCATTAATCTTATCCCCCAACCCATATAATTCATATTCTTTCCGGGAGAGAGATAGGTGTCCTTTAGATTGTAGCGCCCTGCGCCAATTAAAGTGCCCTCGTTTACCGGGAAAAGTTCATTCTTATTTTCAAATTGCGCGGCTAATGGCAAGATCAGGCAAAGGAACAGACATGTCAAAGCGATTCTTTTCATGGGCTAATCGTCAAAAAGTTTCATCTGCCCTGTTATTTCATCAATGATATCCCTGCTGCTCCGTTTGTCGGCGTTCTCATCTTCTTCGACGATCTCCGGCACTTCCGGCTGCGTATTGTTTTCTTCCGGGAAGCGGACAGGCTCCAGTTCATTGATTGTCTGTACTTCAAATGTCGCGATGCGTTTACCTTTAGCCTTAAAGCCTTTTACTCCGACAAATTCTTCCGCATCAATGACGAGCGGTTCACGGAAACTGTCCGCTCCGCCAAACACTACTTCAATGCGCGGATAGGGTTCATCCGTCAGAAGGTAGAGGCGGCTCTTCGGATTTTCCCCGATGAAGTTTTGCTTTCTGCCGGAATCTTCCAACTGAAAACGTTTCAGGTAGCGGAATCCCTGGTCGGCATCCAATAGAGCACAAGTCCATATTTTCTCCGGAGCATACTTTTCTATCTGCAAGATATTATTCTCATAGTGATTGCTCACGTCGAAGCCTGTCGTATAGAAATCGCCGTTTCGCAGAATAACAAGTATTTTGTCTTCGCTGTTAAATTCGCCCAACAGTTCTCCCCGGCTGTCGTAATTCAAACGCAACACATCCCAGTCGAACCAAACCAGGCGCCCTCCCAAAGTGGAGCTTCCCTTTTGTTTGAAAGTAACCTTATGTATTTCGAGTTTCGTCAGGAGGTAGCCTAACGAACTCTTTCCCTTGATCTGAACGCTACTGAATTCTTTCTCGAACACGAGCGTTTTCAGGCGGGGTTTGGGTTTAAGTATAAATTTGATCGTTTCCGCTTCGCCATTCGGGTTCGCACTGAAATAGAGAATGCGCGATCCTTTTGTTCCCCGTGTAGCATTATATTCCCTGTCCCGGTTGATGCCGCCAACAAAGAAACGCTTGATATAATTAGCCCCTTCTTTTCCATCGCGGTACACCAGATTGTAAGTGGTTCGCGTGTCATTTTTCTTGAAGACGCTGACATATATTATATCCTTGCCGGCAAACATCTTGTCTGCTACCTTCACGACCTTGTAGACACCGTTGCGATAAAAGATTATAATATCGTCGAGAGTGGAACAGTTGCAAACAAACTCATCCTTTTTCAAGGCCATGCCGATGAATCCTTCCGCCCGGTTGATATACAACTTTTCGGTAGCTTCCACCACCTTGACGGCTTCGATCGTATCGAAGTTGCGGATTTCCGTGCGGCGCGGATAGGCTGCTCCGTATTTCTCCTTCAACCTCTCGAACCAGTTAATGGTATAGGCTACGATATTTTCCAGATGATGATCGATCCGTTCGATATCCTTCAATATCTGTGCGATCAGGTCTTCATTCTTTTGCGAATTAAATCTGAGTATTCTCCCCATTTTGATTTCCATCAGCCGGAGAATATCTTCGCGGGTAACCTCGCGGATCAGTCCGGGCTTGAACGGTTCAAGCCTTTTATCGATATGTATGACCGCCGCATCCATATCCTTTGCGTCTTCAAACGCCTTGTCCTTATAGATGCGTTCCTCGATGAATATTTGCTCCAGCGAAGCGAAGAAGAGCGCTTCTTCCTGTTCGGCCTTTTCAATCTCAAGCTCTGTGCGCAAGAGGCGTAAGGTATTGTCGGTCGAATGGCGGAGCACGTCGCTAATCGTCAGGAAGTGAGGTTTGTTGTCCCTGATCACGCAGCAGTTCGGAGAAATACTGATCTCGCAATCCGTAAAAGCATAAAGAGCATCGATCGTTTTGTCTGACGAAACACCCGGCGCCAGATGGATGAGTATTTCTACATTCAGGGCAGTATTGTCGTCTACCTTTTTGATTTTGATTTTATTCTTCTCGTTCGCTCGCAGGATCGATTCGATGATGCTTGAGGTCGTTTTGCCGTAAGGGATTTCGGAAATAACCAGTGTCTTGTTGTCGATCTTGCCGATTTTCGCCCTTACTTTAATCGATCCGCCCCTTTCGCCGTCATTATATTTGGACACATCCACATAGCCTCCCGTTTGGAAATCGGGATAAAGCGTAAAATCTTCTTCTTTCAGGCAAGCGATGGAAGCGTCGAGCAATTCGTTAAAGTTGTGAGGCAATATTTTGGAAGCAAGTCCTACGGCAATCCCTTCGACACCCTGTGCCGGCAGCAACGGGAATTTGATCGGAAGAGTGACCGGTTCCTTGTTTCGTCCGTCATACGAACTTTGCCATTCGGTTGTTTTCGGATTGAAAACCGTTTCCAGGGCAAATTTAGTCAGTCGGGCTTCAATGTAGCGGGATGCGGCGGCGCCGTCGCCGGTAAGAATATTCCCCCAGTTTCCCTGACAATCGATCAGCAGGTCTTTTTGTCCGAGCTGCACCAAAGCATCGCCGATAGAAGCATCGCCGTGGGGATGAAACTGCATGGTGTGGCCAACGATATTGGCTACTTTATTATACCGTCCGTCGTCCAGCCGTTTCATGGAGTGGAGGATACGCCTTTGCACCGGCTTCAATCCGTCGCAGATATGGGGAACCGCCCGTTCCAGAATAACGTATGAGGCATAATCCAGAAACCAGTTCTGATACATTCCCGACAGATGAGATTGCCTCAGTCCCGACTTTTCGGGCATTCTGTATTCCGAATGAACCTCTTCTTCTTCCGGATTCACATTCTCCGCGGAAGGCGTTTCATTCTCTCCCGGTATCTCATTTACACTGTGTTCTTCTTCGATGTTTTCTATGTCTTCCGGATTCATAATTCTATTTCAACTGTTGGCAAGATATATTTTGGCCGTAAATATAGTAAGAAACGGCGAAGAAACTGTTAGGTGAGTTCGATATAAGTGTTATTGACGAAGAAAGCCCCTGCGCATTTGGTAGCACAGGGGCTTTTCAGAGTTTCGGCCGAGGCCGAAGGTACATTTGAGATTATCGCGAAGCTCTTTTCCTCTCCGTTTCGTCGAGGATGATCTTCCGCATGCGTATGTGATTGGGAGTTATTTCCACGTATTCGTCTATTCTGATATATTCCAGCGCATCTTCCAGACTGAATATCACCGGCGGCGCCAGCACGATTTTATCGTCCGTTCCGGAAGCGCGCACGTTGGTCAGTTTCTTTGTCTTGGTGAGGTTCACCACCAGATCGCCGTCTTTGGAATTTTCGCCGACTACCTCTCCGGCGTAGATATCTTCGCCCGGCGGAATAAAGAAACGGCCGCGCGATTGCAGGTTGTTCAAGGCATAGGCAATGGATGTGCCGGTTTCCATGGCTATGATAGATCCGTTCTGCCGCTTGTCGATCTCGCCTTTCCAGGGCTGGAACTCAAGGAAGCGGTGGGCTATAATGGCTTCTCCGGCCGAAGCGGTGAGAAGTGCGTTGTTCATGCCGATAATACCGCGCGAAGGGATCGTGAACTCAAGGAAAATACGGTCGCCCTTGCTTTCCATCATTGTCATCTCTCCTTTTCGTTTGGTCACGATGTCGATTATCCGGCTTGAACTTTCTTCCGGCACGTTGATCGTCAGCTGTTCGACCGGTTCGCATTTCACTCCGTCGATTTCCTTGATAATTACCTGCGGTTGCCCGACCTGCAACTCATATCCTTCGCGCCTCATCGTTTCGATCAGTACGGATAAATGGAGAACGCCCCGTCCGTATACCAGCCATGCGTCGGCCGAGTCGGTAGGCTCCACCCGCAGCGCCAGGTTCTTGTCCAGTTCCCGCTGCAAGCGGTCGTGTATGTGGCGGGAAGTGACGTACTTTCCGTCTTTCCCGAAAAAGGGAGAATTATTAATGGTAAACATCATCGACATGGTAGGTTCGTCGATAGCGATGGAAGGCAATGCTTCCGGTTCGTTCAGGTCGGCAACCGTTTCTCCGATCTCAAAGCCGTCGATCCCCACCAGCGCGCAGATGTCGCCTGAACCTACCGACGCTACTTTGGTGCGCCCAAGCCCTTCAAAAACATTAACTTCCTTGATCTTCGACTTCACCGTCGAGCCATCCCGCTTGCAGAGCATTATATCCTGCCCTTCCTTCACCTCGCCCCGGTGTACGCGTCCGATGGCGATGCGCCCCACGTATTGGGAATAATCCAGAGAAGTAATCAACATTTGGGTAGCCCCTTCGTATACCTGAGGTTCCGGGATGTATTGAATAATGGCATCCAGCAGCGGTTGAATATCTTCGGCCGGCTTTTCCCAATCGTCAGACATCCATCCCTGCTTGGCCGAACCGTATATGGTAGGGAAATCCAACTGTTCCTCGCTGGCATCCAGATTAAACATCAGGTCGAACACCATCTCCTGCACTTCGGATGGGCGGCAATTCGGTTTGTCTACCTTGTTGATTACCACGATCGGCTTCAATCCGATCCGGATCGCTTTCTGCAAAACGAAACGCGTCTGCGGCATCGGCCCTTCAAAGGCATCTACCAAAAGCAGGCATCCGTCCGCCATATTCAATACCCGTTCCACCTCGCCGCCAAAGTCGGCGTGTCCCGGCGTATCTATAATGTTTATTTTATATCCTTTATAATTGATGGACACGTTCTTGGCCAGGATTGTAATTCCGCGTTCACGCTCAAGGTCGTTGCTGTCGAGGAACTGGTCGGGTTCCGCCTGTCCTTCGCGGAAGAGTTTGCCGGCCAGTAACATTTTATCTACAAGGGTTGTTTTGCCATGATCGACATGGGCTATAATCGCAATATTTCTAATTTTTTGCATTGAAGATTGTTTTTTTGTGGGCGCAAAGGTACGATAATCTAATTGATAATTGATGCTAAATCTTATTTTGAGGCGCTAAGAAAAATACTTCCAATACTTTCCGCAATTGCGTGAGTTATAAAACCTCCCGATGTATTAAAAACCATCACCCCACAGGATCATTTAATGCGCTGACATTGGATATAATAACGACTTAAAACCTGTATCCTACTCCCAGACTGACACCTGCTATTACAGGAAATATATATATAAGCCGGGCGTGTGGATTTAAGGAAAGTACCAGTCCATTATTAAATCCATATTCGAAGCCAAGACCTATTTTCCCTCCCAAATACAACGGTACTGTATCCTCACTCAATGACACGAATAAAGACGGCCCCATGTCGGCGTAGATATATTTATTAAAATTATACCTGAATAGAAGCGGTAACGATATGACCGGTGTGTCAAAATCATAATTAGTTATAAAGTCAATTCCGGTTCCGAGAGTCCAGCGCTTCTTCCATTTTTTAGAATACTCGATTCCAAAATCAAGGCCGCTTGCGCGTTCTTTTTTGAAGCCGTCATGAATCTCATATATTGAAAACGCAGGTGCTACATGTACGCCAAAAGTTTCCGTTTTCTCCGTTTGAGCGTACAGGGTAACATCTGCAAAAAGAAATACCAGCAACAGCATGATAGAAGTTTTAAAAAGTTTCATTGTTTTAGGATTTTAAGGATGAACATAAAAATTTTCTCTATAGTGATTGAAATTACCTTTAGGGCTATCAGCAGATGCGTACCAGCCGTCGCAATAACTGTTGCCCCAACCCCAATTACAATGGTAACCTGCGTATCCATATTCATACAATGCGGGATTTTCAGCAGAAGGGCCGCCAATATCATCATATTCATAGTTTGTCCCGGAAGATACGAGGCGATATTCTGCAAAATAATAAATTGTGTGTTTGGAGTTATCTGCCCCATCGCATACCCAATAATGTCCATTTGGATTGACAGCGCCCGGGAATCCCAACATCATAACAGGTCTTTGCCGAATAAAAAGCTCATTTCCTACATCTTGATCATTATGTTCCTTGTTACTGACAGAATAGCCGATAGCCCTAAAACCATCGTCTATATCATGTGGCCAAGCAAAAGCTACATCTATAAGAAGTGGAAGTTTGAAATAATGTGTATTTGAAACCTGATGGGCAACAGTAACTACATAAGGGGCTTCATTAGGCATGTCGTTCCAATTGACGGTATGACCATTGTAAGTTAGACTTTGAGGCTGTTTGTAAAAATTCATAATCTGCGCCATTGCGACAGCAGCACATCCGGCGGGGCGATTACTGTTAGGGCAAAGGCTATTATAAGGGCTGCCTTGGTGCCAATTTGTTGTAAGCAAAGGCCCTACAGTTTTGAAGCGGTCTTCATTTTTAATACCGACAATGGTATATTCTAGCGGGGAAGCTAAACTCTCAGCCTGAGCGTATAAATTAGCAGATACAGCGAAAGGAAGTAGAGATTTATCCAAAACATCCGATAATTTATAATACCTGTAGCCGCGATCGTAATATTGATTTCTCAGTTCTGCTACTCTACGGGAGAAAGCGGTCAGTTCTTCAGCAGAACTTTTGGTCTTCACGTCTGAGGCAGTCTTGTCTTCTTCTGTTTTCTTATACCGCTTCCACATATTATGCATTTTAAACAACGTTTTATCATCCTGTGTATCACTTTCCCTGATCTCTTCTGTCATTTCTTCCATCCAGTTTAGCACACCATACATCCTTTCGTGTATAACAAAAGAGTTTTTTTCAGAATAGGCTAAAACGGGATAATAGTTTTTTGTAGCGCTGATAATAATAAATCCTCCATCCTCATAATTAATGATGTACATTAACGGGGTTCCATTGTCGCTATCTTTCTTCGCTTCTATAGATGCAATTATTTTTTGCTCTTTTACACCGCTTTTTGTAGCTATACTATCAAGAAGTGTGTCAAAAAAAATCGATGCTGTTTCCAATGCTTGTTTTGAAGAAACGAACGTCTCATCACCGGGATCGGATCGCTCATTTACTGCAACAGAATCATTTAAGAATATATCATCGTTGCTGTCGCAAGCAAAAAGAAACGTGACACCCCAGAGCATAACTACTGCTCCTGTCAAATTTTTTACCAAATTCATGTTTCTCATAATAATCTTTTTTTAAGTTGATACTATGTAATGTAATTATATATAACTGTCTAAAAATAAGTAAAATACAAGCCAATACGCTAGTTATCTGTCTGTTAATTCGTTCTATCTTTATGCTTGTCAAACACGTAAAGAGAGATGAAAATTCATTCAAAAACCTCCGATAGATAGTTAACAGATGCAATAATAAAAACTTTAAATGAAAAATACAAATTTTAAGAGCATTTTTTGTTGTGATCATGGCTTTGGTTGGTTTTTGTTTGTACAGGTCGGCGCGCAATACCATTTCGCTGTATTGTAGGCGTAGTTGTTCGGTTTCCTGCAGGGTTTGTTCCAGCTCGTGTTGTTTCACTTCCGCAAGTAGCGCCGATTCGTAGACGGATTGTTCGAGGCTCTTCTTCCTTAGTTTGTAAAACCAGATAAACAGCAGTAGGGCAATGAACACAAGTACTTCCGTCCGTGGGCGACTAAATAAAGAACCCGCCTCAAAATGAAAGAATTGAGGCGGGTTCTTCTATAAAGATATTTCCGGTGGATTATTTCGTGTAACCGGGATTCTGCTCAAGCAGCGGATTGGTTGCCAGAACGGTCTGAGGGATCGGAAAACGGTTCTTGTAGGCTTCGCTCGGAGCGTGATCCCACCAGGCGTCGTTGAACTTGTTCCAGCGAATCAGATCCTGGCGGCGGCGCCCCTCACCGAGGAACTCAACCATCCATTCGTCCAGCATCCTGTATTCGTCCAGATTGGCGGAAGTAACGGGATCGGGATTCGCACCGCCCTCATAATAGCGCGCCTTAACCTTGTTGATCAAGTCTGCGGCACCCGCCTTGTCGCCCGCCCGCATTTTGCACTCGGCCAGGGTGTAATAGACTTCGGCCAGGCGAATGACAGGAATGTCGGGATTACCCTTCAGCGCGTTGTCGGCGGCATTGGGTGTCGGCGACATTTTGGTTACGCGAACTCCGGAAGCCTCCTCCGCCCATTCGATACCTTCCTTGAGGTGATCGGCCATCAGCGGATTTCCATCAACATCTTTCATTATCGTCAGACGGCCTATCTGGTCAACCAGCTCGGCAACCTGATCACCGGGGATCTGACGGCCACCGCCCATGCTTGCTTTGCCATTGACAGGGTTGATCAGCTTGCCGAACAGGAACATGCCTTTCCTCTGTTTCGAGGCAGGCCCGTAAGCATAAAGTTGTTTGCGAACGTCCGTCGCATGGAACTTGGCGAACGGGCTGCCCAATCTGAACGTTCCTATTTTTGTGCTTGGATTGATGCTTCCTTCCATCAAAGACTTGCCTTCAACGTCCATCGACGGAGTGAGGCAATAGCCGTTGTTCGTGTCGCCGACAGTAGGATTGTCGAAATAACTCTGCATTCCGTATGGGCTTGAATGTGTGTGGGAACTGCGTTCGCTTAAAGTGTTCTCGCTTGGAACAGTCCAGATGATCTCAGGCGAGAGATCGTTGTCAAAACCCCAGATATCCGTCCAGTCATTTTCCAGCTCGTATGGGCCGTAAACGCCGCTGATTATATCCTGCGCATACTTCGCCGCCTCGGTGTAGTGATCCTCGCGAATGTAGGATTCGGCGTTGAAATAAAGCCTCATCAGCATAGCTGCAACCGCGCCCTTGGTGATGCCGCCTGTTTCTTTAGCGCCCAAAGCAGCCTTTGCCGGAATTTTTTCCAGCGATTCGAGCAACAGGCTTTCGATAAACTTGAAGGTTTCCACGTCCGTCGCACGCTCTCTCAGAGGCTCGTTGTTGGATGTGTAAAGGGGCACTCCGCCGAAATGGTCGAGTCCCATCCAGTAGAAATAGGCCACCAATGCCGACAGTTGTGCCGAAATAGCTCCCTGTTCTTCCGCGCTGAAGCCGAGCGCTTCGAAGTCTACATAATTCTCGATATCTTCTTTTGCGCTCCATGTCATTGAGATACCCTGCGCGAAACCGTTCCAAACCTCACGGAAGGCGTCGTTATACGCAGGCGAGAAATCGTGCCAGTAGTAGCGCATGTACATTCCGCCGTCATACCAGTCGTTGTACCTTTTCGGATTGAGCATCTCATCGGTGGTAAACTCCTGCAGGATATAGAAGGTGGATCTCGATTGTCCCGTACCGCCCACATGATATGCCCAGTGGGTGAACGGACGTCCGAAACGCTGGTATACTTTGGTCTTGGTGTCGAAGAACAGTTCCGGGGTTGATTGCGAATAGTATGTCGGTTCGGGCGAACACGCACCGATCAGCAACATGACGGCCAAGCCCAGTAGCGCACCGAAAACGATAGTTGATTTTATTTTTTTCATGATTGATATACTTGTTTTAAGTTAGAAATTCAATTGGAGACCAAGCGTAAACGTGCGGGTCTGCGGATAGATGCCGTTCGTTTTCCCTATATCGTCGTTCGTTTTCTCTATACCGCCGTCCCAGCCGGTGATTTCTACTTCGGGGTTCAAACCGTCGTAGGCCGTCCATCTGAGCAGGTTGTGGCCGGAAAAATAGACCTTGATGTCGCGTATGTGCTTCGTGTACTTCGCCATCGGGATGGTGTAGCCCAGCGTCAGATTCTGGAGCTTTACGAACGATGCATCCGAGATGAAATAAGTGCTCGCGGCCGGAGAGCCTGTGATATCCTTATTCTTGTTGATTGCAGCGGTGATCATGTTGCCCTGCGCCACGTCCTTCAGACCGTAATACATTTCGAAGGCGTTGTAGACGTCGTAGTCCAGCCAGCTTGTAATGGTGAAGTCCAGCGACAGGTTCTTGTAGGAAATGGAGTTGCTCCATCCGAGCAGCAACTGCGGTATAGCGCTGTGGGTGTATACGCGGTCGGCCTGTGTACCGTTCGACGCGAGTTTCGTGTTGCCGTCGGCGCCATAGATCAACAGTTTGCCTGTTTCGTCCAGTCCTGCATGTTTGTAAACGTGGAACGAACCGACTTCCGTACCTTCTTCGATACGGTGCAGCCAGTCCACCCACAGCTGGCCTTCGCCATTGTGGTATTTGGCATCGCCCCACATGTCGCCGATGATGGTCTTGTTGTGGCTCATGTTGAGGTTTGACGTCCAGTTCCATTCCCGGCTGCGGATAATGTCGCCGCCGATAACGAATTCCCAACCTTGGTTGGACATCGTACCGATGTTACGCAACATATCCGTCCATACGTATGGAGGCGACGGAACGTCCACCGTGTAGATCATACCGTAGATTCCGCGGCGATACCAGTCGAAAGTACCCCACAAGCGGCTGTCAAACAGCGAGAAGTCCAGACCGACGTTCCATTCGCGTTTCTCTTCCCAACCCAGGTCGGGATTTATGTTCTTGCTCACACCGTAGGAATATGCCCAGCTTCCGTCGGGCATCATCCAGCGCGTATCGGCGCTGAACATGCGTGTCGCGGCATCGGCATCCTTGGGTTCAACACCCGTCACACCATAACCGGCACGAAGTTTCAGGTCGTTGAGCCACGAAACGTCTTCCAGGAAACCCTCACGTGAAAGCCTCCAACCTCCCGAAACCGCCCAGAAAGTACCCCAACGGTTGTTTTCCGCAAATTTGCTCGAACCCTCGTAACGAACTGAAGCCGTAGCCATGTATTTATCGTCATAAGAATAGCTTCCGCGGGCGAAATAAGCCATCAGCCGCTGGGTGATATTCTTTTCCGAATCCATGTTCGCACGGTGATCTTTGGATGTCAGCCACGAGCCTTCACCCAAGTCCCACATACCCACTCTGTCGTTTGTAAAGTCGGAGTTCTCAGCCCAAAACTTTTCGCCGTTGCGTTCGAAATAGCTGTAACCCAGCGTTCCGTTAATCGAATGCAGGCCGAACTCGTTCACGTAGGAGAAATAACCGTCCGTGTTGAGCAATTCCGTCTTGCTGAACTCCAACTTAGCCCAACCCTTGCGTGATTGCTGTTGCTCATCACGGGTTTGTGCCGAATTGTATTCGTGATTTTCCCACTGGCGGTTTTCGTATGCCGCAGTCTGGCGATACGAAAGTCCGGGTATGGGCTTAATGTTCAGTTTGAATGAAACGTCCGGGCGAAACCATTTATCCATACCCTGGCGTATCTTCAAGGCAGACTCGCCTACCTCGTTCATGTCTTCGTAACTCTGGTTCGAATCGACCCAGATGTTCCAGCCGGTCAGACTTTCGGGATCGTAAACAGCCTGCGTCGGATTGGTTCTGAGCAGAGTTTCGATGCGGGGCTTGTTCTGATCCCGGAGTGCTTGGCGGTAATTAACGTGCGTGCCGATCTCCACCCAGCCGTCCAGCGCCTTGAAGTCGGCATTGATACGCCCGGAGAAGTCTTTCCTCTTGTCGCCCATCATTACACCTTCGTTGTTACCGTAAGTAAAATTGGCGAAAACGCGCGCATCGTCCGAACCGCCCTGAAGCGTTACGACATGGCGATGAGAGAGTGAATTGTCGTTCAGCGCGGCGTCCCACCAGTCGGTATCCGAGCCATAGTCGCTCTTCTGGCCGGCCTTGACCGTCATGTATTCCTCGGCGTTAAGCATATCGGGGCCGCCGAATGCCTGCTTGAACATCATCTCTCCGACATAGCTGAGCTGAAGTTTGCCGGCCTTGCCGCCCTTTGTGGTGATCAGGATCACACCTCCCTGGGCACGAGTGCCGTAGATTGCACCTGCCGAAGCGTCTTTCAGTACGTCGATAGACTGAATTTCTTCAGGATTGATCGAGCGTATGTCGCCGCCCGGCATACCGTCGATAACGATAAGCGGAGCGCGGTCGGAGTTGATCGAAGCCATCCCGCGCAGCTGAAACGTATTTCCGGAGTTTGGCGAGTCGGTTCCAGACATAACCAAACCGGCAACCTTGCCCTGTAACTGGGTGGCGATCGACGAACCACCGATACCGATCGGCAGGTCACCCCCGCCGACAGACTGGATCGAAGAGGTTACCTGACGTTTCTGCATCGTACCGTAACCTACGACCACCACTTCATCAAGAATTTCACTGTCTTCACTCATGGTTACCACAATATTGGTTTGATTGCCGACAAGAATTTCCTGCGTCGCAAAACCAACATAAGAGAATACAAGCGTTGCTCCCGCGCTTGCAGAAATTGAAAAATTACCGTCAAAATCGGTCACATTTCCGGAAGTAGTGCCTTTCACCTGAATACTAACCCCGATAAGCGGTTCATTCTGTGAATCCAGTACACGACCGGTGACTGTTTGATCTTGAGCAAAAACATGCGAGCAGAATAGAACGCCGCACAATAGCAGCAGTTTAAATACGCTCTTTCTTTTGTTTTCTTTTAAGTAGACATCCATACATACAAATTTTAGGTTGTACATTAATTTTAATAAAATATTTAGTGATCACAATTACTAACCGGGGGAGTATAAACAACTAAAGCCTGTTGAATGCAAGGATTCACAGACTTCTCAAAAGGATAAAAACCTCGAACTGTATAGATTAAACGTATGTTTTTTGTATACAATTCCGCGCACATTATCAACGTCAGTTCACTCATGTATTTTCATTATAACAATTAGGTTACAAGGGCTTTACGATATTGTATATCACAATCGTCCGTGCTTTCCATTCCGTATCCAAAAAACGTATGTTTTTTTTGATAGGAAAGCCCTGTTTTAACCTGAACAGATTGCCTTAATAATTATCGGCGGCAAAAGTATACAGTTTTTATTGTAAAAAAAATAAACTTTTAATTTTTTTTGTTTTGCACTTGGGGTTTTTTTAAGGGCTTGGTTTTTGCCGACGGTTTTCAACCGACGGTTTTAAAGATAGGGGCGAAGCCTCTTCTACTGTGGCCACGAGCTGCGCTCGCTTCATTGAAAAATGTCTGTATCGGGATTTGCAGGATGGGAGGATGAACAGGATGGCGGGTATACCATAAATATATACGCGCACACAGATAAAAATTCCTCCCAATCCTGTTCATCCTTTCATCCTTTCATCCTGATTCAGACAGCTACAACCTAACACGCGCATACTCAATACACTACGTATTGTTAAAAAGTGTTTCTATATATAGTACGAGCGCGTAGTACCTATACAACGGCGCCGTACTATAGGTAGTACACGCTCGTACTACCTATAGTGTTTTTCTACAAGCCTTACATTTTTTCAAGAAGTTCTGATATGGACAAATATTGTTAAGTTGATTACTGATTGATTGCATTGTACTCCTCAGTGGAAATAAATTCGACGCCTGCAAAGTTCACCCTGTCGGCAGCGTAACGGCTCAGGTTGAAATCAAGGGCTGCATAG
>JAITVG010000193.1 GCA_031285925.1 Tannerellaceae bacterium
CATACGTTTGCGTATCCTGTCGAAAATGGTAAGCCCTCCGTAACCGGAATCAAATATGCCAATGGGGGTGGGAGTTTGAGCAAACATGGAATTTTTCTATATGAAAAAAGGATGCCTTTGAGGAAAAGCATCCTTTACTATTTTATCGATAAAAAAACCGTATTAAATACCGAGCTTGGTTCTTACCAAAGGGGTAGCATTAATGGAATTATTTCCGGTATACAGCAACATCCCCGTGTTAAGAATACATGTATAGTTGTTTTCTGAACCTACATCCTGAATGGCTTTCATCATCTTGTCCTGGATGGGTTTAAACAGTTCTTCCTGTTTTTGAGATACTGTTTGCTGAGCTACCTGATACAGTTGTTCCGTGCGTTCTTGAATCCCCTGTATTTCCTGCATTCTTCTCAAGCGAATGTTTTCAGTCAAAGAATCCTGTTGCTGAACGAATGCCTGGTACTTGTTATTATGTTCTTCCTGCATGGATTTGATCTCGTTCTCAAAATCCTGTTGTAATTTTTGAAGTTCCGTGTTCATTGCGGTAAATTCCGGCATAGCCGTAATTATTTCCTGTGTATTCACATACGCGATCTTAATGTCTTGAGCGAAAAGTCCCAACGGGAACAACATTATGGCTGCAAGTACGATAATTTTCTTCATCTGTTTATTCTATTATTTTGTTATTAAATTCCTGTAAAGCGCACAAATGTACGTATTTATTTTGAATATCCTAATTTCGCAAGTACTTCGTTGCTGATGTCTATTTTTGGCGATGCAAAAATAATAGACATTGCAGATGCCCGGTCTACAACCAGCTGATAACCGTTCGCTTCCGATATTTCCTTTACGGCATTATACACTTCGTCCTGCACCGGCTTCATCAGGCTTTCCCGGCGTTTAAACAGTTCTCCTTCGGGGCCGAAGTATTTACGTTTCAATTCCTGTGCTTCCTGTTCTTTTTTCACGATCTCTTCTTCCCGTTTTGTTTTCATTTCGGCGGAAAGGAATACCAGGTCGCTCTGGTAGGTTTTATACATATTCTGCGCTTCCTGCTGAATAGCCTCTACTTCATTCTGCCACTTCATGGAAAGCTGGCTTAACTGTTCATTCGTCATTTCGTAAGCGGGAATATTTTTCAGAATATAGTCCATGTCGATCAACGCGAACTTCTGCGCCGCCGCTCCGACGGAACCAAACACAATAAAAAGGCATATTGCCATCATCTTTTTCATAACTTTCTCTCCTTTTTAATAATTAAAATTCTTGTCCTAAGATAAAGTGGAACTGGCTTTTACTGCGTTCGTTGGTATTTCCATAGTTCGGCGTATCGAAACCATAAGCGTAGTCAATCCCCATCAACCCGATCATCGGCAGGAAGATACGTACACCGACACCTGCCGAGCGTTTCAGGTCGAACGGATTGAATTTGGCCATACTTGTCCACGCATTACCCGCTTCAATAAAAGCAAGTCCGTAAATAGTAGACGTCGGTTCCAGTAAAAACGGATACCGGAGTTCCATGCTTAAACGCGAATAGGCGTATCCGTAAGAACTGTATCCTCCGTTACCGGCAAGACTTCCGTTTTCGTATCCGCGAAGCCCGATCGTTTCCGTCGCGTAGTTACTACCGGAATATCCCGTCATACCGTCGCCACCCATATAGAATGTTTCGAACGGTGAACGCTTCCCGGCCGTATAAGAGCCCAGCAAACCGTATTCCGCGCGCGCCATTAACACCGGAGTACGCTTGATGCCGGATGTTAAGGGAATAAGCGGAACGAATGTTTTTGCCTTAAACCTCCATTTGTGATATTCTATGAATTTATGCTTGTTCGGATCGGTATCGGCCATAGAGGCGTAATCTTTGTTGTCGAACAGGGAATAGGGAGGAGTGGCGGTTACTGAGAATGTAAACTGTGAACCTTGGCGCGAGTATAGCGGATTGTCGATAGAATTGCGTTGAAACATCAATTCCAGATTGAAATTATGGGATGTTCCGTTGTTTATCATAAAGTAATCCCAGTCCCTCATCGTGTATAACTGATAGTTAAACGTAGCCATAAACTGGAAATAGTCATCCGGCCAGCTCAAACGTTTACCGTAACCCGCGGCAATACCCAACATGGTAATATATTTATCAGGGTCGAGCGCAAGTTCGTAACTGCCGCTACCATATCCGCCACCATATGATCCGCCGTAGCCATAACCTCCTAAACCGTAAGAGCCATATCCGTATCCCGGATATCCGCCATATCCGTAAGGATCGTAATAGCCGGTATTGCGGCTTAAATAACGGCTATTAATGTCCGTCTGTTTTGAGTAGTAAGCGCTTATGGATAATGTATTCGGCCGTTTCCCGCCAAACCAGGGATCGACAAATGAAATACTGTAAGATTGATAGTATTGCGCGTTCGTCTGTCCGCTCAACGTCAGCGTCTGCCCTTCTCCCTGCGGAATGATTCCTTTATAGGTGCTTGGATTCAGGAAGTTTTTCATGGAGAAGTTGGTAAATTTCAAGCTGACTTTACCGATAACTCCGGTTTGTCCCCAACCGGCGGAAAGCTCAACCTGGTCGTTCGCCTTGGATACCAGATTGTATTCGATATCCACCGTTCCGTTATCAATATTGGGCAGAGGATTCGGAACCATATTTTCCGGATCGAAATGCCCCATTTGCGCCAGCTCGCGCAGGGAACGCATCAGGTCTTCCCTGCTGAACAGCATCCCCGGCTTAGTGCGGAGTTCCCGGCGAACGACGTCTTCATACAATCGGTCGTTACCATTGATGATAATTCGGTTGATCGTAGCCTGCGGCCCTTCCTGAATACGGATTTCAAGGGCAATGGAATCGTTTTCGACCTCCAGTTCCACCGGATCGGCCTGAAAGAAAAGATAACCCTGATTCATATAAAGGTTGGCTACGGCATCGTCTTCCGAACTCAACCGTTCCCCCAGTTTCTTTTGATTATAGACATCGCCGGCTTTCATGCCCAACACAAACTCCAGTTGTTCGGACGGGTATTTCGTGTTCCCTACGAAATTAACGTCTTTCAGGAAGTATTGACGGCCTTCATCGATCGCCAGATAAATATCAACCGTTTTTTCGTTGAAATTAACTACACTGTCTTTCACGATTACAGCATCGCGATAACCCAATTCGTTGTATTTGGAAATGATATTGTTTTTGTCGTTCCCGTATTCTTCGGAAGTAAACTTCTTCGTGCTGAACATCTCCAGGATACTTGTACGGAAGTCGTAACCCCAGTCCGCCTTTTCGTTAGTTTTCTTCATCGCCTTTCGCAGATTGCGTCCGGTCAGCGCTTCGTTGCCGCTGAAATGAATACGGTTAATCTTCGTCTTTTCGTTTTTGTTGATATTAATGTCGATAATAACCTCTCCTACATTCGTAAGGTCATCTTTCTGGTTAATGTCTATTTCTACGTTTTTGAACCCTTTGCCATCGAAATAGCGTTCGATCAGTATCTTCGTGCGGTCAAGCACGTTGGGCGTAACTTGAAAACCCTTTCTAAGGCCGACTTTAGCTTCGAGATCATCCCGCTCACCTTTCTTGACACCGATGTAATTAACTACGGATATTTTGGGACGCGGCTGCAAACGAAATTCCAACCAAACCTGATTATCTTCGATCTTTGTAGCCAGAATCTTCACGTCGGAGAAAAGTCCGTTTCGCCATAAGCGCCTGGTTGCCTGTGATATTTCTTCTCCGGGCACGGTTATCTCATCGCCAATGGACAATCCGGATATACCGATCAACAAATAATCCTCATAACTGGGCATACCTGTCGCCTTTATATCGGCAATCTTGTATTTCTTCGGCGACGTCGTATACCTGATGACCGGTAATTCGGTCGACGACGTTTCAACTTCCACCCGGGCAGTATCTTTCTCTTGTGCCGCAACACTGAAAAATAAACCCGGGACAATCATCAATAACAGCACTAATCTTTTGCACATATCCTCAACTATTGTTTATAGTTTATTTGCTCACTTGTTTTACCAAAGCGCCTTTCACGCTGTTGAAAATACACGATCGCTTCATACAACTCTTCTTCTCTGAAATCAGGCCAATATATATCCGTAAAATACAGCTCCGCGTAAGACAGTTGCCAAAGCAGGAAATTGCTGATCCGCTTTTCCCCTCCGGTTCGAACCAACAAGTCCGGATCGGGAATACCACGGGTCGTTAAATGGCCGGATAATTTTTCTTCCGTAATTTCATCCGCCGGCAATCGTCCGTCGATTACTTCGCGATACATCCTCCGGGCTGCTTCCGCAATTTCCCAACGAGAGGAATAACTCAGCGCAAGAACCAATGTAGTTCCGGTATTTCCGGATGTCATATCCATACATTCCTGCAAGGCCGACCGCACATCCGCAGGCAAACGTTCCAAGTCGCCTATTGCTTTCAGCCGGATGTTGTTTTTCATCAAATCGGGAGTTTCCCTGCGAATCGCGGAAACCAGCAAAGCCATCAGAGCCTGTACTTCTTCGGCGGGACGCTTCCAGTTTTCCGTAGAAAAAGTGTATACCGTAAGGTATTTCAACCCGACAGCAGAAGCAGCTTCCAATATCTTGCGAACAGAAACAACACCTTCCTGATGGCCATAGCTGCGATCCTTTCCCCGGTATTTCGCCCAGCGTCCGTTCCCATCCATAATGATTGCTATATGCCCGGGCAATCGATCTCTGTCTATTTCATTTATTAGCGACATTCTGTTCCTTGCTAACGGCCGGTAGTGCTGTTGATGTTGTTGCAAGGCCTGTTTCGCGGCCCGAAATCCCATGTAACGGAAAACATCAAACAATTATACCAGTCTTTATTCTTCCAAATACTGCTGTCTATTTCGTATGGATCATTCAGTTCATCAACACCTTCCAGTCCGTCTCCCAAGAGTTTGCGTACCGAAAATTCAACCCCCAGATTGATCCTGTTCCTTATTTTATATTTAAGTCCGATCCCTATCGGGATACTGACACTCGCTAATGTTTCGTTTCCTCCCGGCGCTACCGCTACGCCTAAACCTGCCAGCATATAAGGCGTCAGGCGCTTCGTATTCAAATAAGCGAATTTATCGCTGTACGGGAAAAAATTAAACTCTGCCTGTCCGCCCATTTCGATCAGGTTCCGGTTGAACGCAACGGCATTTCCGAATGGAAACGCATTGTCGAGTCCGGATGTATTGCCTGAAACCCTAGCCCACATTAAGTCTGCCTTAATCGCCCACCGGAAGTTCGCATTGTAGCGAAATACTCCTCCGAAAGCCGGATTTATCCCTTTGATAGCGGATGTCTTGTTGGCATCGCCCATATAGGTGCTTATGCCTGCCATACCGCCGATCTCATATTTATATTCCTGCGCCCGAACAGCCGGAAATATGCCTGCGAGAAGGATTATTATGAGGATACGTTGAAAAAAAGTTGAAGTCATTACGTTTACTGTTATATGCCACACTTCTTTTTTTAACGTTCAAAACCTCTCAAAATTATGTAAACCCTTTTAAAACCATAAAATTACAAAATCATCCTCTGCGGGAAACCGCTCTCATTCCGAGCCAAACGACAGCCTGTTTATCCGGCCTCGCCATATCTCCTGCATGACGTTTCCTCGGTAAGATATCTTTCCTCCTATGATAGTCAGATACTGATCCTTGTCTACTATTATCGAGCCGAACCCTCTGCCCCGGTATATGTCGGGCAATATGATCAAGGCGTTCACCTTCGTCCAGGTAACACCCCTGTCTACGGTTTCGTAAATTGCTTTCGATACATTTCCGGCAGCGTCTATTCCTCCGACCATGTACATTTTGCCGTCGTACTCCTTTATCATTACTCCTTCCATGCGGTCGAAGTAGTGGGCGTTTTCGGCTGTAAGCAAAGCCCATGTCCTGCCGTCGAGGGTAGCCCATGTCGTGTTTGTCAGCTGATTGTCGGCGGTGCGTCCTCCTACAACCATCAAATATTCATGATACATGGAATAGTAGTTCTCATGCCCGAATCCCGTAAGCGGGAAACCGGTGGGAACTTCATCGCCGACAGCCCATTCCATTTCTTTGTTCATGGCTGAAAACCGGAAAGTGCCATTGTCCTGTATGATAGTCGCTAGGGCTGAAGATTGATGTTCTCCTTCGTTTATTCCGCCGATAAGGCCGGTAACATGCGGTGCGTCCGGCACGGCGAACCACTCTTGTCCGTTGTCCGACCGGTAAAGTGTTCCGGTTGTAGACGGAGCATACAGTATGCCTTCGTATTCCTTTATTTGGGAAACAAGAACCTGGCCGGCAGGCAGGCCTGTGACGGATTGTTCCGTCCATTTGCTCATATTATTTATGGGAGCAGAATAAAGTCGATAAGGCAAATCCGTTCCGGCGGGTTCTCCGAACAACAGATAAGATTCCTCTCCGGTGCGGGAGGTATAGGGTATAACCGTCTGCTCCTTCATGGTCTGTTGGGTCAGGCCTGTCGCATAGAGCGACCATTCCATTGTGTCGGGCTTAATCTGATGAATATTGACCTGCGCATCGTAGGTTTTGGATACGCTTTTATCGTATGCCCAAACGATAAAGCGAACAGGCTGTGAAAAATTCAGCGAGTCGGTACCGTTCCAGTCTATTGTATCACCTGATGCCTTCTGTATGACCTGAATGGAAGATACCGTCGAGGAATTTGCATACGTAACAGTACAGACTGCGTTACTTAGTACCGTACCATACGGCAACGAATCCGTATTGAAAATAAGACCGCTTAACTGGTCGATTGTAAACTTTACACCCGACAACTCCGAAATAGAACTGTGCGCCAGGGTAAAGGCAGATATCTGGCAATTTCTGGCCGGCTCGTACTCGTAGGAGTAAGTATCATCCCCCAAGCAAGAAGACATCAACCAAACCAAGCATCCGGTAGTTAATACAACTAATTTACTTTTCATCCAAACAAAGTTTCTTGCATATAAAAGTACAAAAGTAGAAACATTTTTCGCTTTATATCCTATTCGGGCAATATTTATGGAATTTTAGTGTCTTGCAGCGCCGGTATCCATGTTCTTATACCATAATATAATGTCTTCGCGGTTGCCTGTTTTTTTTGATCCGGCGATCATGCAGGGAGATTTGCTCCGGAATATTTCGGGCGCTTTTACTCCTTCCCCCAGTTTGCGGGATACGATTTCTATCCGGGCTTCGTCCCAGCAATCTTCCGCAAGCACGCTTTGCAACAATTCGGATCCGCCCTCGATCAGCAGGGAGTTAAGTTTTTCTTCTTTCAGGTAGTGCAATATCTGTTGCAGCGTGGAGCGGTCGGGGTCGAGTGGAATATAGGTAATGTTTTTACCGTTCTTTGCTTCCCGTGAGGTGAAGATCACGGTCGGAACCGTGCCGTCGAGTATGTGATAATGGGAAGGAATGCAGAGATGATGGTCGATCGTCAGGCGAACGGGAGATTGCCCCTGCCAGTGGCGCACGGACAAGGAAGGATTGTCCAGTAATACCGTACGGGTACCGGTCAATATGGCCGAAACTTCGGAGCGAAGCTTGTGTACCTCCCTGCGCGATTCGGGAGAAGACAGAACGACAGACGGAACGGAATGATCCGTGCGTTTGCGGTCGATGAAGCCATCCGCACTTTGTGCCCATTTCAGCACGACGTATGGCCGTCCTTTTTCGTGAAAGGTGATAAAAGCTTTGTTTAATTCGCGTGCTTCCGGTTCCATGATACCTGTAATTACCTCAACTCCGGCTTTCAGTAACAGGCTAACCCCTTTGCCCGACACTTTGGGAAAAGGATCAAGGCAACCGATCACTACGCGGGGTATTTGTTTGCGGATAATCAATTCGGCACAAGGAGGAGTCTTTCCGTAATGGGAACAAGGTTCGAGATTAACGTACAGGGTAGATTCCCCAAGCAGGGATTCGTCGTGTACGGAAGCTATTGCATTCACTTCGGCGTGAGCTTCGCCTGCTTTCCGGTGGAATCCTTCCCCGATAATCCTCCCTTTGTGTACGATAACGGCACCTACCATCGGATTGGGCATCGTAAACCCTCTTCCCTTTTGCGCCAGTTCCATGCAGCGCCCCATGTAAAAGCTGTGCTCCCTGTTCATTGTCTGTTCTGTTATGCTCTGTTCTGTTCTGTTTACCGGACAATATTAAGAAGAAAAAATGACAATGCCCATATCGCACCCGAAAAACACCCTCACAAGTATACCATATAAATATACGCGCGCGCGAGGGGGAAAAAACAGCCGCGAGAGGCTGCCGGGTGAAATATGCCTAACACGCGCACATACAATACATTACGTAATGTTAAAAAGTGTTTCTATATATAGTACGCGCTCGTAGTACCTATACTACGGCGCCGTAGTATAGGTACTACGAAGAAATAGTATATATAGGAGGCTGCAGTCAGTATATTTAAAGCGAGCGCAGCTCGTTAATTTGTTCAGTATGAATAATGCAGCATTTATTTAATTGATTGATTTAAAGCGATTTATAAAAACCGGCGAGGCTCTTGAAATGCTGTTAAACAGCACGAAACCGTTGTTTAACGTACATACCCCCGCTGTTTAACAGCGAGAGGTATCGGAGTGCACGCGGGGCGCAGCCGTGTTTAACAACTTTCCGGTGTTGATGTTGTTTAAAAATAATTCAAATAAATTCAGAACAGTTTCTTACTATTTGTCGGGAAAAAGGCTAAAAAAGTTATGATTTACTTGCTATGTATGGATTATTTTATACATTTGCAGCGAAAATAAGTAAAAAATGGAAATGAACGTGTTGCATATTATTCTCGTGGTCGTCCTTCTAATCATTAGCAGGTAAAGGAGAAAGGTATGCCGACGTGATGTAATGACATTATATAAAGAAATAGCCTTTCTCCGAATAGAGAAAGGCTATTTCTTTAGAATTCTAACTTCAGAAAGACAAGGAAACAATGAAACTAAGAAGTTCGCAAAGTACGGAAGGTCGCCGGATGGCAGGAGCGCGGGCATTATGGCGTGCTAACGGAATGAAAGAAGAACAGTTCGGAAAGCCCGTTATCGCTATCGTCAATTCATTCACCCAGTTTGTGCCGGGACATGTTCATCTGCACGAGATCGGGCAAAAGATCAAGGCGATTATCGAACGGCAAGGCTGCTTTGCCGCCGAGTTCAATACGATTGCCATCGACGATGGGATAGCGATGGGGCACGACGGTATGCTCTATTCACTCCCTTCTCGCGATATTATTGCCGACAGTGTGGAATATATGCTCAACGCGCACAAGGCGGATGCGATGATTTGCATCAGCAATTGCGACAAGATCACTCCGGGCATGTTAATGGCTGCCATGCGGCTGAACATACCGGCCGTATTCGTGTCGGGCGGGCCGATGGAAGCCGGAGAACTGAATGGTCGTTACCTCGATTTGATCGACGCTATGATTGAAGCGGCCGACGATACGGTGAGCGACGAACAGGTGGATCAGGTAGAACGCGCCGCATGTCCTACCTGCGGTTGCTGTTCGGGAATGTTTACGGCCAACTCCATGAACTGCCTGAATGAGGCGCTGGGACTGGCGCTTCCGGGCAACGGCACGGTCGTTGCCACTCACGCAAACCGCACAAGACTGTTTGAACAGGCGGCTCGCTTGATTGTTGAAAATGCGTATAAATACTATCGCGACGGGGATGAATCCGTTTTGCCTCGAAGCATTGCAACCCGTCAGGCATTCCTGAACGCCATGTCGCTGGATATAGCCATGGGAGGATCGACCAATACCGTACTGCATCTTCTGGCCATTGCCCGGGAAGCCGAAGTGGACTTTACGATGAAAGACATAGACCGGCTTTCGCGGCAAACGCCCGTACTGTGCAAGGTGGCGCCAAGCTGTTCCTACCACGTGCAGGATGTAAACCGCGCAGGCGGAATACTCGGCATACTCGCGGAATTAAACAAGGGCGGACTGATAGACGGTTCGGTGAAGCGGGTAGACGGCTTAACATTGTCGGAAGCGATCAGTCGCAACGACATACTTTCGCCCGACCTGCGTGAAGAGGCTGCGCAGATGTACAAAAGTGCTCCCGCACGCCGGTTCAATCCGGAGATGGGATCGCAGGAAACTTATTATAAGGAATTGGACGCCGACCGCGCGGCAGGATGCATCCGCGACATGGATCATGCCTACGTGAAGGATGGCGGACTGGCAGTTCTTTATGGAAATATAGCCGAAGCCGGATGCGTGGTGAAGACCGCGGGAGTGGACGAAAGTATTTTCCGTTTCTCCGGTCCGGCGAAAGTGTTTGATTCGCAGGAAGCGGCCTGTGATGCTATCCTTGCCGGCGAAATCGTTTCCGGCGATGTGGTCGTGATCATTTATGAAGGGCCAAAGGGAGGGCCGGGTATGCAGGAAATGTTATATCCGACCTCTTACATCAAAAGCCGGCATCTCGGAAAAGAATGTGCATTGATCACCGACGGCCGTTTTAGCGGCGGAACTTCCGGCCTTTCCATCGGGCATGTTTCTCCCGAAGCGGCGGCAGGCGGAGCGATCGGGTTGGTTAGGGACGGCGACCGGATTGAAATAAACATTCCGGAACGTTCCATTCATGTAAAAATCGGAGCGGAAGAACTTGACGAACGCCGTGCCGCCGAAGAAGCGCGCGGAGCGAAAGCCTTCAAACCGCCGTTCAGGCAGCGAAACGTTTCCAAAGCGTTGCAGGCGTATGCCTCGATGGTAAGTTCCGCCGACCGGGGAGGGGTTAGAATAATCAACAATATCTGAAATCTAAGTATGAATACAAAAAAAATAACCGGATCGGAAGCGTTGTTGAACGCATTGATTGCCGAAGGTGTAGACACGATCTTCGGATATCCCGGAGGGCAGGCAATCCCCATATTCGACAGTTTATATGATTACGCCGATAAGTTAAAGCTGGTTCTGGTGCGCCACGAACAGGGAGCAACCCATGCGGCGCAAGGTTATGCACGGGTGTCGGGCAAAGTGGGCGTGAATATAGTAACCTCCGGGCCGGGCGCAACTAATACGATCACCGGCATTGCCGATGCCTTGATGGACAGTACGCCTGTTGTGGTAATCGCCGGGCAGGTTCCGTCGTCGCTGCTTGGAACAGACGCTTTTCAGGAAGTAGACGTGATCGGGATCACTCAACCCATTACCAAATGGGCTTATCAGGTGCGCAAGCCGGAAGAGATTGCCTGGGCTGTTTCGCGTGCATTCTATATTGCTTCCACCGGACGTCCCGGCCCGGTTGTGCTCGACTTTGCCAAAGACGCCCAGGTGGGATTGGTGGATTATGTATATGAAAAATTAAACTACATACGCAGCTACCGGCCTGTCCCGAATATCGCGGACGAGCAGATCGAAGCGGCGGCCGAATTGATCAATCAGGCAAAGAAACCGTTCGCACTTGTCGGGCAAGGCGTTATTCTGGGTAATGCCGAAGAAGAATTGAAAACTTTTCTGGAGAAGGCGAATATCCCGGCAGGGACAACTGCGCTTGGCCTTTCCGCGCTTCCTACCGGCCATCCGCTGAACAAGGGAATGATAGGGATGCACGGTAATGTAGGCCCCAACATGAAAACGATGGAATGTGATGTGCTGATTGCAATAGGTATGCGTTTCGACGACCGGGTTACGGGAAATTTGGAAACGTATGCCCGTCAGGCCAAAATCATTCATTTCGACATAGACGACAGTGAGATCGGGAAAAACGTACAGGTGACAGTGCCCGTACTTGGAGATGCCAAAGAAACTCTTGCCGCCGTAACCGAATATATCCGGCCGACCGATCATCCGGAATGGATCGCCTCTTTCCGCCCGCACGAAGAAGAAGAATATAAGAAAGTGATCCGTAAAGAAGTATTTCCGGAAGAAGGCGCGTTGAAGATGGGCGAAATCGTGCGCAAGGTATCGGAAGCAACCGGAAATAAAGCGGTGCTGGTAACGGATGTAGGGCAAAATCAAATGATGGGTATCCGTTATTTCAAGTATAGCCGCACGCGGAGTGTCGTCACTTCCGGCGGACTGGGAACGATGGGATTCGGTATTCCGGCTGCCATAGGCGCCAAGTTCGGAGCGCCCGACCGTACGGTTTGCCTCTTTATGGGCGATGGCGGTTTGCAGATGACCATCCAAGAATTCGGAACGATCATGCAGGAGAACCTGAATATCAAGATGATCGTACTCAACAATAACTACCTGGGCATGGTGCGCCAGTGGCAGGAACTGTTCTTCAAAAAACGTTATTCGGGTACGGTCATGGCGAATCCGGATTTTGTAGCCATCGCAAAGGCGTACAACATCGGCAGCCGCCTGGTTGAGAAACGCGAAGAACTGGATGATGCCATTGCCGAAATGCTGGAATACGACGGGCCTTATTTACTGGTGGCAAACGTGGAAACACACGGTATGGTGTATCCGATGGTTCCGGCAGGGGCAAGCATAACGAATATTATTATGGGGGAATGAAGTATGGAAAAGAAGTTATATACGGTTATTATATTTTCGGAGAACTCGGTAGGGTTGCTGAATCAGATTACCATCATCTTTACGCGCCGACAGTTGAATATAGAAACCTTATCGGTATCGCCTTCGGCTATAAAAGGGATTCACAAATTTACGATTACTACCTTTGCGACGGAAGATATGATGAATAAGGTAGTGAAACAGATCGATAAAAGGGTGGATATACTGAAAGCGTACTACAATACGGACGAAGATTTGGTTCATCAGGAAATTGCGCTCTACAAGTTAAGTACGGAACTGTTCATCAAGATGCGCGGCGTGGAAGATTTGCTCCGCAAGTATAACGCCCGTGTTCTTGAGATCGATGAAGATATTGTCGTGCTGGAGAAAAGCGGGCATTATGTGGAAACACAGGCGCTGTTTAAAGAACTTAGTGAAAAGATCGGAGTCCTTCAGTTTATACGTTCGGGGCGCATCGCCATTACCCGCAGCAAAGTGGAACGGCTGAGCGACATGCTGGCGACGATGGAAGAGAAGATAAAAAATTAATGAACAAGATTGGTGAATTTCATTTTGTAACGGAAGAATATTTACTGGATTTCCGTGGCAGAGTAACTATTCCGACGATCGGGAATTACCTGATCCACGCGGCATCCAATCATGCGGCATTGCGCGGATTCGGATTTAATGATATGACGGAGAGGCATACCGCATGGGTTCTTTCGCGCTTGGCAATAGAAATGTTCGAGTATCCGGAAAGATCGCAAAAGATTACGGTTTATACTTGGATAGACGAAGC
This sequence comes from Tannerellaceae bacterium, assembly GCA_031285925.1. GTDB lineage: Bacteria > Bacteroidota > Bacteroidia > Bacteroidales > Tannerellaceae > QVMG01. Next base: position 13,280 of record JAITVG010000193.1, read on the forward strand.
AGGCCGCCTCTTTACAAGCCGCTGTTTCGAGTTGGCGGATGAAGCGGGAAGAAGTATCGGCTTCGCCCGTTCCATTTGGGCGGCCATTGATATGGAAACGCGGCGCCCGACTCCGTTAGACATCGACACCCTGAGCGCTTATCTTTCCGACCGCCCCTGCCCTATTGACCGTCCGGGGAAAATCCTTCCGATCGAAGGAAAAACCGAAGGCCTGCCCTACCGGATCAAATACAGCGATATGGACATCAACGGACACTTGAACAGTATCAAGTATATGGAACATCTGCTGGATATGTTTGATCTGAAATTGTTCGGCGAAAGCGAAATCAGCCGGTTTGAAATCGCGTATCTGTCGGAAGGAAAATACAACATGCCGCTTACGCTTCACAAGAGCGAAGCGGAAAACAATAAATACAGCATGGCGATCTGTCATGAAGGCAAAGCGATTAGCCGCGCCGCAGTGACATGGAAGAGTGCCTCTCACCTGATTTAAAGTGATAAGTATGGATCAAACCAAAAGTAAACCACAAGGAGCACGAAGCTGTTCACAAAGGACACAATATTTTTGTGAGCCTTGTGTGTTCTTTGCGCACTTTGTGGTAAAAGATTGTATCCAATTAATTTATGTTGGGTATCTAACAACTAACAACTAATAATTAATAACTAACAATTAAAAATTAAAGAAATGGCAATTATGAATTTTGGCGGTGTTGAAGAAAATGTAGTAACCCGCGAAGAGTTTCCTTTGGAAAAAGCAAAAGAAGTGTTGAAAGATGAGATCATTGCAGTGATCGGTTACGGAGTGCAAGGCCCCGGACAAAGTTTGAACCTGCGCGACAACGGCTTCAATGTGATCGTTGGCCAGCGCAAGGGAGGGAAAACATGGGACAAGGCCGTTGCCGACGGCTGGGTGCCGGGCGAAACCCTTTTCGATATTGAAGAGGCCTGCCAACGTGGCACTATTATTCAATACCTCTTGTCGGATGCGGCGCAGATCGAAGTGTGGCCACGCATCAAGCAATACCTAACTCCGGGAAAGGCGTTTTATTTCTCACACGGTTTCGGGATTACGTATAAGGAACGTACACACATTATTCCTCCCGCCGACGTCGATGTGATATTGGTTGCACCGAAAGGTTCCGGCACGTCGCTGCGCCGCATGTTTCTTGAAGGGCGCGGCTTAAATTCAAGCTTTGCCATTTTCCAGGATGCCACGGGGCGTGCCTGGGAGCGTGTAGTTGCTTTGGGTATAGGCGTAGGCTCCGGCTATCTGTTTGAAACGACTTTCCAGCGGGAAGTGTACTCCGACCTCACCGGCGAACGCGGCACTTTGATGGGCGCTATTCAGGGACTGTTGCTGGCACAGTACGAAGTGCTCCGCGAAAACGGGCACAGCCCCTCCGAAGCATTCAATGAAACGGTGGAAGAGCTTACCCAATCGTTGATGCCCCTGTTCGCGGAAAACGGAATGGACTGGATGTATGCCAACTGTTCGACTACCGCGCAGCGCGGCGCTCTGGACTGGATGGTACCGTTCCATGATGTTACCAAACCGGTGTTTGCCAAACTTTACGGCGAAGTTGCATGCGGCAACGAGGCACAACGTTCGATCGACACGAACAGCAAACCGGATTATCGTGAAGGCTTGGAGAAAGAATTGAAAGCGCTGCGCGAAAGTGAAATGTGGCAAGCCGGAGCAGTCGTCCGCAAGCTGCGCCCGGAAAATAATTGAAGAAAGCAGAGGAGTGTGTTAAAAGTCGCTTAAAGAGATTAAACACAGAGGCACAGAGGCACGGAGTTTTTTTATTATATTGATAATGAGTAAAATAAAAAACTCCGTGCCTCTGTGTTTAATCTCTTCAAATTGACTTTTGCCACACCCCTGTTTTGCTTTAATAGATGTGCTCCCTGCAGGATGCAAACGAAGCCGGAAAATACTTACCTTTGCGGGTTCTAAAATTTGGAGGATCGTATGTCTGAAACAAATTCAATCTTTATAAAAGGTGCGCGGGTCAATAACCTGAAAAACATAGACGTG
>JAITVG010000199.1 GCA_031285925.1 Tannerellaceae bacterium
CGGTAATACGGGGGCAGCATAAGCATTGAATGACCACACCGAAACAGTACGGTTGGGAGAATGAACAGGAACTGCACAGGGAGGGAATATGAAGAGGGGGGCTTTTTAGTCAGCCCCAGCCTTAGACAGTAAACCTTTCGGGGGAAACCCTCTCCCCTGCGGGGAATTTTTCTCTCCCCTGCGGGGAATTTCCTACTAATGTATATACTATAAATCCGTATAGTATATACTTTAGAAACTTATAGTATATACTTTAGCAACTTATAGTATATACTTTAGCAACTTACAGTATATACTATATAAATTTATAGTATATACTATATCAAAAAATTATGCCTACCTTTGCGGAAAATCCCGCAGAGGATTGGAAATTTTTAATACCTGATTTGATATGAAATACAGAGTGAATAAGAAACGTAACGGCGTGAACAAGAAGGAACTCTACTACGCTCAGCCCGTCTGGTCAGGCCTGGTTGGCACGCGGGAGATTGCCCATCAGCTGGCCGCACGCAGCACACTGTCGCCGGCCGACATACGCGCTACGCTCATCGGACTGGTAGAAGTGATGGAAAACTACCTCCATCTGGGCTACAGCGTGAAGCTCGACGACCTCGGCGTGTTCCGCCTTTCGCTCACAAGCGACGGCTACGAAGAGGCCGACGACTGCACGCCACATCGCGTCCGCGCCGGAAAATTATGCTTCCGGGCGGATACTCAACTCAAAAAGAACCTCAAAAATGTGAAATTTGAACGCGCCGGAGATAACTGACCCCGCGTCAGATGCTCGCCTTCAGGCCGCGGATCACGGCAGAGGTGAAGCCCGCATGCTCCATTTCGTTCAGCCCCCGGATCGTAATGCCGCCGGGCGTAGTCACCCTGTCGATCTCCCTTTCCGGGTGGCTGTTGTTCTCCAGCAACAAATCCGCGGCGCCTTTCACCGTTTGGAGCACGATATTCTGCGCTTGGCGGGAAGAGAAACCCAGCTCAATGCCCCCTTCAATCGCGGCGCGGATGTAGCGCATCGCGTATGCAAGGCCGCACGATGACAGCGCCGTAGCCGCCGGCATCAGGCCTTCCTCCAGCTCCATCACATGCCCCATCCCGCCGAAAAGATCCGCTATGAACTCCATTCGATCATGGGAAGCATTGACGCTGCAAATGAAAGTCATGCTGTTTCCCACGCCAACGGCCGTATTGAGCACCATGCGCAAGACCGCCGGCAAGGCCTCTCCCGCATACTCCCCGTCGCCCACGAGCCACTCTGTCAGCTGATCCGTGCTCACCCCCGCGGCCACCGAAACGATCGTATGCCTGCCGAAGTCGAGCACCGGCCGAATATCCTCTATAACCTCTTTCACCCGCCAAGGCTTCACGCAGAGGAGAATAATCTCCGCTTCCCGCACAGCCTCCCTGTTGTCCGTCGTAAAAACACACTCGTTTCCGAGCGCCTTCCTCAGCTGGTTCGGCACCTTCCCCGTGCGGGTCGTACACGTAATATCCGATGCCTCAAGCATCCCCCCCCTCAATATTCCGCGGGCAATGGCGCCTCCCATGTTACCCGTTCCAATAATAGCAATTCTCATCTTCCGATAGTTTTATTACATTAATATATATATATCGCGGCAAAAGTAGCACAAAAACTTTTGACACCTCCTTTCCCTCTTTGGGATAAATATCATACTTTTGCCTCAAATCATAAGCAACGATGAATAAAACGCTCAATATAAAAGGAAAACTCCTTGCGTTGGATGCCCCCCTGGTGATGGGTATCCTCAACGTAACGCCCGACTCCTTTTTCCCCGACAGCCGCAAGCAAACGGAAAAAGCCATCGACGAGCGCATCCAAACCATACTCTCCGAAGGCGCCGACATGATCGACCTCGGCGGCTATTCCTCGCGGCCGGATGCCGCGGAGGTATCGGCAGAGGAAGAAATGAAGCGCCTGGATTTCGCCTTCGGCATACTCAAACGCCATTATTCCGAAGCGACTGTTTCCGTAGACACCTTCCGTTCGGAGATAGCCCGGCGGTGTGTGGAGGAACACGGTGCGGCTGTTATCAACGACATATCGGGAGGCGAGCTTGATCCGAAGATGTTCGCCACCGTAGCCTCCCTGCACGTTCCCTACATACTGATGCACATGAAAGGGACGCCTCAAACCATGCAACAGTTCACTTCCTATACCGACATGCAGGAAGAGATCATGCTCTATTTCGCCGCCAAAGTAGACACTCTCCGCCTGCTGGGCGTAAACGACATCATTCTCGACCCCGGCTTCGGCTTCAGCAAAACGACCGATCAGAACTACGCACTGCTGGACAGCCTCCGGGAGTTCCGCCTCTTCGATCTTCCGCTGCTCGCCGGCCTCTCCCGCAAAAGCATGATTTACCGCTTCCTCGGCGGCTCCCCGGACGAAAGCCTGAACGGAACGACCGTGCTCAATACGTATGCCTTGCTCAACGGAGCCGATATTCTCCGCGTACACGACGTGAGGGAAGCCAAAGAAGCCGTGCGGATCGTACGGAAAATACATTCACCTTTTAACACCTGACAGCCATGTGGATTCAATTCGGAATTAAGGACTTTATCGACGTCCTGCTGGTAGCTTTCTTCCTCTATCAGATCTATCGCCTGATGAAAAGCTCGGGATCTCTGGCGCTCTTCACCGGGATTGTATCTTTTCTCGTCGTTTGGATCATCGTTTCCCAGCTGCTTGAGATGCGATTGATGGGAGCCATACTGGACAAGTTCATCGGCGTTGGTTTTATTGTGCTCGTGATTTTGTTTCAAGACGAGATACGCCGTTTCCTTTTGGCCGTAGGTTCGCACAAAGGCTGGCGCTTTATCGGCCGAATCTTCTCCGGAAAAACCGACGACGACGGGAAGATTAACTTCATCGCCCCCGTAGTTCTGGCTTGCATGAACATGGCGCGCAAAAGAACAGGGGCGCTCATCGTCATCCAGCAGGACGTGGACTTGTCCGTATACATACACACCGGCGAAATGTTTAATGCCGACGTTAATGCCCGGCTGATAGAGAATATCTTCTTCAAGAACAGCCCGCTTCACGACGGAGCCATGATCATTGCCGACAATCAGATCAAGGCCGCCGGCTGCATCCTGCCCGTAGCGCAACACGCTTCACTGCCCAGGGAGATGGGATTGCGCCACCGTTCCGCGCTGGGGATGTCGCTCGAAACCGACGCGCTCGTCATCATTGTATCCGAAGAAAGGGGCAAAATCTCCGTAGCCGGCAAGGGAAATGTGGCAGTGAACATCGCAGCCGAAGAATTGCAGCAGATACTTTCCGGCGACAAAGAGGTGGTTCACTTTAGTTAAATCTTACAAATTCGGGCAATCCTCACGTAATTTCTCTCGATTTTGCTAACTCGATATGGCATAATGACTACTTTTGTGGCTACAATTCACTTCAGATTATCAATAAATATAATAGAGATTCTTTTTCCATGGACTTGATGCAAGACATTATCGAACGCGCTAAAGCAACCAAACAACGTATTGTCCTTCCCGAAGGAACGGAGGAGAGAACCCTCAAAGCCGCCGACCGACTGCTGGAAGACGGCGTGGCCGAGATTATACTGATCGGAGATCCTTCGGAAATCGAGAGGGCGGTTTCGCAACTGGGCTTGAGGCATATCGGTAAAGCCGCCGTCGTTGATCCGGAAAGCCACGGGAAGCAGGCGGAATACGCCGACCTTCTCTTCCAATTGCGGCAGAAGAAAGGGATGACTCCCGATAAGGCTGCCGCCCTGGTGAGGGATCCTTTGTATCTGGCCTGCCTGATGATCAAGGCCGGAGATGCCGACGGCGAGATTGCCGGAGCAAGGAATACAACGGGCGACGTGCTGCGTCCTGCCTTACAGATCATAAAGACTGCTCCGGGAATGACCGTAGTGTCGGGGGCGTTCCTGATGTTCGTGCAAGACAAGAGCTATGGGAAAGACGGCGTTTTGGTCTTTGCCGACTGTGCAGTGATGCCCAACCCCAATGCCGCCGAGCTTGCCCAAATCGCAGTGGCAACGGCACAAACGGCGAAAGACATCGTGGGAATTGAGCCACGGGTGGCGATGCTTAGCTTCTCAACCAAAGGGAGCGCATCGCATGAGATGGTAGAAAAGGTGGTGGAAGCTACGCGGCTTGCGCGGGAAGCAGCCCCACAGTTCAGCATAGACGGCGAGTTGCAGGCCGATGCCGCACTGGTCGGTTCGGTAGGATTGCAGAAGGCTCCGGGCAGCGAGGTGGCGGGAAAGGCGAACGTGCTGGTATTCCCTTCGCTGGAAACCGGTAACATAGCCTACAAGCTGGTGCAGCGATTGGGCAACGCAGAAGCCGTCGGGCCGATCCTTCAGGGCATGGGTGCGCCGGTAAACGACCTGTCGCGCGGCTGCTCCGTAAGCGACATTTACAACATGGTGGCCATAACGTGCAATCAAGCCATCGGCATGAAGAAAGGAAAATGAGTAATCGAATCATAAAATAGCAGGGCAGGAATATGAAAGTATTGGTATTGAATTGCGGAAGCTCGTCGGTGAAGTACAAGCTATACGATATGCAGGCACAGGAAGTAATGGCGCAGGGCGGCGTAGAAAAGTTGGGGCTTCCCGGCTCGTTCCTCAAGTTCACCACGCCCGACGGCGAGAAGGTTACCATGGAAAAGGACATGCCGGAGCATACGGTCGCCATCGAGTTTATCTTGAGCATACTGACCGATGCGAAATACGGATGCATCCGGTCGTATGAAGAGATCGACGCCATTGGCCACCGCGTGGTGCACGGAGCGGAGAAATTCAGCAGCAGTGTGGAGATCACCTCCGAGGTGATCGGAAAGATGGTGGAGTGTATCGACCTTGCCCCCCTGCACAATCCGCCGAACCTGAAAGGCATCCGGGCAATGAGCCGCCTGCTGCCCGACGTTCCGCAGGTAGGCGTTTTCGACACAGCCTTCCATCAAACCATGCCCGACTACGCCTACATGTATGGCCTTCCCTATTCCTATTACAAGAAATACGGCATCCGTCGCTACGGATTCCACGGTACGAGCCACCGCTACGTGTCGCGCCGGGCATGTGAAATCCTTGGCGTTGCCTACGAAAAGCAGCGCATCATCACTGCACACATCGGCAACGGAGGCTCGATTGCCGCTATCAAAAACGGAAAAAGCATGGACACTTCCATGGGACTCACGCCGGTGGAAGGCCTCCTGATGGGCACCCGTTGCGGCGACATCGACGCCGGATCGCTCGCCTACCTGATGAACAAGGAAGGATTGGATGCGAACGCTTTGTCGGACATGATCAACAAACGCAGCGGTGTGTGGGGGCTTTCGGGCATCTCCTCCGACATGCGTGAGATTGAAGCCGCCGTGGCCGAAGGCGATCGCCGCGCCACGCTTGCGCTCAACGTGTACAACTATCGCATCAAAAAGTATATCGGCTCCTACGCCGCCGCCCTGGGAGGCTGCGACATCCTCGTGTTCACCGGAGGCGTGGGCGAGAACCAGTGGAAAACCCGCCGCGTAGTGTGTGAAGACATGGAATACATGGGCATGAAGATCGACGTAGAGAAAAACGAAGGCATGCGCGGCAAAGAAATGGTGATCAGTGCGCCCGACAGCAGGGTAACGATCATGGTAATCCCCACCGACGAGGAGTACACGATCGCCTCCGACACCGTAGAAATTCTCAAAACCAAAGGATAAATTCTCAAAATCAAAACTTTTAGTTTCATCCTCCCGTGAGGGAGCATACTTTTAACTTCATGATAGACGCAGACCAAAGAAGTCTGCCATCCTCCCGTGAGGGAGCATATTTTAAAAATTAATAATAGGGAGGGGCCGGCCAAAGTGTCGGCCTCTCTTTTTATATCCCCCGAAGGTTTTTTCCTAAGATGTACATCTTAGCAACTTATAGTATATACTTTAGCAACTTATAGTATATACTTTAGCAACTTATAGTATATACTTTAGTAGCTTATAGTATATACTTTAGCAACTTATAGTATATACTTTAGCAACTTATAGTATATACTTTAGCGGAAAAGTCCGTAGAGCTTTGGGGGAAAGCCCTCTGTGGTTACAACACTTCCCGCGGGGGATTTTTGAATACTTCCGCGGTGGTTTCAATTGTATGGTTTTCAGGAGGTTAAAAAAACGGACGAGCGTTTGAGGGAAAAAATAACACCATTTTTTTTGACGGTAATGATCTTTAATTAACTTTGTCACAGCGAAATGCGGTGAACCTCCGTCGGAACGTTGCACATTCGTATTCACGAACGTTACTTTTTACCAATATGTATTGTACAAAACATTTACGCCATTTAATCCTCTTGGTTGCTCTTGTGCTTTCAGCTTTCGTCCGGGCTGAAGACACGAAATATATCCTTACGATCAGTTCCTACAATCCGGACACCCAAAACATGGCTAAAAACCTGACCGATTTTCAAGACGAATACAAACGACTGGGCGGCGAATATTTCTTCGAGATGGAGAACATGAACTGCAAAAGCCTGCCCGAAGCGCATCTGTGGAAAGGGAGAATGAAGGACATCCTGAGCAAGCATACGGGCAAACAAAAGCCGAGCATGATTATGATCCTTGGGCAGGAGGCGTGGTCGGCCTACATCTCGCAGGACGAACTGCCGTTTAACGACGTCCCCGTACTATTGGGAATGATCAGCCGGAACGCCATCTATCTGCCCGAAGATACGGTGAAGTCGCTCGTAGACTGGGCGCCGAACTATGTGGACATCAGCCTGTACAGAAACGTCTTCCCGCTCTCCGGATTCCTCTACTCCTACGATGTGGAGTCGAACATCGACCTGATCAATACGCTTTATCCCTCGATCAAAAACCTGGCGCTTGTAACGGACAACACCTACGGCGGCATTGCTCTGCAAACGCTCGTGAAGAGTGAACTGAAAAGGTTCCCCCAATACAACCTGATCACCCTCGACGGAAGGAAAAACGACATCTACTCCATCGTGGAAGAGATAAAGCATCTGCCCGAAAACACGGCTATCCTGATGGGAACCTGGCGGGTGGACATGAACGACGGGCACTATGTGGGCAACGCAACCTACTCCATGATGACGGCCAATCCCCGGCTGCCTGCGTTCACACTCACGGCCGTGGGAATCGGACACTGGGTGATCGGAGGACACATCCCCGACTACGACAGCCGCAGCATGGGGCGCAATCTGGCCGGGCAGGCCTACAACATTCTCGACGCCAAAACGGTAGACATCAACGAAATGAAACCGGTCATCATTCCAAACCTATACACTTTCGACGAAAATAAGCTGGATGAATTCGGCATCAACCGCAACTTTCTACCCGAAAAGCATATACTGATCAACAGAGAGGAGAGCTTCTTTGTGCGCTACAGAATAGAGATTCTCTCACTCACGAGCTTTGTTCTGGCCGTATTCCTCGTCATGGTTTTCTTCTTTTTCCTGCGGATGAAGAAGATGAAGGATAGTCTTCTCGACTTGCAGAAGGACAACGAATTGATCATGAACAATATGAAATCGTCCATACGCTTTATTAAACCGGACTACTCGATCAAGTGGCAAAATAAAATCACCTACACCTATGAACCGGAATTCGGGCCGAACAATTGCTTCCTCAGCGCCAATCCGCAACTGCCCTACTGCACGAACTGCACGGTGGTTGAGGCGATGCGCACCAAAAAGGTGATCGATTCTACCCGGGGATGGTCGGACGGCACTTTCGTTCACATACTGTCTACCCCCGTCCTCGACGACGATGGAGCGCTGCTCGGCGTAGTGTTCAAGAAAGAAGACGTGACGGTACAAAAGCTCGTCGAGCAGGAATTGCGCAAAGCCAAGGAGAAAGCCGAGGAATCCGACAAGCTGAAATCGGCCTTCCTGGCTAACATGAGCCACGAAATCCGCACGCCGCTGAACGCAATCGTAGGATTCTCCGGCCTGCTCGCCCTCTGCGAAGACGTGAACGAACGGCTGGAGTATACCAAAATCATCAATACGAACAACGAACTCCTGCTGCAACTGATAAACGACATCCTCGACCTTTCCAAAATAGAAGCCGGCACGCTCGACTTTTCCTACGGCGATGTGGATATGAACAAGCTCCTTTCCGACATAGAGCAGACCTCCCGTCTGAAGGTGAAGCCGGGGGTTCGGCTGGCCTTTGAGGAGAGAATACCGGACTTCTACGTCTATATCGACAAGAACCGGCTGTCGCAGGTGATCACGAACTTTATCAATAATGCGGTAAAGTTTACGAATCGCGGAGAGATTACGTTCGGCTATCGCCACGAGGAGGGCAAGATTTATTTCTACGTAAAGGACACCGGTTGCGGAATCACCGAGGAAGGATTGAAGACGGTCTTCACCCGCTTCGTGAAACTCAATAGCTTCCAGCAGGGAACCGGCCTGGGGCTTTCCATCTGCGAGATGATCATTAGGAAGATGGGCGGCGAGATCGGCGTGGAATCCGAACCGGGGAAAGGGTCGGTGTTCTGGTTCAGGCTGCCCGATTCGATTATCTGCCCGAGCGAAGACTATGATCTTCCGGACGACGACTCGGTGCACAGGCTGAAAATCCTGATCGCCGAAGACAGCCAAACAAACTGTCGCTTGCTCCGGTCGATACTGAAAGAGTACCGACTGTATTACGCCCATAGCGGAGAAGATACCTTTAAACAGTTCAGAAAGTACGCTCCCGACATTATCCTCATGGACACCGGTATTTCAAATCCGGACGGGTTTGAAACCGTGGCCGTAATGCGTAAGGAGAATATCACCATACCTGTCATTGCCGTTGCCTCCTTTGTTTCCGGCGAGGATGAGCGGAAAATAAAGGCATCGGGCTTTACCGACTATATAACGATGCCGACCAATCCGGAAAAGCTGCTGACCGTTATCGATACTTATCTGGAGAACAGGTAGTGCCCGGTAGCACGGATCAAAACAAATCCTCTATCTCTTCCCGGCTCATCTGAGCAAAAGGATTCCGCGTTTCGATGAATGTATCGAACAGGGCGGACTTGCTTTCCTGCAAATGCAGTATCTTTTCTTCTACCGTTTCGGTGGAGATGAAGCGATAAACAATAACCGGTTTGTCCTGCCCGATACGGTGTGCCCGGCTGAAGGCCTGCATCTCCGCCGCCGGATTCCACCAGGGATCGATAATGAATACGTAGTCGGCTGCCGTCAGGTTCAGGCCGGTTGAGCCGGCCTTGAGGGAGATAAGGAAGCAGTGAACGTCTTCCCTGTCGGTGAAGCGCTTGATTTCCTCTTCTCGCCGGGTGGTTTCTCCGGTAAGCATCGCATACTTCCGGCCGGTTTTGTCGAGCTTGCGGGCAATCAGATTAAGGTGTTTGACGTAAGAAGAGAATATCAACACCTTGTGGTTGCTTGCTTTCAGGTTTTCGAAGAAGAGCAATATCTGTTCGAATTTGCCGGAGTTTCCCTCATAGTCCGGGTCGATCATTTGCGGATGATTGGCCAATTGGCGCAAGCGGTTTAATCCTTCCAGGGCAATGAATTTGTTGCTTTGTTGCAGGCCGGCGGTATCTTCTTTCATTTTCAGCAACGTGTTTCGTATGCGGTTCTTCTCTGTTAGGTATATATCCTGCTGTTCGTCGGTCATATCGCAGTAGACCACTTCCTGCAACAGCGGGGGGAGTTCGGGGGTAACTTCCTGTTTGGTTCGCCGAAGCATGAAGGGAGCGATCATGCGGCGCAACGCCTTTTCCCGCTCTTCGCTTTTCTCCTTGACGATCTTTTGTATAAACTCTTTCTTAAAGGAGGAGAAGCTTCCGAGCAATCCTTCGTTGATGAAATTAAACTGTGCCCAAAGATCCTCCAGAGAGTTTTCGATGGGAGTACCGGTCAGTACAAGCCTGTGCTCGGTTTTCAGCATCTTTACGGAGCGGTAGGAAAGCGAAGAAGGATTTTTGATATACTGGCTTTCATCCAGTATGACTATCCGGAAACAGTATTCCCGCAGAAATTCTATATCGTTCCGCAGCAGTCCGTAGGAAGTGATTACGACTTCGAAGCGATCGAATACCTGCTCGATATGCCTGCTCCGCATCCGATTGGTTCCGGAATAAATGAAAACCCTCAGTTCCGGGGCGAAACGTTTGAGTTCATTTGCCCAGTTGTGCAAAAGCGATGTGGGGACTACGATCAAAGCGGCCGGTAACGTCGGACGATTATCGGCAAACAGGGAATACTGTCCGCCGGTTTCCGTCACTTCCTTTTGCCCGCCGGCTTCATAGATATGCTGAAGCAGGGTAATGGTTTGCAATGTTTTCCCCAGCCCCATATCGTCTGCCAGGCAACCGCCGAAGTTGTGTTTGTAAAGATGCTGCAACCAGTAGAAGCCTTCTTTCTGATAAGGGAGCAACGCGGCCTGTGTATGCGCGGGCAAGGGATGGCGTTCCGGGGAAACTTGCATGAGTTCTTTCAAGTGGTTTTGCATACCGGCTGAAATATTGTCGTGCAAGGCAAGCACTATCGGTGCGTGTATCCTTTTCATCTGCATGCAATCTCCCTTGTCCTTTCCATAGCGCAGAAGATCGTGATAGTGCGAAAACCATTCGTCGGGCAGTAACAGTATACTTTTGTCGGGCAGTATGTATTCCTTCCGCCCTTCCAGTATATGGCGGCGAAAGCGGCTAAAGGGGATACGGAAGCTGCCGGCTACGATCACGATTTTCACTTCAAACCAGTCGATCTTTTCTTCCACGGAAAACTCTTTCGTTAGGCTTCCTATATAATAGGTAACATTCATATTCTGTTCCAGAGTGAAGTATTTCGTCAATTCATCCCTGCTCCTGTTGAGCCATTCGATTAGTCCGTAAGGTTCTCCCTCGGCCGGAAGGCAAAAATGATTTATATGCTGTTTCCTAAGGCCTTCGCGTTCCAGTATTTCAACAAAACGCTGCTCCTCTTCCGGCTTCCTGTCGAACCATTCGATAGACGACAGACCGCCCTCGTGTTCTACTTTTACGATTCTCTTTTGCCTGTCACCGGGAAGAATAGTATCTTCTCCGTAACGGAAAGTCAGCAAAAACAACAAATCCCCACCAAGCCCTTCTTCCAGCGAAAGGACAGCCCGGGCGGGAGGATGAAGCTCGCGAACGGGTATGCCTGTGATATTGACTTCATGATCCGGTAAGGTTTTGGCAATGAAGTTGCGGATATACATATTCTCCGACGCGGCGGGAACAGTAATATGGCTCTTGGAGAAAAAAGGAGCAAGTTTCCTTGATTCGATCTTGTCCACACAGTGAATCTCCTTATCGATCAAAACCACGGAGGGCTTGTCGGAAAGGATAATCCCGCGTTTGTTGAGCAACGTGATTTTCCTGTTTCCGTTGCTCATGCTAATATAATAATGTATGCCGCCTTCCTTTTTTTCAAAATTAAAAAGACAGGAAGAGTCTGCGGGAAGAACCTCCAGTTTGTTTTGCACAAAAAGCGTATTGTTGGAAAGATCGGTGCGGATAAACACCGGAATACCGGCAATCCTTGCAAGCAAGGTAAGTTTATAATTGACGGCTTCTATTCGTGGGCGGATATATTTCTCCAACAGTTCGGGCGTAATCTCCTTATGAAAATCTGCAACCGATTTCTTCTTTGAATAAAGTTTCATAAGCGACTTGTCTGATATATCGCCTACAAGCCGGATCAATCGCGTGATCTCTTTCGCACAACCCGTATCTGCGGAAGGAGCTCCCAGTATGCGCATACTGCCGCTTTCCGTTTCTTCTACCGAAAAGGCGGTATATTTCCATCCCAGAAAACGGTGTTCATAAAGAACAAGTATTATTTCGTCTTTCGTTGCTTGCATATCCGTTAATGACTTAAACTTACAAAGTTACGGTTTTTTTGGGATAAAAATTGCTGCTCCCTGAATTGCTGAATATCAAGGCGAACGCATTTAAAGATTCCATCCGCTTTCGATCCCAAAACTCATACGACCAACCGGGATGAATTTTTTTTCCATGTTTCACTCAGTTGAGAAAAAAAAGAAGGATAATTTTCATCTTCAAATATTTGATGAATAATTTTAGGTATTTCCATAATGTGACCTGTTTGTGTATAATTTCGTCAAGTATGTAATGATTTATAAAAACGAATCATATTTCTTTTGAATACAGGCAAGGAATAGACATTTAACCTGTATTATTCATACTAATCTCCTTTATCCTATTTTCTCCATAATTCGGGTTGAATTTTGTATTGAAAGGGTCGATACTTTGCCGGATATTCATCCTGCTTCGTCTGCCGGG